>JAOAIM010000018.1 GCA_026414705.1 Verrucomicrobiia bacterium | reverse complement strand
CTGCGGCGCCCAACGCCCCGACGGCGGCGGCCAGTATTGGATGAACTTCGGCCGCATCGCTTCCGGCGGCCAACTGATCGAAACCTCCGTCGGGGCCAGCCTCACGCTGGGCGGCGTGTGGCAAAACGCCTCCGACCGGCATCGCAAGACCGATTTTGCGGAGGTGGATGGGCGGGCGGTGCTGGAGAAGGTGCTGGCGCTGCCGGTGCGTCAGTGGCGTTACACCAACGAAGCTGCCGGCGTGAAGCATCTGGGCCCCACCGCGCAGGATTTCCGCGCCGCCTTCGGCCTGGGCACGGACGACCAAAGTATCGGGACGGTGGACGCCGACGGGGGGGCGCTGGCGGCCATCCAAGGGTTGAATCAGAAGTTAGAAGCCAGAAGTCAGGAGTTGGGAGACAGGAGTCAGGGGGTGGAAGCGCGGATGCGGAGGTTGGAGGCGGCATTGAAAGAGCGCGAGGCCGAAAACGCCCGTTTGCGCGAGGCAGTGACCGAGCTGCAGGCGCTGGTGCGCGCACTGGCCGCTCAGGACAACGAACGGGCGCGATGACAGCGCGAGGGCGGACAATGGAAGTTGGAGGCCGGCCGCCGCCGTGTGCTGCGGCGCAGGCTGCGGGCCGACGGCACGGGCGTGTTTTCGGCGACGCACACCAACGCGCCGTTGTCCGCGATGCGGTTTAATCGGGCCGGCTCGACGCAGGGTGAGGCCTCACCGACGGTTGATGCGATTTGGCGGGCGCGCCCGCCTCAGGAGTCGGGCCTGGCGATCATGAGGGTCTGGAACGATTCGGCTTTCGCCTCGGGCGGCAGCCAGGGTACTTCAAAAATTCGGATCGGGCGGTTGAACCCCTTGGGCGTGACCGGTTCGAGTTCCACGCAGGTGGCGGCCAGTGCCGGATCATCGCGTTGGAGGTGTTGGTAGGTGGTTTCGCTGATGATGATGCGGCCGCGCCCGGAGACGCCCTCGAGTCGGCTGGCGAGGTTCACCTCGCGCCCGAAGATCGTGTAGTTCCACAGGTGCGCGTCCGAGCCCATGAGGCCGACGGTGACGGTGCCGGTGTTAATGCCCGTGCCCAGAGCGAGCGTGGGTAGCAACGGGCGGGGTGGCAGGCCGGCGACAGCGCGCGCCCGGTTTTCCAACTCGCGTTGGGGATTCTCGGCCGCGCGACGCTGATTGAGTTCGTGGATGCGGCGTTGGGCGTCCATGGCCGCGCGAACGCACGCCACGGCGTGATGCGGATTGGATTGGGGCGCGCCCCAGAACGCCATGACGCAATCGCCAATGTATTTGTCGAGCGTGCCGCCCTGCGCTTTGACGGCATCGGCGACGGCTGACAGATACAGGTTGACCGTGGCGAGCAGTTCGCGCGCGAACTCCTCGTAGCAGGCCTCGGCCGCCCGGGGCGAGAGGCCGTGACGGCTCACGTATTCGGCCACGCGCTCATGCGTGCGGTCGGTCAACTCGGTGAACCCGCGCACATCGGCAAAGAGCACCGTCACCTCGCGTCGCGTGCCCCCCAGTGAGAGGGTCTCGGCCTGAAGCAGTTCGTTGACGACCTCGGGCGAAACGACCTTGGAGAAGATGTGTTTGACGCGGCGGCGTTCCCGCTCCTCAAACACCACGCGGTAGGTGACGAGCAATCCGTGGGGCAGCAACATCGCGCCGCCAATCGGCAGCACGATCGGCAGCCAGTAACGGTGGTGGACATAAACCGCCGCGGCCGTTGCGGCATAGAGGAGCGCCAGCAATGCCACGGCGCCGGAGGCCGTGAAGGCGCGCCAGCGCCAGGTGATCATGGCCGTGAGCACGGCCAGCGACGTCAGCAGGGCCAGGTCGGTGCCCAGCGACGAGCGTCGGACAAATCGGCCCGTGAGAATGGAATTGGCCACGTTCCAGTGCTTGCTCACGAGCAGCGTTTCGCGCTCGGCGATGGGCGTGATGCCGCGGTCGGTCAGGTCGTTGCCTTGCGCGCTGGAGCCGATGACGGCGAGCCGGCCGCGCCAGTTTTCCGACAGGCCGTTGGTCTGGCCCAGTAATCGCTGTTTGTGCTGCCAGAGCAGCCGGTGCACCGGTTCGGCGGCCAGGCGGGGATCATCCGGCGGCAGGCACCAGTCAATCCAGAATGTCCCGTCGCGTTCCAGCGGGATGATGCGTTCCAGGCCGTTGGTGGAGCGCAGCAGGACACGCCCGGCGCGCAGGTCCACCTGGGCACGATCCAGGTCCAACCCCAGCGCGCGCGCGGCCAGCACCACGCCCATGTGCCAGACGCGCTCCTCGGTGAACGCCCGGGCTTTGCGGGGTGTGCCCGGCGGCAGGTGCTCCCCGACAAAATCGGCCAGGTCAAACCGATTCTCCTCGTCCACGGGCACAACGATCTCTTCGCCGTTGGCGCGCGGCAGAACGATGCGGCCCGGCTCGCAGCGCGCCTGCCGCAAATCAATTCCGTAACCGGGATCGGCCTCGACCTGTTTGAACAGCGGATGCCAGCGCCGATAGGTGCGAAACAGGCGTGCCCGGCGCAGGCTGCCGTCGGGGTCTTTGTCCGTGGAAATGTCGCCCAGCGCGGCGGCGTTGGTGGCGAACAGTGGTGGCGGCTCCAACTCCGGCGTGGTGGCCAGGATGACGTTCCCAGCACGTCGCAGTTGATGCGCGAAGTACTCGTCCGATTCGATGAACTGCCCGTCGGCCAGGTGCACGCTGGGATGATCCTCGCGCAACTCGCCAAACAACACGTCCATGGCCACCACCTCGGCGCCCTGCGTCGCCAGTTCTTCGATGAGTCGGCCATAGACCTGGCGCGGCCAGTAAAGTCCGAAGCGATAGCCGAGTTCGCCGCTTTTGACCGCGGCGATGCTCTCGTCACTCATGAAAACGAAACCGAGGTTGGTCGCCACCGGCGCGGGAAACCGCAGCGCCAGACGCACGCGCTGATCGTAGGTGAGGCGTTCGAGCCGCTCCAAAAAACCGGGTTGCGCCACACGCGCCAGAGCGACCAGCGCGAGGACGGCGCCGGTGATGAGCGCGGGCGCCCGCCAGGGGCCGTGGAGCTTCACGAGACCGAACTAAACAAAAAGACCGAAGCAACACAAGGTCGCTTCGGTCTTTGAAATCGCCCGCCCAGGGCCGAGCGCCTAGGGCACTCTGGGCGAGACGTAGTAAATGGTCTGGTCAATCGCCACTTCGCGCGCGACCGAGACGCTGCTGATGTAGGGCTGGCCCTGCTTCTCCGGAGGCAGGGGCGTCAGCGAGAGCGTGCGCAGGTCGAACTGATAACCGGCGTTGACGATTTGACTCATCGGCTTGCCATCGGGCCCGGTCCACGAGACCACCACCGAACCGGTGGTCACTTCAATCACGCCGGCGGCGGTGATCGTGAAAGTCGTGCCGCGAACGCCTGCCACACCGTTGGGCAGTTTCACCTCATACCGGGAGGCCGGCGAAAGCTTGCGGACTGAACCGAAAATTTTGCCCGCGCGCAAATCCAGTTGGGTGTCGGTGACCTCATCGGCGCCGGACTTCATCATGGCCAGCTTGTCGAAAGCCAGCACGCTGTCGGAAAAGATGCGAATCACGTCCTGCTCGACGCGCGGGGTGTAGGTGATGACGTTGCCCACGATGACGCGCGACGGACCGGGCGCCGTTTCGCCCAACACCAGGTCCACGAACGAATCGGCAGCGGTTTGAATGACGTAACCGGCGCGGATGGTCGTGCCCACTTCCAACGGCTGCCAAACATTGTTACCGGTCGAATAACGGGCCTGGCCCTTGATGCGGACCACTTGGGCGGTTCGTTCGCCCATCGCCTGGGCAACGGCGCTGGAGACCATGCAAAACGCCAAACCAACCCCCACCAACCAGTTCAGGAACATGCGGTTCTGTTTCATAGGCGCTCGAAGTTGTTCTTTGCCCGAACTTTAGCGCGAGCCGCCCCGATGTCAAACCCGGAGTTGAAAAATTTTTGTCGCCGCTTCAACTGCGGCGGCCTCCTGGCGAGATTCGTCCCGAGACGAATGGCCGGCCGACCCGTTGACCGGGGCTTGGTTGCCGCCCCGGCGGTTCAGCCGGCGGCCGCGGAATAACCGGCTTTCACAAACCGCCGGATCAGGTCGAGTTCCTCCTCGCCCGCGATGGTGTGTTCCTTGACCAGTTCGTGCCATTCGACACGCAGTCCGGCGGCTTTGAGGATGTTCACCTGTTCGCGCACCTCGGCAAAGGGAATCAACGGATCAATCGTCCCGTGCGTGATCAAGAGCCGCTGCTCAAACGCCACCGGCGGCATTTCTTCGACGAGTTTTTCCGGTTCGCACACAAACCCGCTGATGCAGACAATGCCCGCCAACCGGTGCGGGTAGCGCAGGCCCACCTCCACGCTCATCAGGCCGCCCTGTGAAAACCCGCCGATCGTCGTCAGCTCGGTTGGAAAACCTTTCGCCCGCATCTGGTCGAGCAACTCAAAGAGCAGCCGGCGACTGCGCTGCACCCCGGGCACGATGTCGCCCGTGAAATCAAACCACGACCAGCCGCCAAAGTATTCGTCGGGCGCGTTGACCAGCAGGTAGTTCATCCACGGCAGGCCCATCGCGTCGGGCCACCAGCGGTAGCCTTCGAGGCTGTCGCCCAGTCCGTGAAGCATGAGCATCAGGGCGCGGGACTCGCGCTGGCGGGCCGGGATCAGTTCGCTGTGGAGGTTCATGGCACGTTGGGCAGAGACAGTTCGCCGAGCAACCGGTTGGTGGGCGCGCCCAGATTGATCCACCATTCCAGCAGCGCGATCTGGTGCGGATGCGGTTGCGGTTTGCCGTCGGGGGGCATGTGCTCGTCGGAGTCCAGGGGCAGTCGCAGACGTTTGATCAACAGGCTTCGGCTCGCGCGGCCCGGTTCGATGACCGGGCCGGAATCGCCTCCGGCAAAAACCCCTTCGGCTGTGTCCAGCCGCAGGCGCGCCTTGGCCTTTTCGGGCCCGTGGCAGCCGACGCAGTACTGTTCCAAGACCGGTTGAACCAGCGCACTGTAAATCGTCGGGCTTGCCGCCTCCATCGGGGCCGCACTCGCGCTGTCGGCGCGTGGGTCGCGCGCGCGTTCGCTCCAACGCCAGGGCAAGAGGTAATCCTCTCCCCGCACCAGAGTGCCGCCGAAATGTCCGGTGACCACCAACAACACCACTGTGCCCGCGAGCCAGAGCCGATACGCCAGGCCCGGCGTTCGTCCCAACGCGCCCAGCACCAGCACCGCCGGCACCAGCGCCGTGCCCAACCAGCGATGCCACGCCAGCGCGCCGGGCGCGTAATCGCCCTCGCGCGCGAGCAACCACCCGCAGGCGGCGGCGACAAGTGCCGAAAGCATCGAGGCCACCAGCACGAGCGGCCGCGCGGCGGCGGCTGCGCGAAACCGGGTCGTGCCGGCGGCGCATTCCAGAATGGCCAACAGGATCAGAAAACCGATGGGCAGATGGACCAGCAGCGGATGCAACCGGCCCAGCCACAGGAGCGCCGGGTTCAAAAGCTCGCTCACGGGCGCGGATTCTGGCGAGCGGCAGCGAGGCGCTTCAATTCAAAACCGGCTCGGCGGCAGCCAACCGGACACGCTCTGGCCGCTGCGGTTTGGCAGGCGAGGGAAACCTTGTCGCCGCGCGGTGATTCGCCGTCAGGCGGATGATCCGAGGTCTCGGGAGAATTGCCTTTTCAAGTCAGCGCACGGTGGGCTATGACTGGGCCTGAATTTGACCTGTCAACCGACCAGCGCCGTGCGTGTGTCCCCTTCGCGGCGGAACTCCTCCGCAAACCGCCGGAGCGGGGATGGTGGCGTCCTGTTGCGCTGCGCGTTTTTGCTCGCGTCGAGTCTGGCTTTGTTTCCGGCCCTCGAAACGCGCGCGCTCGGAGGCTTGCGCCTGGTTTGGGATGCCAGCCCTGACCCGAACGTCGTCGGCTACAACGTTTATGTCGGCGGGGCCAGTCGCCGTTACACCAACGTCATCTCGGTCGGCAACGTCACGGAGGTTGAGTTGAACAACCTGCCGCCCGCTCCCGCGCTGTATTTTGCGGTGACCGCTCTGGATGCACTCGGCGGCGAAAGCGCCCCGTCCAACGAAGTGATGTGGGCGCCCTGGGGACTGCAATCGAGCGCGACTGCGCGACCGGTGTTTCGGGTGCGCGGGCAGGGTTACATCAGCCCCGACTACAGTGGGCGCAACCTGGCCCTCTGGAAAACCTACACGGTCGCGGCCGTGCCGATGGCCGGTTACGTGTTTGCCGGCTGGAGCGGCACGGTTCGTTCGAGCGAGCCGCGCCTGAATTTCGTCATGCAACCGGGCTTGTTTCTGGAGGCGACTTTCATCCCGAGTCCCTTTGCGCCGCTGGCGGGCCAATACAACGGGCTGTTCTACGAAACCAACGGCGTGCGTCACGACCGCGCCGGATTCTTCACCCTGACGCTGACGGCGCGCGGCACCTATTCGGGCCGTTTGCAACTTGGGGGACTCCGCATCCCCTTCAGCGGCATGCTTCCGATCAATGGCCTGGCCGAACAAACGCTCGCTCGCAGCGACGGGTCGCCCCTGAACCTGAAACTGCAATTCGGAGACAAGGGCAACAATGACCGGGTGCTGGGGACCGTAGGTGACGGGCGAGAGTGGGTTGCCATGCTGAGTGGCGATCGTGTCGTGTTCGATTCCGTCACCCGCCCGTGCCCGCTGACCGGCAATTACACGATGGCTCTGCTCGGCAAGTCCAACGACCGCAACCTGCCCGCCGGGCACGGCGCGGGCACGTTGCGCGTTTCACCGGCCGGCCGGCTGACCTTTTCGGGCATGCTGGCGGATGACACGCGCATGAGCCAAACCGCCTGGCTCTCGCCCGACGGCGCCTGGCCCTTGTACGCGAGCCTTTACGGCGGACGCGGCTGCGCGCTGGGATGGATCATTTTTGAAAGCCGGACCTCTGACGATCTGCGCGGCAGCATCGTGTGGATCAAACCATCCGACGCGGCGGCGCGCTTTTATCCGGCAGGCTTTGCCGCGGCGTTCGATGCAATCGGTTCGGTGTTCGTCCCGCCGCTGACGGCGGCCGATTCGGCGCTGGGGTTCACCAACGGGCAGGTGGTGTTTGACGGCCCGTGTCTCGCCAGCCCTGCGATCAACCCCATCGCTCTGGGCCCGAACGACAAGGTCCTCCCGCTCGGCCCGAATCGGCTTTCGATGAGCATCTCCCGCGGCAGCGGCACGTTCATGGGAAGAGTGGCCGACCCGGCCAGCGGCCTGTCCCGCATCTTCCGGGGCGTTGTGCTTCAAAAGGCCGCTCGCGGTCTGGGCTATTTGCAATGTGACCGCGAAACGGCGCGCGTGGAATTGAACCGTTGAAGGCCCGCTGACCGCCTCGGAATTCGCCCCGCGTTTCTCTCGCCATCCGCCAACGGCGTTCTCGCCGCGCCGGCCCGGCCCCTGCGAGTTGACGGAAGTGGCGGCAAAGCTCCCGCAGCGCGCGTGCGCACGCCCCGCTCAAGCCGCGTCGGCCGCTGCCCGACCCGCTCAATCCGGCGGGCGAAACCACGGCGGCGGCGGAGGCGGCGGCGAGCCACGAGGTCGTTTCATTCCGCCGGCCAGCGCGCCGGCCTCCATCGCGTCCACCTGCGCAATCACCCGCGCGAAAAACCGCGCCACCGGCACCAGATCAGCCACGCGCACCTTGTCGGTGGTGTCGTGCGGATCGAACAGGTAGAGCGGGCCGGAGATGTGGCAGGCGGAGGGGACGCCCGCTGTGAAAAAGGGCGCGCTGTCACAGGGCGGCTCCGGGCCAAAGGCGTAGGCATCCGCGCAAATCAACCGCTCCAACCCCGCTCTTTGCGCCTCCTGGGCGAGCACCTGCGCGAAAGCGGCGCTGCCATCGAAAAACAACGCCCGCACCTCCGGCCGTCCGGTCAGGCGATACCCGCCCGAGCCATCGGCCTCGACCTCTTCGGCAATGTGCTCGACTCCAAACGCCGCCACCGTCCGGCGCAACAATCCTTCGGCGTGTCGCTCCACAAAGCTACGATTCCCAATCCCGCCGTGAAAATGGCCCGAAGCCGCCACAAAAATCAGGTCACGCGCCAGCCGCTTGCCGGCTGCCGCTCGCGCCGCAAACTCTCGCGCCAACGCCAGCAACACCGCCAGTCCCGAAGCGTCCTCCACCGCCGAGGCAAACGGCGCGTCATGATGGCAGGTCACGATGATGTTTTCGTTCGAGCCGCCCGCGCCGGCGCCGCGACCCGGCAACACGCCCACGACGTTGTGCGAGTTCACCACGCGATGTTCGCCCGTGCTCACCAGCCGCGCCCTGACGCCCGAGCGGGCCAGCGCCCGGAGGTGATCGGCGTGTTCGCGGCCCACCCACACCGCGGGCAGGCGTTTCATGAAACCGTCGTAAGGCACATAAAACTCGCACCCGTCCACCGGCGCGTCCACCAACAACCCCACCAGCCCCGCCGCGCCGCGTCGCGCCGCTTCGTAGTAAGCCCCGAAGTTGCGAATGAGCCAGTTGGCCACGTGCAGCGGACCATCGGGAATGCTCCCCGCCGCGTCACAAACGAAGCGCGCGCCCTGCTTCAGCGCCGCGCCCACCAGCACCGCAAAACGCATCTCCACCACGACAATTCGGTCCCGCACCTCGCGCGACTCAAAATCCTGCGGCGTGCCCTCGCCCACGAACACCAGCTCCGCCTCAAGGCCCGCCGCCCCGGTCCAGGCCGTGTAGGGAATCGCAAAACACGGCAGCTCGGTGTTTTCGCCCGGAATCACCAGCCCGCTCTGCTCCGGCCACCAGCCGTTCACCGCCACCGGTTCGCGTCGCACCTCCGCCAACCCAAACCGACGCCACGTCTCCTCAAGCCATTCCTCCAGTTGCAGACTTTGCCGGTAGCCGGGTCGCCGCGTGCCAAAGCCCACGATCTGCCGAATCCAGCCCAACATTTCCCCAAGCGAAACCGTCGGCTCGCGCGATTCCGGGGACACGATGACGGGTTGCATGGCGCTCATTCAAACGGCCCGCGCCGCGGACGCAAGACCGCGGTGCGCGCCAAAAACACCACGGCCCGCCACCTCAACGCGCCAATGAAAACGCTTTCGACTGCCTCGCGAAACGCGCTCGCCGTCTCGTGAGCCGCTTCAAGCCCGGAGTTTCGCGCCGCGTCGGAACGTGGCGCAACAGCCTCCGAATGGTTTGCGTGCGCCTGCGAGCTTGACAGCCCCGCCGCAGCCGGTTTCCTAGCCGCGCGTTGCAAGCGAGTCCCGACAAGCCCGCCGTCCCGCCGCCCGTCAACACCGCGCTGGCGGCCCTGCCCGTCTATCAACCCGGCCGGCCCATCGAAGAGGTCGCCCGCGAACTGGGCCTGCCGCCCGACGACATCCTCAAGCTCGCGTCCAACGAGAACCCGCTCGGCCCCTCGCCCAAAGCTCTGGCCGCGCTGCAGGAGGCGCTGTCGCGGGTGAATCTGTATCCCGACGGCAACGCCTTTTATCTCAAACAAAAACTCGCCGCGCACCTGGGCGTGCAACCGGCCAACCTGCTTTTGGGCAACGGCTCCAACGAACTCATCGAACTGGTCGGCCACGCCTACATGACACACGGTGTCGAGGTGGTCGTGTCCGAATTTTGCTTCGCCGTTTATCCGCTGGTGACGCAACTGTTCGGCGCCAACCTCGTCACCGTGCCGGCGAGGCATTACGCCCACGATCTGGGGGCAATGCAGCGCGCCATCACGCCCCGCACGCGCGTCGTGTTCGTCGCCAACCCGAACAACCCCACCGGCACGACCGTGCCCGCCGCCGAACTGCTGCGCTTCGCCCGCGCCGTGCCCCCGCACGTGCTGCTCGTCGTGGACGAGGCCTACGTTGAATTTC
This sequence comes from Verrucomicrobiia bacterium, assembly GCA_026414705.1. GTDB lineage: Bacteria > Verrucomicrobiota > Verrucomicrobiia > Limisphaerales > JAOAIM01 > JAOAIM01. Next base: position 23,522 of record JAOAIM010000018.1, on the reverse strand, counting down.
TCGATTCGCCGCCGGACCTCTTGTCGGAGGTGCGCACCGGTGCGCTGCCGAATCTGCTCCTGCTTCGCACCTTTTCGAAAATCTACGGGCTGGCCGGACTGCGCCTGGGCTACGGCATCGGCGTGCCCGAGCTGATCGCGCTGCTGGAAAAGGCGCGGCAACCCTTCAACGTCAACGCGCTGGCCCAGGCCGCCGCCCTCGCCGCGCTGGATGACGCCGAGCACGTGCAACGCACCCGCGAGAACAACGCGCAGGGTCTGCGGTTTTTTGAAGCGGCGTTCGCGCGCCTCGGTCTGGAATTCCTTCCCTCGGCGGCGAATTTCATCCTGGTGCGCGTGGGTGACGGTCAGCGCGTGTTCGAGGCGATGCAGCGACAGGGCGTCATCGTGCGCCCGATGGGCAGCTACGCGCTGGGCGAATGGATTCGCATCACCATCGGCACCCCGCCGCAAAACGAACGGTGTTTGCGCGCGCTCCAAACCGCCCTGAACCAACGCTGACGCAACCCGCCGCGTCCGCTGATGCCCCGCCACGGCCCGCGACCGGCCTGCCGGATTAAATTCCTCGCGCCCCATCCGGCTTTTCCGAAAATCCGCCCGTGCCGAAATGGGTCAAATTCATCCTCGCGCTGCTGCTGCTGCCGGCGTGCGCCGGCACGGCGCGGACGCTCTGGGAACTGGCGCGAGAATGCGGCGGAGCGGACGTGGTGCTGGTGCCGCTGCTCGCGGGCGCGGGCTGCTGGATCGCCATTTACCTGCTGCTGCCCCGGCCGATGTGGATTTACGTCTTCGGCCACGAACTGACGCACGCGCTCTGGGTCTGGCTCTTCGGCGGGCGCGTGAAGCGATTCCGCGCCACGGCCAACGGCGGACACATCGTCACCGACAAGGTCAACTTCCTCATCGCGCTGGCGCCGTATTTCTTCCCGCTCTACGCCGCGTTGCTGGTCGCGGTGTTTGGCCTTGGCGAGGCGCTGGGGGACTGGGCGCGTTTTCGCGTGTGGTTTCACCTGCTGCTGGGCGCGGCCTACGCCTTCCACGTCACCCTCACCGCGCACGTGCTCAAAACCCGGCAGAGTGACATCACCAGCCAGGGCTACCTGTTTTCCGCCGTGGTGATTTTTCTGGGCAACGCCGCGGTGTTGCTCGTCGCTTTGCCGTTGCTCACCGGGGCCGTGCCCTTGAGCCGCGCGCTGACGCGCTGGGCGCTGGATGTCGCCGCGCTCTATCGCGACCTGCTGCCGCCCGCCGGGTGATTTTGCTCCTGACAGCGCAGGCCTTCCGGGCCAAGCTGCCACAACCATGAAACAATGGATTTCCGATTACATCCGCGCCCAGAAAGCGGCCCACGACTCGATTCCAGTGGATGCAGTGGCGGAGTTGATCGAGGAACTGCGGCGCGCGTTGCAGCAGGAGCGGCAGATTTTCGTCTTCGGCAACGGCGGCAGCGCGGCCAATGCGTCGCACTTTGCCACCGACCTGGGCAAGGGCGCGTCCGACAAGGTCGGCCGGCGCTTTCGGGTGCTCTCGCTCAACGACAACGTGCCGTGGATGACGGCGCTCTCGAACGATTATTCCTACGAGGACGTGTTCGTCGGGCAGTTGCAGAACTACGGGCGGCCGGGCGACGTGGCCATTGGCGTGAGCGTGAGCGGCAACTCGCCCAACTGTGTCAAGGCCCTGCAATGGGCGCGCGAGCACGGCCTGCGAACCGTCGCGCTGGTCGGCGCCAAACGCGGGCGCATGGCCGAAATCGCCGAGCGCGTGCTCGTCATCAACGACACCCACTACGGCCGGGTTGAAGACGCGCAAATGGGCATCCTGCACATGCTCTGCTACGCCTTCATCGAGCACCCGGACTGGGCCAAATAACAAGCCGAGCGCCGCACCACATCGGGCGTTTTCCGGACTCTCACCAGCGCACTCAACGGGCGCGCGCCTGCCGCTCACGCAACTCCGCATCGCGCATTCGCTGCCCACGTTCGGCCCGAAGTTGGCAATTCGACCGCCAGCGCCCGCGTCTCACACCGCAGGACGCGCATTGGTGACCGCATCCGCCCGCTTGCCTTGACCGTTGCGCACCCCTCCAACATGCTCGCCCCGGCGCCTATGGCTCTGACGCACGACACGCTGGCGGCTCTCGGACAGATCGTTGGCCGGGAGAACGTCCTGACCGCGCGCGAAGACCTCATCCCCTACGCGTTCGACGGCACGGCGGCTCTCAAACAACTGCCCGGTTGTGTTGTCTTCCCGCGCGAGACGGCGCAGGTTGCTGCCATCCTCAAACTCGCCAATCAGACCCGCACGCCCGTGGTCACGCGCGGCTCCGGTACGGGCCTGAGCGGCGGCAGCGTGCCCGTGCCCGATTGCATCGTGCTCTGCCTGGTCAAGATGGACCGCATCCTCGAGTTGGACCGCGCCAACCTCACGTTGCTGGCCGAGGCGGGCGCCACCACGCAGGCCATTTCCGATGCCGCGCTCGCCGCCGGGCTGTTTTATCCGCCCGACCCCGGCTCGATGAAAATTTCAACCATCGGCGGCAACGTCGCCGAAAACTCCGGCGGCCTGCGCGGCCTCAAATACGGCATCACGCGCAACTACGTCATGGGCCTGGAAGTCGTGCTGCCCGATGGCGAGGTCTGCTGGACGGGCAACAAATGCGTCAAGGACGTGGCCGGGTATTCGTTGCGCGACCTGTTCATCGGCTCCGAAGGCACGCTGGGCGTCATCACCAGGGTGCTCTTGCGCCTGCTGCCCAAACCCGCCGCCAAGAAAACGCTCCTGGCCACCTACGCCGCGATGGATCAGGCCGCGCAAACGGTCTCCGACATCATCGCCGCGCACATCATCCCCTGCACGCTGGAGTTCCTCGACCGCACAACGATCCATTGCGTCGAGGACTACGCGCACGTCGGCCTGCCGCTGGATTGCGAGGCGTTGCTGTTGATGGAAACCGACGGGCACCCCGCCGCCGTTGCCGAGGAAGCCGCGAAAATGGAGGAGCTGGCCCGCAAAAACGGCGCGCTCCAGGTGCGCGTGGCGGCCGACGAGGCCGAAGCCACGCGCCTGGCCGCCGCCCGCCGCAACGCCTTCTCGGCGCTGGCGCGCGTCGCCCCCACCACCATTTTGGAAGACGCCACCGTGCCGCGCAGCGAACTGGCGCGCATGATCCGCTTCATCGAGGGCGTCGCCCGCAAATACCGTCTCAAAATCGGCACCTTCGGTCACATGGGCGACGGCAACTTGCATCCGACCTTCCTGACCGACGAGCGCAACGCCGAGGAAATGCACCGCGTTGAAGAAGCGTTCAAAGAAATCTTCGACGAAGCCATCCGGCTGGGCGGCACGATCACCGGCGAACACGGCATCGGCCTGGCCAAGAAATCGTTCCTGCCCAGGTTCGCCGGGGAGGTGCCGATGCGCGTGATGCGCGAGGTGCGGCGCGCGTTTGATCCCAACGGCATCCTGAATCCGGGCAAGATGTTTGATTGAATCACGCCGCAGCGCTGGCGGCCCTCATCGCCGCCACGTGCGCCAGGCGGCGAACCGACCCCACGCCGCGCCGGAGATCAGACCCACCACGTGCGCAGTGTTGGCCACCGGCCCGAGCAGGCCCGTGAAACACAGCACCAGCCAGATCAGCAACCACTGGATGCTTTGCGGGTCGAGATACACGTCGGCGTTCGGGTCGTGCTTGCCGCGCATCCAGACGTAACCGGCCAGGGCATAGACCACGCCGGACATGCCGCCGAAATTCGGGCCGCTGGCGAAGTATTGCGCCAGGTTCGAGAGCGCCGCCGTCCCCAGCACCACCGCCGCGAGCGTGCCCGTGCCCAGCCGACGCTCGATCATCGAGCCGAGTTGAAACAACCAGAGCAGGTTGAACAGCAGATGCAGGATGCCGAAGTGCACGAAAATCGGCGTCACCAACCGCCACACTTCGCCCTGGAACACCGCCGGCAGCCAGAGCAGCAAATGCTCGCGGACGCCGAGGTCCCGGCTCACATACGAGACCAGCGCCACCGCCACGCACACCGCCATCAACACGAACGTGAGCGGCCCGGCGCCGAAGGCCCCGAACTCCGGCAGCAGCCGACGCGCCCTACGGCTCGGCCGCGGCGGGGGCGTCGGCTCCGCCGCCGGGCTTGAGCGTTGTTGTCGGGCCAGACGTGTCGCCTCCAAAAATTCTTTCGCTGTGGGATCCGCTTGAAATTGCGTCAGCCATTGCCGCGCCTCGGCCACGCGGTCCTCCTCCTGAATCCAAACGGCCCAGTGACCGTCGCCTTCATGCTCGAGCTGATGATGGATGCCGCGCGTCAGCAGGAAGTCCGCAAAACGGCGCGCCTGCTCCTCACTGGAAAGCTGACCGATGAGTCTCATCCACCCGCGCGGGTCGGGGCCTTCGCCCGAACGCGCACGCTGACCTTATCGGCAGGCGGTGCGCGTTGACAAGACAGGCAACGGGCCGAGAGGCGGAAAAAAATTTTTGAACCTCGCGGCTTGACTTCCGGCGGATGGTGTGCAACAAGAGCGGCGAAGTTTCACCCAAAACTCGTGCGAAATTTATGAAGAAATCCTCGTGTCTTGTTGTCGCCGCTGTGTTCAGCCTGGCCGTTGTCATCTCCCCAATTTCCACCCTCCGCGCCGCCGACAGTTTCTGGGACATTGACGGCGCGACGCCCGGCGCGGGTGGCTCAGCGCCGGCGGGCACGTGGGACGCGACCACCGCCAACTGGTCGGCCGATTCCACGGGTTCCTCGCCCACGGCTGCGTGGACGCCCGGCGACACGGCGGTGTTCTCGGCGGGAACCGACGCCAGCGGCACGTTCACCGTCACCGTCAGTGGCACGCATCTCATCCAGGGCGTGCGGGTCGAAGAAGGAGCCGTGACACTGAGCGGCGGCGGCCTTTCGATCAATGTGACCGGGGGCGGCACTTTTGACATCGCCTCCGGCCTGACCACAGTCATCAGTTCGGTGATTTCCGGTGGCGTCAACAACCAGAACGTGACCAAGATCGGCGGCGGGCAGGTCAATTTCACCGGCGCAAACACCTATACCGGCGTGACCACCGTGCAGAACGGCACGATCCTGCTGGGCAACGCCAGTGCGCTGGGCACGACGGCGGGCAACACGGTGGTGGTGAGCGGTGGCGCGGTGCTGCTGAACACGCCGATCATGGCCGAACCGATCGTGCTCAACGGCACCGGCGTAGGCGGCGCGGGCGCATTGCGCAGCACCGGCACACGCACCTGGTCGGGGCCGATTACCTTCGGTTCGGACGGCGTAAGAATCTCGGCCGACACCGGCATGTTCACCATCACCGGCGCGATGACCGACGGCGGCGCCAACTACAACGTGACCTTTGCCGGAGCCGCCAACACGCGCCTGAATACGGGCACGTTCAACATCGGAACAGGGATCATCACCAAGGAGGGCACCGGCAGCATTCAGACCGAAGCGGGCATCACCGCGGGCGGCATGAATCTCAACGATGGCAACCTGATCTGGCGCGGCATCGGCGGCACCTTCAACACGGCCTCGTCCCTCATCACGATCGGCCCGAACGCCGACTCCATCGGCAACGTCGTCTTCACCGGAACGACCACCAGCCCGAACGTGGGCAGCAGCCTGGTGTTGAATCATCCGGCCATCCCCGTGACGGTCGCCACGGCGAGCACGCTCACGTTCAGCGGTCCGGTCACCGGCAATGGCGGGTTGGATGTCCAGGCCACCGGCAGTGGCAAGCTCCTGCTCAACGGGATCAAGACCTATCTCGGTCAAACCAAAGTTACGACGGGCACCCTTCAACTCGCCGCCGCCAGCGGCATCCCCAACTCAACCAACATCAGCGTCGCATCTGCCGCGACGTTTGATGTGTCGTTGACCACCTTCATCCTTGGCAGCGGCCAGACGCTTCAGGGCAACGGCACGGTCGTGGGCAACGTGACCGCCGACGGCACCATCGCACCGGGCACTTCGCCGGGCACGCTCACGCTCCGCAACGACCTCAACCTCACCAGTCTGGCGGTGCTCTCTTTCGAGCTGGCCGGCAATAACACCACCGTCGGCGGCGGCGTCAACGACCTGCTGGTCGTCAGCGGCAACCTCACGCTTGATGGCACGCTCAATGTCACCGAGCTGGGCGCGGGCAGCTTCCTGCTGGCCAACGCCGGCGACAAGTGGCGGCTGATCAATTACGGCGGCACGCTCGCCGACAACGGGCTGGCTCTGGGCAGCATGCCCACGTTGCAGCCCGGACTGTTCTTCGCCATTGATACGGCCACGGCGGGGCAGGTGAACCTCATGGTTGTGCCGGAACCTTCAGCGGCTCTCCTCGGCTTGCTGGGCGGCTTGACCCTGCTGGCGCGCTCGCGGCGCAAACTCTAGTGCCGCTGCAAACTCCGATCACCCCGGGCCGTCAGCAATGACGGCCTTTTTTGTTCGGTCTCCTGGAACATTTGCGAGCCGTCGCCGCCGGCGGGACGCTTGCCAATTTTGCACCGGAAGATCGGGAGAGCAGGTGGCGAGATTCAGTGTCCCGGGCGGCTGCCGGTGCGGTTGCGTTCGACCAGCGTGCGCCAGCGCTGGATTTGCGCCGCCTCCCACATCACCGCGCGCGCGATCACGTCCGGGTCGGCCAGGCGCGGGTCCAGCTCCACGGCCTTGCGGAAGGCTTCATCGGCCTCCGCGGTGCGCCCGCGCTCGTTGAGGATGAGCGCGATTTGCGCCCAGGTGTCGGGATTTTTGCCCTCGGAAACCTGCAACGAGCGCTCGAACATGCGCAGCGCCTCGTCCAGCCGCCCCGCGTTAACCAGCGCGCAACCGAGGTTGTTGTAGCCGTGGAGCGAGCCGGGGTTTTTTTGGACGGTGTGCTGCCATAGGCTCAGCTCATCGCGCCAGACCTGTTGTTGCTGCCAGGTCAGCGGTGCCAGGGGCAGCGCCAGCGCGCCCAGCACAAGGGGGCCGTAACGCCATCGCGTCGCCAGCGCGCCCACGCTGAGCGCCATCCCGGCCAGCGGCAGATACAAAAACCGGTCGGCCATCGGCTGGTAAATCGGCACCAGATTGGAGACCGGCAGCAACGCCAGCCAAAAGGTCGCCGCGCCGAGGGCAAACGCGCGGTCGCGCCGTCCCCACCACACCTGGGCAGCGATCACGGCCGCCAGAACGGCGACGGCGACGGGCAGTTTGAAGTTGCGGATGTTCCACGGGCCGTATTCGGCGCACAGGTCGCCCGGCCAGACGATCTGCCGCAGGTAAAACGCCCAGATGCGCGGTTGTAGTTTGGCCGTGGCAGCCCAACTGCCGCCCAACCGCTCCGGTTTGCGCTGAAAAATGAGCGACTCGCGCGGCTCCAGTGCGAAGCGGGCGACAACAAATCCGCCGACCGCCACCGAAGCCGCTGCCAGCAGCGTGAGCCAGGCGCGACGGGATTCGGCGCGGCGAAACCACCACCAGTAGAGGGCGAGCAGCGCGGGGGCGACGACGGCGGATTCCTTGGCGCCCACCGCCAGAAAAAAGCACGGCACGGTCAGCAGCGCGCCGCGCCACGTCGCGCCCCACTGCGCCGCCGCGTTCAGACCCGCGAGCGTAAAGAAGGCGGCCAGGAGGTCTTCGCGGTTGGCAACTTCGGCAACCGCCTCGGCGTGGAGCGGGTGCGCGGCAAAGACCAGCGCAGCGGCCAGGGCCGGCCACGGCCCGAGCAGTCGCCGGGCGAACAAAAACAACAGGGCGGTGACGCCGCCATGCAAAAGGATGTTTGTCAGGTGAAAGCCGAACGGGTGGCGGCCCCAGATGGCGGCGTCGGCCATGAGCGAAAGCAGTTGGGTGGGCCGGTTGAAATCGAGCACGTCCATGCTCAGCACGCGCAGCGTGAGCACGGCGGGCAAATTGCGCAGGTCGTGAATGAACTGGTCGTTGCGGACCTGCATGACCGAGTCCCAGGCGAAGTCCGCCGAGAGCGAGGGCAAATAGATCGCGGCGGCGAGCAACGCCAGGCCGCCCGCGACCGGTCCGGGCGGCAGCGCAAAGCGTGGCGCGGCGCGGGAGGTCATGCAGACCGCAAGGGAACAGTTCGATTCAACCTGGAAACGGCAGTTGAGCCGCGGATCGAACAGGGAACGATGCAAAGGATCGGTGTTTGCACCGACACTGCAGTTCACCGGTTGGATGAACGCGGTTTTGCGGGAAAAAATCCGTGTTCAATCTGTGTTCCATCCGTGGCCGGGCCGGACGAATTGCGGCGTTCAAGGCGCGGGTGTTTCCGGCGCGGTGTTGGTGGTCGTGCTCGTGGCGGAGTGTTTGCCGTAGAGCCGGATTTCTTCCTCGGTGAAAGGCGTGGCTTTTTTGAAGCGGTCATCGGCGCCGCGGCGCATGGCCTTGCGTTCGAGTTTTTCGACCTCGGCCTCGGCGGCGCGGACGCCGGGCAGGCGCTGTTTTTCGATCTCGACGTGCGCGGCGGCCATTTCGGGCGTGCGCAACACGGTCGGGCGCATGAGCACGATCAGCTCCTTGCGCTCGGAGGATTTGGAGGTGGAGCGGAAGAGGTAGCCCAACAGCGGGATGTCCTTGAGGAAGGGCACGCCGGATTTGGAGCGCGTGTCGGAATTGCGGATGAAGCCGCCGAGCATGATGGTCTCGCCGTCGCGCACGGCGACCTGGGCCTGCAAGGTGCGGCTGGTGGTGTTGGGCACCTGGCCGACGCCGACGATCTCGGTCGTGCCGCTGATCTCGTCAATTGTCTCCTGGATGTCCATGACCACGAGGCCGTCGGGATTGATGAAGGGCGTGACGCTCAGGCCGATGCCCACGCGCAACTGCTGGTAGGAGGAGCTGGGCCCGCCGGCGTAACCGCCGCCGTAATAGACGCTGCTGACGTAGGGCACGGTGTTGCCGATGAAGATGTTCGCGGGCGTGGCGTGCGAGGTCTGGATGCGCGGTTTCTGAATGACGTTGACGCGCCCGTCGGTCGCCGCCGCCTGCAACTGCACGTAGATGTCGTCGTCAAACTTGCCCAGATACCGCAGGCCCGAGCCGAGCAGGTCGCTGAACACGTTGGTGCCACCGCCTCGAAAGACCTCCGGGAACTTGGCGGCGTTGGCCCCGCCGGCGCCGGTGAAGCTGCCGGAGAACTGGCGCGGCGTCTGGATGCCCGAAACGCCAAACGCGAAGGTGTCGTCGAACGACACGTCCATGATGATCGTTTCAATGACGACCTGCGCCAGCACCACATCGAGTTTGGCGACGATGTCCTTGATCATTTCCATGTCGGCGCGGCTGGCGAAAACCAGCAGCGAGTTGGAGCGTTCGTCGGCAACGATCTTGGTGGTGCCGAGGATTTGGAGATCGCCGGTGGCGGAGGCGGCACGGCGGATGATCTGTTGCAGCCGCTCGCTGAAACTGGTGGTGGCCGAGGGCGTGCCGGTGGGCGGGGTGGCCGCGCCCGGTTGGATCACGCCGGGCTGGTAGCCGGGCTGGCCGGGCCGGGGCGCGGTGGCCGCGGGCGTCGTGGTGCGGGTGCCCACGGTCGTGCCGCCGCCGCCGCCGCTCAGGCTGCTGAGCGCGGCCGCAATGTCGCTAACCTTGGCGAATTTGATCGGGATGACCTCCGAGACGAATTCCGAGGGCACGGCGACATCCACCTTTTCGATCATTTCCAACATGCGTTTGACGTTTTCGGTGTTGTCGCGGAGCACGAGCATTTGATTGCTTTCGATGGGCAGGATGGCATTGGGCAGTTTCTGGAAGGGGGTGAGGATGGGCACCATTTCGCTGGGTTTGACGTATTTGAGCTGCACCACGTGCGTCACATACTGGCCCAGCTCGGGCAGTTGCTCGGCCGTCAGGGTGCTGAAGGGCGCGCCCTCCTGGTTGGCCTGGGCAACCGGCACGACCTTGATGAATTTTTCGCCCACGGGAATGAGCGCGATGCCGTTGAGCGCCAGCAGCGCGTCGAGCGCCTGAACCAGTTCCTTGCGCGTGAGCGGGGTCTGGTTTTTGAAGACGATGTTGACGGCGGGCAACGTGGCGGGACGCAACACGGTGCGACCGACCAGTTCGGTGTATTGCTGCAAGACCTGATCCAGGGTGGCAGCGGTCCAGTTGATTTCGCCCGGTTGAATGACCATTTCGGGCGGCGACGCCGGCGCGGGGGCGTTGGCCCCCGACGTGGCGGCGAGGGCGGGCGATGAGGCCGCGAGTGCAGGTGACGGCGAGGGCGCAGGCGACGGTGCGGGGGTGGCAACAGGCGTCGGCGGCGTCGCTGGCGCGGTGGGTTGTGGGTCGGGCGCGGGCTGGGGCGCCGGGGCGGCGGGAGGTGCAGCGGGCGCGGGTTGCTCTTGTGGCGCGGGCGCTTCGGGCTGGGTCAGGGCGGCCGGGGCGCTGGTTGGAGCGGGCGGATTGGTGACGACATTGACGCGCACGCGGCGGGTGATGTCGCTCAGCGGAGGCCGCTCCTCCGGTTTGGCGGGCGGCGTTTGGGCGCGGAGGCCTGAGAGCCCGAGGCCGAGCGCGGCAAGCAGAATACACGGTGTAACCTTCATGGTCGTTTGGCGGTTGGGCCGGGGGGCGTCGCGGTTTCGGCCCGGCTGACGCGCGCAGCCGGGGCCGGGGGCGCGGCAGGCGACGCGGGCGCGGCGCGCACCGGCGGTTTTTTCTGATAGCTGGCGACGAGTTTGATGTCGGCGCGCAACTGGTGGCCCGAGGCGTCGCGCATCAGTGAGAGGTCGCGGACGCGCGTGAGCGAGGTGCCGGCGCCGAGATGGTAGAGGAAATCCACCAGTTCACCCTCGCCGGCGGTGACGGTGAGGCTCTGGGCCTGTTCGAGGAAAAATTCATTGGTGCGGGCCGGCTGGGGGCGGTTGGCGACGATGGTCACGCCGCTCTGAGCGGCCTGGGACTGGACGGTGAGCATGAGATTGACGGTCTGATCTTCGGGCGGCACCGAGAGGCCCTCGCTTTCGAGTTCGCGCACCAGTTTCTGGTAGGTGGGCATTTGGGCGATTTCGTTCTGATACCGCACGAGTTTGTCGCGCGCCTTGGTCAGGCGGAATTGGAGGCGGTTCCACTCTGAGAACTTCGGCCAGACGAACATGGCGTTGAGCAGCACAAAGACGATGAGCGCGACGCCCATGACGAAGCGGCGCTCGAACGAACTCAAACGGGCGAACGATTCCTTCATTGCACCTCCACGCGTTTGAGTTCGAGGGTGAAGTTCCAGGCGAGGTTGCCGCCCGGCCCGGCGCCGTAGCGCGGGGCCGGATCGCTTTTGGCCGGATCGAAAAGCGCCTGGCCGTTGACGGTGATCTTGCGCAGCGCGTCGTAGAATTCGAGCACGGCCTTGTCAGCGCCGCCGGGCGCGGTGCCGTTGAGGCTCAGGCGGCGACCGTCATTGAACTTGAAGCTGTCAAGCGTGAGCGATTCGGGCAGGACGTCGGCGACGGCTTTCCAGCAGTCCAGGGCGGCGAATTTGAGTTCCTGGCGGTCTTTGAGCACCTGGTAACGGGCTTTGAGCTGGATGGCGTTGGTGTAGGTGTTGGCGAGGCTGGCGACCTTGTTTTCGACCGAGCGGGTTTTCCAGTAGAGCGCCCCGAGCGCGAGCATGTAAATGAGCACCCCGACCAGATAGACGCCGACGACGGCCGCCAGGCCGCGCATCCAGAGGCGGTCCACGAACTGTTGCTGGTAACGCGTGGCGAACTCATGGGGCAGCAGGTTCGACTTCGGCTCGGCGTTGGCGGCGCGTTGGGCGGTGAGGGCGGCCACTTCGGCCGTGGAGGGCGGCGCGATGACCTCGATGGGGGCATCGAGGCCCTGGCGGAGCGGCGGCTCCCATTCGGCGGCCAGTTCGCGCTCGGCGACCAAATGCCAGGTGGGCGGGCTGGTGAGCCAACCTTCGAGTTCGCCGGCCCAGGCGATTTGCAGGAGTTGTTCGCGCACGGCGGTGGCGGGGTCGCCCTCGACCGGCAGCGAGATGAGGTTGAGGTTTTGAAGCGTGCCGCCGTACCACCAGGCGACCAGGGCGTTGCGATGGCCGCCGAGGGCTTCGGGGAAAATCCAGGCGCCGTCCTGCCTGGCGGGAATGGCCGCCAGCAGGTCCAGCGCGGGCAACTCCAGCCGGTCGGCCAGATAACCGGTCTGTTCAAGCTGGCCGAGGAATTCCTCGACCACTTTGCGTTCGGCGAAGAGCACGACGACGGTTTGGAGCTCGCCCGCCGATTGGGGAAAGGGCTGGATGCTCCAGACCACCTGCGTGAGCGGAATGGGCGAGAGCTTTTCGAGTTGGAGCTCGACCATGCCGAGGGTTTCGGCGAAGTCGGCTTTGGGCAGGTGGACGACGCGCAGGAAGACGTTTTCCGGGGGCAGCCAGGCGACGTTGAGTCGGGGTTGCCAGAGGGCGCGCCAGGTTTTTTGAACCAGCGGCGCGGGCAGGGGCTGGTCGGGCGCGCCGGTGTGCTCGCGCTGGAGGACGAACTGGCCGTTGCGCGCGTCGAACTGCCAGAGCTGGCGGCGGTCGGCGGCGGCGCGCAGGACGTTGCAGGAATGCCAGCGGCTCATGAGACGGGAGCGCGAGTCCAATGGGCGGTTTTTTCCAGAACGCCGCGGGCGTCGAGGTGTTCCTCGATTTGCGTGACGCGGAGGACTTCTTCGATGGTGGTGATGCCGGCTTTGACCTTGTTCCAGCCGTCCATGCGGAGGGTGCGCATGCCCAGTTCGATGGCGCGCTGGGCGATGGTGGAGGAGGCGGCGCGGTTGAGGATGAGCGGGCGCAATGCCTCGGTGAGAATGAGCAACTCGTAGATGGCCAGCCGCCCCTGATAACCGAGCTGGCGACATTCCTCGCAGCCGGCGCCGCGCACGAAGCGCGTGGTGTCAATGTCCTCCTCCGGGAAACCGATCTTGCGCAGGTAATCGCGGTCCACCTTCTGTTCGGTTTTGCAGACCGGGCAGATGGTGCGCACGAGTCGTTGGGCGAGCACGGCCTCGACCGAGGAGGCGACCAGGAACGGCTCGATGCCCATGTCAATGAGGCGGGTGAAGGCGCTGGGCGCGTCGTTGGTGTGGAGGGTGGAGAAGACCAGGTGACCGGTGAGCGCGGCGCGGATGGCGATCTCGGCGGTTTCGAGGTCGCGAATTTCGCCGACCATGATGACGTTGGGGTCCTGGCGCAGGATGTGGCGCAGGCCCACCGCGAAGGTCAGGCCGATTTCCGGTCGCACGGCGATCTGGTTGATGCCCTTGAGTTCGTATTCGACCGGCTCTTCGACGGTGATGATGCGTTTGTGGACGGAGTTGATCGTGCTGAGCATCGCATAGAGCGTGGTGGATTTGCCCGAACCGGTCGGGCCGGTGACCAGCACGATGCCGTGGGGTTTGACGATGATTTCGCGGATGGCGGCCTCGTCCTCCGGCGAGAAGCCCAGCTTGTCGAGGCTCAGGAAAATTTTGCCACGCGAAAGCAGGCGCAGGGACACGCTCTCGCCATAGACGGTGGGCACGGTGGAGACGCGGATGTCAATTTCCTCGCCCTTGATGCGGACGTTGATGCGGCCGTCCTGGGGGAGGCGCTTTTCGGCGATGTTCATGCCGCTCATGACCTTGATGCGGGAGATGATGGCGGACTGAAACCGCTTCAGTTGCGGCGGCATGGGGGTCTGGTGCAGGATGCCGTCAATGCGGTAGCGGATGCGCAATTCGTCTTCCTGCGGTTCGAGGTGAATGTCGGTGGCGCGGTCTTTGTAGGCCTCCCAGATGACCTGGTTGACGAACTTGATGACGCTGGCCTCCTGGTCGGTTTCGGTGATTTCCTTGTCGGTGGGCAGTTCCAGTTCCAACGGCGCCTCCTCGTCCATTTCTTCGAGGGTTTCGGCGCCGACGCCGTAGTATTTTTTGAGGGCCTTTTCGATGTCGGCGCGTGCGGCCAGGGCGAACTGGACCGGGCCGCGGGCCTCGAAGCGCACGGCGTTGAGCATGGCGGTGTCGAAGGGATTGCTCACGGCCACCTGCAGGGTGCCGTCGCGCATCGCCAGCGGCAGGATGGAATACTGGAAGGCGACCTTGGTGGAGATTTTGTTCCGGGCTTCGGATTCGACGACGAGCTTGCTCAGTTCCAGGTAGGGCCAGTTCAAGGCGGCGGCCAGGCGCTTGAGGAAGACGTCCTCGGCCAGCCCGCGCTCGCGGCAGATGAAGGCCAGGAGCGTTTCCTGCGACCCGTTTTCGGTCGCCACGCGCCAGGCTTTCCGCAGGTCGGCGATTTCCTCGGGGGTCGTGCCGACGACCCGCGCGAAGAGTTCCTTTACCGAACTGAAGGGCATGATTGGACCCTGAACTTCACGAACCTGTTAACAACGGACAGGGCGAAAAGTTGCGGCCGCAACGCAACCGCAGCGCCGCCGGCGGCGCGAGGCGCGGGGCGCAGTCGGTCGGGAGGCGGCCACGGATTGGCCGTTGCCGCCGGTCATTGAGCAGCTCGGGGGCGGCCGGCCAGGCGTCCCGGCTGGGGGTCGGATGCTGTCGGTTAAGCCCGTTCAATCGAAGGCGTGCCCGGCGCAGCAGAGCACGTTGCGCACCTTGTGGCGGACGAGTTCCTTGACCTTGGCGCGAGCCGGGCCGAGGTATTTGCGCGGGTCGAATTCCTTGGGGTTTTCGGCGAAGACCTTGCGGATGCCGGCGGTGAAGGCCAGGCGCAGGTCGGTGTCAATGTTGACCTTGCAGCAGCCCAGGCGGCGGGCGATCTCGATGTCGGCCTCCGGCACGCCGGAGGTGTCGGTGCCGAGTTTGCCGCCGAATTTGTTGATTTCCTCGACGATGTCCCTGGGCACGCTGGAGGCGCCGTGGAGCACGAGCGGATAATCGCCCAGCCCGGCGTCCATGAGGGCCTGTTTGATCGCCTTGAGCCGCTCCAGGTCGAGCCGTTGCGCGCCCTTGAACTTGTAGGCGCCGTGGGAGTTGCCGATCGCCACCGCCAGCGAGTCCACGCCCGAAAGTTTCACAAACTTCACCGCCTCCTCCGGATCGGTGTAGTGGCCGGACTTGGAATGACCGCCGCCGGCCTCGCCCTCGTCGAACTGCGCGCCCACCAGATGGCCCAGTTCGCCCTCGACCACACAGTTGTGCTTGTGGGCGTATTCGACGACGCGGCGGCAGATTTCGACGTTTTTGTCGAAGGGCTCGTAGCTGGCGTCAATCATCACGCTGGTGAAGCCCTCATCAATCGCGTCCTTGCACAACTCGAACGAGTCGCCGTGGTCCAGATGCACGGCGATGGGGATGTTGGTGAGGCTCACGGCGGCCTCGATGAGCTTTTTGAGATAGACCGGGTTGGCGTATTGCCGCGCGCCCTTGGAAATTTGGAGGATGACGGGCGCTTTTTCCTCCTCGCAGGCTTCCACGATGGCCTGGAGCAGTTCCATGTTGTTCACGTTGAATGCGCCGATGGCGTATTTCCCCTTCAACGCCTTGGCGAAAAGTTCACGAGTCGTCGTCAGTGGCATAGTCGTCCCAATGTTGTGTTTCGGCCGGTTCTTCACCGGTTTCGATCATGCTAATGCCTGCGACCCGAAAGAAAATTAAAAAATCGGTAACGTGCGTTCCACCGGTGCAGGAGTCGTGATGTTGCGGGCCGGGAAGGGTCAAAACTCCGGCGGGTCAAAGCCAAAGCGGCGGCAGAAATCTTCCACCGGCGCGCGAATCCGGACCAACCGACGCGTGAACGGGTCGGTGTAACTCAACGCCACCGAGCGCAGGCCCAGGTGTTCATCCGGGCCGGGTCTGCCGTAGAGCGGATCGCCCAGGACCGGGCAGCCGGTGGCAGCCAGGTGAATTCGGATTTGGTGGGTGCGGCCGGTGATGGGCCGGGCTTCGACCAGCGCCAGCGCGGCGCGGGTCTGGAGCAGGCGGAAATGCGTTTCGGCGGGTTTGCCCTCGCGCGCGTCCACGCGGTAGCGCCCGCGCTCGGTCGGGTGCGGGCCGATCGGCAGCGTGCAGGTCCATTCGGGGGTCCTGGGTCGGCCGGCCACCACGGCCCAGTAGATTTTTTCGACCCGGCGCTGTTCGAACAACTCGGTGAATGCGTCCACGGCGCCGGGGCTTTTGGCCCAGAGCATCACGCCGCTGGTTTCGGCGTCGAGCCGGTGTACAAACCGCAAAAATTTCAGCCCGCGCGAGCGCGCCCAGAAATCGCCGTGGGCGATGGACGATTCAATGGCGGCCTGGAGGTTGCGGCGGGTTTGCAGCCAGTGGGCGGGTGCAATGAGCCAGCCGGCGGGTTTGTCGAGCGCCAGCGCCGCGCGGTCCTCGTAGAGGATGGGAATCGGGGCCACCCCGGGCAGGCGGATGAAGGGCGGCTTGGCCATGAGCTGAGGCGGAGCGGAAGCGGGCGGCCTTAGAGCAGCCGGATTTGAGCGCGGTCTTCGGCCAGCGCGTCAAGCCAGCCGCGCGCGCGCCCGTTGCGGCGCTCCAGCGCGAGCTTGTCCAGCGCCGGATCAAACGCCACCGGATAGCGACCGTCGTAACAGGCCATGCAAAACTGGTTGGCCGGCAGGCCGGTCGCCCGGACCATGCCCTCCTGCGAGAGGTAGCAAAGCGAGTCGGCGTTGAGGTATTTGCGGATTTCCTCCAGCGAATGGTTCGCCGCCATGAGCTTGTTCCGGTCGGGAAAATCAATCCCATAGACGCACGGGTGCATGTGGGGCGGGCAGCTCACGCGCACGTGCACCTCGCGCGCGCCGGCTTCCTTGAGCGTGTTGACGCGCGCCCGGCAGGTCGTGCCGCGCACAATCGAGTCGTCCACCACCACGACCCGTTTGCCGCGCACCAGTTCGGCGATGAGATTGAGCTTCACGCGCACGTTGAAGTCGCGGATCAACTGCGACGGCTGGAGAAAGCTGCGCCCGACGTAGTGGTTGCGCACGAATGCCATCTCAAACGGGATGCCGCTTTCGAGCGAGTATCCCAGCGCGGCGCAATTGCCGCTGTCCGGCACGGGAATGACGATGTCGGCCTCCGCCGGGTGCTCGCGGGCCAGCTCGCGGCCCAGCTCCACGCGCACCTTGTAAACGTTGCGATGGGCGATCGTGCTGTCAGGCCGCGCAAAGTACACGTATTCAAAAATGCAGAAGGCGCGGCGTTCCTGCTCCGGAAACAACCGGTAACTGTTCAGCCCGTTGCCGTTGATCGTCACGACCTCGCCCGGCTCCACGTCGCGCACGAACTTGGCGTGGATCAGATCGAACGCGCAGCTTTCACTCGCCAGCACCCAGGCGTCATCCAGCCGTCCCAGGCACAGCGGACGGAATCCCAGCGGGTCGCGCGCGCCGATGAGCGCGTCCTCGGTCATGATGACCAGCGACCAGGCGCCCTCGATGCGGCGCAGGGCGTGGCCGAGGCTGCCGGCCGAGCCGTCCACGCCGGGCTGGGCCATCAGATGCAGGATGATCTCGCTGTCCACCGTGGTTTGAAAAATCGAGCCGCGCGCCTCCAGTTCGGCGCGCAGGGCGGCGGCGTTGGTGAGGTTGCCGTTGTGAGCGATGGCAATCTGCCCGCGCGCGCAGTCCACCGCCAGGGGCTGGGCGTTGCGCAGGTGCGAGGCGCCGCTGGTCGAGTAGCGCGTGTGGCCGATGGCGATGTGGCCGACCAGATCGTGAAGGATCGGGCCGGTGAAGACCTGCGAGACCAGGCCCATCCCGCGGTGGATGCGGAAGTGGCGTCCGTCGCTGGTGGCGATGCCGGCGCTTTCCTGCCCGCGGTGCTGAAGGGCGAACAGGCCGTAGTAGGTCAGCTCCGCCGCGTTCGGATGCCCGTAAACGCCGAAGACCCCGCAATAATGTTTCGGGTAAAACCGCATGAGCACCTCGTCGCCGGCAGGATTTCACCGGCGCGGCGCCGATTCAAGAAAACTTCCCGAACCGACGCGCCGCAGAATCGCAGAAACGGTTGGTGGGCGGCGTTTTCCCTGCTTGACCGCTGGCGTTTCGGGGCTTATACGGGCGTTAAACGCGCGGGAAAGCTTCTTCGATACCATGACCTTGACGAAGCGGGAATTGGTGACGCGCATCAGCAGCGAGACCCGGCTGTCCCAAAAGCAGGTGCTCGAAGTGGTGCAAAAAACCCTCGACTACATCGCTGAGGCGCTCGCCCGCAACAACAAGGTCGAGTTGCGCAAGTTCGGCGTCTTCGAGGTCAAAATTCGCAAGCCCCGCATCGGGCGCAATCCCAACGCGCCGGAAAAAGACGTGCCCATCCCCGAACGGGCCGTGGTCAAATTCAAACCGGGCAAGGAAATGCGCGAGGCGGTGGCGAAGCTTTCCCCCGGAGCCGGCGGCCCGGCCGGGACCTAGGTCGTGCGCCGGCCGGTCGCGCGGCGATTCTCGCCTGCGCGGCTTCCTCACGCCGCCATTTGGCTTTTGCCGCCGTGTCCCGGCGTCTAAACTCCGGCCCCGTTTATGGACCGTTTGCCCGGTTTCCGCGATTTTTATCCCGAACCGTTGCCGCATCCGGACGCCTGGAGCGCCGACGCGCGCCAATACATCTTCAGCCGCTGGCGCGACGTGGCCCGCCGCTATGGCTTTCGGGAATACGACGGTCCGCCGCTCGAACCGCTGGAACTGTTCACCGCCAAAAGCGGCGACGAAATCGTCGCGCAACTTTACAACTTCGTGGACAAGGGCGATCGCGCCGTGGCGTTGCGCCCCGAAATGACGCCGACGCTCGCGCGCATGGTCGCCGCGCACGAGCGCGCCTACAAAAAGCCCATCAAGTGGTTCGCCATCCCCCAACTGTTCCGCTACGAGCGCCAGCAAAAGGGTCGCCTCCGGGAGCATTTCCAGTTCAACGCCGATATCCTGGGCGAGAGCGACCCGGCGGCCGACGCCGAACTGATCGCGCTGTTGATTGACACGCTGCGGGCGTTCGGTTTGACGGCGGAGGATTTCGTGGTGCGTTTGAGCAGTCGCAACGCCTGGCAGGAGTTTTTCTCGGCCCGCTGCCGCGACCACACCCGCGCCTACGAGTTTTTTCAGGTCGTGGACAAGCTCGAGCGGGTGCCGCCGGCCGAGAGCGAACGACGTCTCACGGCGCTGGGATTCTCCCTGGACGAGGTGAACCGGTTCATCACCTCGGCGCAGCCGACCGCCGAGTTGCAGGCCATCCTCGACAACCTGGCCGTGCGCGGCCTGTGCGAGTTCGTGCAGGTGGATTATCACGTCGTGCGGGGGCTGGCCTACTACACCGGCCCGGTGTTCGAGGCGTTTGACCGCCGCGGCGAGTTCCGCGCCATCGCGGGCGGCGGCCGCTACGACAACCTCGTCAAGCTCATCAGCGGCGGCAAGGTGGACCTCCCCGCGCTCGGCTTCGGCATGGGTGACGTGGTGTTGTTGGAACTGCTCAAGGCGCGCAACCTTCTGCCCGTGCCAGGCCCGGGCGTGGACGTGTTTGTGCTGATCGAAGACGAGGCGCTTCGCCTGCCCTCGCTCCAGCTCGTGCAGACATTGCGCACGGCGGGGTTCGCCGTGGATTTCCCGCTCACGCCCGCCAAATCCGACAAACAGTTCAAGCGCGCCCAGGAACTGCGCGCCCCCTGGACCGCCCGGTTGGAAAGCCCCACGCACGTGCGGCTGCGCAACCTCGTCAACCGCCGCGAAATGACCGTTCCGGTGGGCGAAGCCGTCGCGCACCTGCGGGCGCCTTGAGCGTCAGCCGCCGTGCAACGCCCTCGGCCACAGCCGATTCCGGCCCGGTCGAAAAAAGTTAAAAATAGTTCTTGCCCGGAGCGCGCCGAACTGCGAGCGTGCGCGCGTCTGCAAGACCTCGAGTCCTTCCAGGCATGGCAAATCTTCAGGTGAACCTGGTTCAGTGATGATTGTAAACCCGGTGTTCGGGAACAGCCGTTAGGAAGTGCGGGTTTCGTCAGACGAACCAAAACAAATGAACAACAAACTGTTCGTAGGCAACTTGTCCTACAACACCACCGAAAACGACCTGCAGGATGCCTTCGCGGCCCACGGCACGGTCACCGAAGTCAACCTCATGCTCGATCGCGTCAGCCATCGCTCGCGCGGCTTCGCCTTCGTGACCATGAGCACGCCGGAGGAGGCCCAAAACGCCATCGCCGCGCTCAACGGGCGCGACCTGGACGGACGCAGCATCACGGTCAACATCGCCCGCCCGCGTGAAGAACGCGGCAGCGGCGGTGGCGGACGGCGGGACTTCCGCCGCTCGCGCGACCGTTACTAAATCCGGTCGTCTCCAGAGCGGGGTTCGGGTTCGCCCGAGCCCCGCTTTTTTTTCGCCGTGCCCGCCTACGCCGGTTTCAACAGCACCAGAAGCATCGAAAACTGTTCGGTCGCCTTCACCGCGTGGGGCAGGTTCGGCGGCATGTAAAGCAGATCGCCAGCCTTGAGCCGGTGCGGCTTGCCAGCCAGCCAAAACTCGCACGCGCCGGTCAAAATCTGAACCAACGCCTGCTGCGTGGAGGTGTGCTCGGTCAGTTCCTGCCCTTGGGCGAAACCAAACAGCACGACCCGTCCGTTGGCCGCGCGCAGCAGCGTGCGGCTCACGATCCCGTTGGACGCAAATTGCGTCTCCGCTCCCAGCGAAATGATTTTTTCCCGGTCGAGTGCAATCAGCGGTTGTTCGCTCATGGGCCGAATCTCGCCCGCCGGACGCCGTCGGGACTTGATCCAGATCAACGATGTTTTCATCCTTCGCTCAAACCAATGATACGACCGGGCGCGCGACGGCGCGGCCCACGGTGAACCGGATTGTCAGACCATGTCGAAGATGACGCGATTCTATTTGGTGACGGGCCTGGTGCTCGTGATTTTGGGTTTCCTCCTCAACGCCGAGGTCATCCGGCTCGGAGACAACCCGGCGGTGTATGCGGCGCTGCCAACCGGCACGTCCCTCCTGGGCATGGGCTTCATCTGCTGGATGCTCGACCGCGAACGGGCACGATACAACGCCGAAAATCCCGGACGCCATTGACCCTTCCCCTGAGCGGTTTGACGCGCCCACGAGTTTGCCGAACCTGCCGTTTGGGCCGCCTCGCCGCGCCGGGTCGCCTCGGCTGAATGGTGCACGGCCCGTTGCAAAACGCCGCGAACGGGGCGAAATGTTTTTTGGATTCGAGCCGCACCAATCGCGGGGTGTGTCGCACGGGAAAAACATTGCAGCAGCAGAGGGCTTTTGGCTTCATTCGGCCATGCCAGACAAGGCCCGGGCCGCCAGCGCCGTGGGCGGCGGTCGTTCTCGAATGCGCGTGTTGTATTCGGGCACCGTCCAGGGCGTGGGCTTCCGTTACACCGCCCGCTCGGTCGCGCGGGGATTTGACGTAACCGGCCAGGTGCGCAATCTGCCGGACGGTCGCGTCGAACTCATCGCCGAGGGCGAGCGCGCTGAACTGGAAGCGTTTCGGCAGGCCATCCGGGACGCCGGGCTGGCCCATTTCATCCGCGACGAACAGGTCACCTGGAGCGAAGCGCGGGGCGAATGGCGCGGTTTTGAAATTGCCGGTTAACGCATGAGATTTGCCATCATCGCGGACATTCACGCCAACCTCGAGGCGCTGCAGGCGGTGTTGGAAGACATCCGCGAGCAGAAATGCACCCATTACGCCTGCCTGGGCGACGTCGTCGGCTACAACGCCAACCCCAAGGAATGCCTCGACATCATCCGGCAGATGAACATCCCCGTCGTCAAGGGCAACCACGATGAATACTGCTCCACCGATGATCCGCTCGACGGCTTCAACCCCGCCGCCGCCGCCGCCGTCGCCTGGACGCGCAAACAGTTGAGCGAGGACGACCGCCAATGGCTGCGCGACCTCAAATACCAGCGCCTGGTCAACGGCTTCACCATCGTCCACGCCACCCTCGACGCCCCGCAACGCTGGGGCTACGTCTTTGACAAACTCGCCGCCGCCGCCAGCTTCACCTACCAAAACACCCCCGTGTGCTTCTTCGGCCACACCCACGTGCCGGTCGCCTTCATGCGCGACACCGTCGTGCGCGGCGGCACCTATTCCAAGTTCAAGATCGAAGCGGGCAAAAAATACTTCATCAACGTCGGCGCCGTCGGCCAGCCGCGCGACAACAACCCCAAAGCCGCCTACGTCATCTACGACCTGGACGAAAGCACCATCGAGCTGCGCCGCGTCGAATACGACGTCGCCAAAGCCCAGAAAAAAATCCGCGACGCCGGCCTCCCCGAACGCCTGGCCGAGCGCCTCGCGCTCGGACGCTGAGCCGCGCCCCGGCGCGGACGCGCCCGACCCGCGCCACGCCGGCGCGCTCCCAACCCCGTCCGCCGTGCGTCCGTGAAAATTCTCATCCTCAAACCCAGTTCCCTCGGCGACGTGGTCCAGGCGTTGCCCGTGCTGCGCCTGCTCAAACGGCACCGCCCCAACAGCGCCATCTACTGGTGGATTGATTCCCCCCTGGCGCCGTTGCTCGAGGGTGATCCCGACCTGGCCGGGGTCGTGCGGTTTGAACGACACCGCTGGGCGTCGCCGCGCCACTGGCCGGAGGCGCTCCAGCATGTGCGCTGGCTGCGCGCACAACAGTTCGACTGGGTCATTGACCTGCAAAGTCTCCTGCGCACCGGCGCCGTCGCCTGGCTGACCAACGGCGGCCTGCTCGTGGGCCTGGACGAGCCGCGCGAGGGCGCGCGCGGCTTCTACGACATCATCGTTCCGCGCCCGTCGTTCCACACCCACGCCGTGGACTGGTATCGCGCCGTGTTGCCCGCGCTGGGCCTGCCCGCCGACGGTGATTTCGTGTGGCTGCCGCCGCGAGCCGACGTCGCCGCGTCCATCCGCCAACGCTGGCAAACGGACGCCGCGCGCTGGATCGCCCTCCAGCCGGGCGCGCGCTGGGACAACAAACGCTGGCCCGTCGGGCATTTCGCCGAACTGGTCCGGCGGCTTGCGGCGGAATTCCCTGACGCGCGTGTCGTCATTCTTGGCGGTGCCGACGACGCGGCGCTGGCGGCCCGAATCGCCGGCGCCGCGCCGGATCGGTGCTTGAATCTGGCGGGCCAGACCACGCTGCCGGAACTGGTCGAATGGTTGCGCCTGGTGAGCGTGCTCGTGACCAACGACACCGGCCCGATGCACATTGCCGCGGCGCTGGGCACGCCGCTGGTCGCCCTCTTTGGCCCCACCGAACCGCGGCGCACCGGGCCGTATCGCCGGCTCGATGCGGTGCTGCAACATGCGTTGCCCTGCGTGCCGTGCATGAAACCGCGTTGTCGCTGGCCGCGCCCGCTGGAGTGCCTCACGGCGCTAACGCCCGACGCGGTGTTCGAGCGCGTGCGGCAGTTGCTCCCGCCCGGCTGAAGCCGACGCTTTTGGACATCGCACGTCGGATGGACGTGTGGAGCGTCAGAGCGTGGAGCGTCAAAGCGTGGAGCGTAGCGCAGATTGGTAATCTGCCGTGTCGCCGACTGGCAGTCGGCAGGCCCACCAAAGCCCCGACACCAGCCGGCAAAACTCTGAACTGTGAACTCTGAACTTTGAACTTTGAACGGG
>JAOAIM010000190.1 GCA_026414705.1 Verrucomicrobiia bacterium | reverse complement strand
CTTCTGTGAACGTTTGGGGATCAATTCCTGGCGCACGTAGGGCGGGTTGCCAATCACAGCGTCCAGGGGCGGCAGTTGGATCGGGCCGGGTCGCCGATCGTCGCGCAGCCCTTCAGGCAGCAGGCAGAACGGTTTGCCGTTGGCCACGTCGCGGGCCACCTCGAAGAAATTGCCCCGGCGCACGCGCGGGTAGTTTTCCTCGTCACGGATGTCCCGCGCGGCGAGGTTGAGCGTGCACAGGTGGGCAGCGAACAGCGAGATGTCCACCGCGTAAATCTGCCGCAACCAATCCTGGTGCGACACGCTCGGATGCCGGCGACTCCCATGCTGTTTGAGCCACGCCTTGCGGTGGTAGGCGCGCACGACGAAGCTGCCCGAGCCGGCCGCCGGGTCGAGCACGTTGGCCTCGGCGTCGCGGATGCAAAAGGCGTTCACCACGTCCACCAGATCCTCGCTCGTATAAACCTGCCCGAAGCGCCGTCGCTCCGCCGGGTCAATCAGCCCGCGGAAGATGCCGCCCAAGATGTCGGTGGGGATGAGTTTGAAGTTGAAGCGCTCCAAGCTGGCGATCACCGAGCGCCACGCAGCCACAGCCTCCTGGTGGCCAAAGATCAACGGCGCAGTCCAGTCTCTCTCGTAAGGGTAGAAGAGCGTTTCGTAATCGCCCGTGACCTCGACGGCGCGCTGGAAAATCTTTTGGAAATGGTCGTAGAGGCGGTCGGCAGACCGCAGCGCCGCCGGCATTTCGAGCGCGTCGAGTTCCGTGAACTTGGCCCGAACCGATTCGTAGAACATCAAGCGGTTGGCGAAAACGTAGCAGAGCGTGCGGGCGGCGCGGTCCAGAACCTCGCGCCACTGCTTGGGATCGCTGCGCGCGAACAGCCAGCCCTGCTCGCGCGAGAGCCATTCCTGCAAGTGGTGATCGAAGCTTTTGTCCGCGTTGGCCTTTTCCCAGAGATGCTGGCGGGTCAGTTGAACCGGCCAAAGGACATGATGCTCGAAGGAGCGAACAAAAAACTCATCCACCCGCATGCCCCAGACCGGTTTCTGGCCCGTGACGATCTCGGCAAACTGAGCGAACAACTCGGCCAGAAACTCTTGGATGCGCGCCTCCACTTCGGGACGCTCCACATCGGTGCGCTGTTCCAGTTCCAGTCCCAACTCGAAGTCCTGCACGCACCGCTCCGGCAAGGGATGATGCCAGCGCTTGCGGTCGAACAGGACGAACACGTTGACGTTCCAGGTGAAGAAAAACTCCGCGCCGGCGTTGTCCGCCTTCCGAGCCGCATCTTCCATCAGGTCGCCCGCGTAAGGATTGCGGCCTTCGGGCGTGCCGGGCAGTTTGACCTCGCCGGCAAGAATGAGCCGCCGCGCATCGCCATAGACGCGCAGATCGGAGCGTTTGCGGTGCAGGGCCTGGGAGTCTTCGATCTCGGCGCGGCGGAAGGGCCATTCGGGATGGGCCTCAAACAGCCCATTGAGCCAGCCGGCCACGCGGCTGCAAAAGGCGATCTCGTGCGTGCGCTGGTCTGAATCGGCCATCCGTGTCGCGACTTGGTGTTTGAGTCGCGGACGAGTGTGCGCCGGAAACCTTGCAGCGTCAATTGAGCCCACCACGAGAATCATTCTGATGTTGGAGCGCAAATCGCCATCCGAAAACGCCCGGACGGCAACTCGTGCAGTCAGAGGGCGCGATGCCTTCGATGCGTCCCCGGGCCGCCGCATGGTAACGAACCTCGCAGCCGAGGGTGACCGAAGCCGCAATGTCGAGGGGCTCCGATGGCAGGTTGCGCTTCTGCGCCCAGGCGGCCGGGGCGCCGAGCGGCTGCTCAGTGCGAGGGGGCGATGTAAATGTCCCGGTCGCGCAGGTGCTCGACGATCATGTCCACGGTGCGTTCGATGGCACCGAGGTTTTCGCGCACGACCTGCAGGGCGTTGCGTCCGAGTCGTTCGCGCCGGGCCGGGTCGGCGAGCAGTTGAGCCAGAGCCGTTTCCAGTTCGCTGGCGTCGCGCACCTGCACGGCGCCGTCCCGGGCCAGAAAACTGCGCGCGATCTCGGCAAAGTTTTGCATGTTCGGGCCGAAGACCATCGCTTTGCCGAGTGCGCCCGGTTCGATGGGGTTCTGTCCACCCTCGGCGCTGAGGCTTTTGCCAACAAAGATGACGGTGGCGTGCTGGTAAAAGTATTTGAGTTCGCCGGTGGTATTGACCAGCAGGCAATCCACCGGGCCGTCGGGGCGGAGGCGGTTGCCGGCCACGTCGGTGCGCAAGACCAGTCGCAAGCCGCGGGCGGTCAGTTCGCGGGCAACTTCGCGGCTGCGCTCGGCGTGCCGGGGCACGAGCACCAGGAACAGGTTGGGAAATTGCGTGCGCAGTTTGAGAAACACATCGGCCAGGATGCCCTCCTCGCCCGGATGCGTGCTGCCGGCCACCAGCACGGGCGCACCGTTGCCCACCCCCAGGCGACGCAACATGCCGGGCACGTCCACCGGCAGGCGCTCGTCGAGTTTGGCGGCGTCGTACTTGAGACTGCCCACCACGCGCACCGCCTCCGGGCGGCAACCCAGCTCGCGCAGGCGCGCGGCGTCCGCCTCGTTCTGCGCGCCCACCCCGGCAAAGGCGGCAAAGAGGGGGCGGAACAGGAAACCGAGTCGTTTGTAGGCGCGATACGAGCGATCGGACAGGCGGGCGTTGACCAGAAACAGGGGAACGCCACGGGCGGTGGCGCGCCAGATGAGGTTGGGCCAGATTTCGGCCTCGACCAGCACGATGGCTTCCGGTTGCAGCGTCGTGAGGGCGCGCGCGACGCAGCGGCGGAAGTCAATCGGGTAGTAGATTTTGCTGATGTGCGTGGGCAGTTTGCGCTTCAACTCGCCCATCCCCGTGGTGGTGGTGGTGGAGACGACCAGTTTGACGTTGGGCAGGCGTTGTTCCAGGGCGCGAATGAGCTGGGTGCAAATGTTGACCTCGCCGACGCTGACCGCATGCAGCCAGAGCACGTGCCGGTTGGTGATCGCCTGCTTGAGCTTGGAATCATACCAGCCGAAGCGCTGAAAAAATCCCTCCACCCAGTGCCCCCGGCGATAAAGCCGCCAGAAGTAATAGGGCGAACTGAGCAAAAACCCGAGGGCAAAGAGAATGTTGTAAGCTGTCCGCACAACTGTCCCTGCGGGCTGCGTGCCCGCTGTGGCCACCCGCCTTATGGCCCGAAGATTATTGCCTCAAAAGCCGGCGGCGCGCAACCGCCGACCGGGCTCAGGGCTGGTCGTAATCGCCCAGCGGGCGAACCCAGATGTTGCGGAAGCGCACCGGGTTGCCATGGTCTTGAAGCATGATGGGACCGCGCGTTCGCGGTTTGCCGTAGCGCGCCAGCTCCGCGTGGCAGGTCTCACCCATGAACTCCTTGCGATGATGAATGACCACGCCATTGAGCAGCACCGTCACCGCCGCGCGCTTGATCAGCTTGCCCGAATCATCCCAGCGCGGCGCTTCAAAAATGATGTCGTAGCTCTGCCATTCGCCGGGTTTTTTGACCGGGTTGACCAGCGGCGGCCACTGCCCGTAAAGCGCGCCGCACTGCCCGTCGGGATAGGTCCAGTTCTGGTAGGAATCCAGCACCTGCACCTCGAACCCGCCGAACAGGAACACGCCACTGTTGCCCCGGCCCTGGCTCTTGTCATCCACTCGCGCCGGCGTGGCGAACTCCAGGTGCAACTGACAATCCGCGAACTCTTCGATCGAGAAGATGTTGCCGCTGTCCTTGACGACTTCCATGTAACCGTTTTCGACCTTCCACCGGGCCGGGCCTTTGTTGCTGCGCCATTTCGACAGGTCCGTGCCGTCAAACAGCACGATGGCGTCGGCGGGCGGCGGCGCGCCGTGGCTGAAGGTTTCGCCGGGAGTCACTACGCGCGGCACGGGCCGCTTGGCGTCGTGCACCCGCCAGGGCAGGCCCGGCAGCATGGGAGTTTCCTTTTCCTCTTTGGCGAAGGCAGCGGTCGGCAGGCAAACACCGCCACCGATCAAAACGACCGTCAGTGCAAGCAATTTTTTCATGAGTTCATTGAACTGAGGCGCGTGCCAATTGCAAATGATAAAAGCGCGGAGCGCGCCCGGGAAAAATTTGATGCGCCCCGGACGCGCCCCACTACGATGAAGCCCATGCCATCGGCTTACGAACAACTGCTCGATGCAACCATCCAGCACCTCGAATCGCTCAAGGCGCGCGGCGTGCGACACCTGCCGGTCTCGCCCGAAACGCTCCGTGCCCTGGCGGGTGAAGCGGCCCCGGTCAACCAAGCCCACGCTGCGCTTCCTCCGAAGCCCGTCACCGTGCCCGACGCCCGCCCGATGCCAGCGGCAACCCCGACCCGGCCCGCCCCACGAGCTGCCGTCGCGCCCGCAACGTCCGTCCCACCTGCATCCCCTCCGCTGCCGCGCCCCGGGCCGACCCCGTCGCAATCGTTGAAACGCGCGCCCGATGTCGTGCCGCCCGAAACCACCTTGTCGCTGGAATTGCCCGGCGTGGCTGAGTCGCCGGCCGCCGCTCCGCCGTTGAGTCCCGAAGCCAAAGCGGCGGCGTTCGCCGCCTTGCGCGAGCGCGCCATGCAGTGCGTCAAATGTCCGCACCTGGCCGCCACGCGCAAAAACGTCGTCTTCGGCGTCGGCAACATCAACGCGCAGTTGATGTTCATTGGCGAGGCGCCGGGCGCCGACGAAGACGAGCAGGGCGAGCCGTTCGTTGGCAAGGCGGGCCAGTTGTTGACCAAGATCATCGAGGCGATGGGTCTGCGGCGGAGTGACGTTTACATCGGCAACGTGCTCAAGTGCCGGCCCGACACGCCCGGCCAACCCACCGGCAACCGGAAACCCACCGCTGATGAGATGAAAACCTGCCTGCCGTATTTGCAGGAGCAGATTGACTTGATTCGCCCCCGCGTGCTGGTGGCGTTGGGCGGCACGGCCATGGAAGGGTTGCTCGGCAAAAGCGGCATCACCCGGCTGCGCGGCCACTGGCACAGCTATCGCGGCATCCCGCTCATGCCCACGTATCACCCGGCCTATCTGCTCCGTAATCAGTCGCTGGCCGAAAAACGCAAGGTCTGGGAAGACATGCTTCAAGTGATGGAAAAACTCGGCCTGCCCATCAGCGACAAACAGCGGCGTTACTTCCTCAAACCGGAACGGTGAAACCGCCTCTATGGCCCGTCGCCGCCTCATCTGGATCGCGGTGCTTGCGGCGCTGGCCGGTTTGTTCGCCTGGCCGTTCGTCGCGCATCATCGGCTCAAGAACGCCGTCGAACGGTACGTCCGCCAACTCGGTGCTCAGGGCGAACCGCTCACGGTGCCCGAACTGGTGCCGCCGTTGCCGCCCACGGATCAAAACGCCGCACCGACACTCCTTGCCGCGCTGGCGCAACTGCCCTGGCCCAACTTCACCAATCAACCCCCGTTGATGTATCGCCTCACCCCCGGCCGCGCGCTGGTCGCCTGGCGCCAAGACCCCCTGCCAAACGACTACACGACCAACCTCTGGCCCGGATTGCGGGCCGACCTGCAGCGCCTCCGGCCAACGCTGGACCAAATTCCCGAAGCCCTGAGCCGACCGGCGCTGGTCGTGGACGTGGACTACCTGCAAGGGTTCAACACGCCTCTGCCGCATTTGAGCCGCGTGAAATACGCCGGGCCGTGGCTGGCCTGGCGCGCCGCCCTCAACCTCCGAGATGGCCGCACCGCCGAGGCTCTGGCGGATGTGCGGGCGATCGCCCGACTGGTGGCCCTTTACAAGGACGAACCGTTGCTGGTTTCGGCGTTGGTCCGATATGCCGTCGCCGCCGTGGGCGTGGTCGCTGCGTGGGAACTGTTGCAGTGCCCGCAGGTGACCGAGGCTCAACTGGCCACGCTTCAAGCTGACTGGGAGGCGGTGGACTTCGGCGACCAGCTCGAGGCCGCCATTCGAATGGAGCGGGCGATGATTCGGAACACGCTCGCTGAAATGCGCACTTCGCGCCAGAGCCTCGTCCGCGCCGCCGCCCAACTGCAACCGCCGGCCAGCGCGCTGGACGAATTGAAGGAACTGGCCCGGACCGCCCTGCGCGACCCCGGCCAGGGCATCCGGGAAGTCGCCATCCGTTACCCGGCCTATTGGGCCTGGCGCTGGTGGTGGTCATATGAGGACGAACTGGCAGCCCTGCAAAGTGCCCAGGCCGCGCTGCTGGCCATCCGCACCGCGCGGCGCGACGGGCATTTCGCGCGCGCGCTCACCGAACTCGACGCGGCCATCAAACAGCTTCGCCAGCGACACCCCAAAGCGGGACGTTGGTTTCTGGCCAATCCATTCGAGTTGAACCGATCGGTCCTGCTGCGATTTCGCGCCGCTGAAATCCAACGCCGCCTCTTGCTCACCGCGCTGGCACTGAAACGCTACGAACGACGACACGGCCGGCTGCCGGAAACCCTGGAGGCGCTTGTCCCGGAATTTTGTTCCACCGTGCCGCGCGACCCCGTGGACGGCCAACCCCTTCGTTACCGACCCCTGACCGAGGGTGATTTTCTGCTTTATTCAGTGGGCGAAGACGGCACCGACGACGGTGGTGATGCCTCCCCGACCGAGGCCTCGCGCTGGCGCGCGTGGTTGCAAGGGCGCGACATCGTGTGGCCCCAGCCGGCCAGGACGCGCGAAACATGGCTCTACCACCTGGAAATGGAACTGGCACTCGAAAGAGGGCGTCGCACCGCGCCGCGCGTGATCGCCACCAACGGTTTGCCCGAAGCGGTGCGGCGCGAACTGGAACGACTGGCGCGTCTGCGCAACCTCGAGCTTGTGGATCAACCCGCCGCTACACCCTGAGCCGCGGGGGAAGCGGCGAAAGGGCTTGCCGGAGCGCAGCGACGGCAAGGCCCGAAGGGCCGAGCCAGCGGGAGCGAGCGAGCCAGTCGCCCACTTCCAGTGGGCGCATCCAAAGCGGCGGCGCCAACGCTGAAAACTCTGAACTTTGAACCTTGAACTCTGAACTCTGAACAGGAACGGGCGCGAGAGCCGGGGGGCAGACGCGGGCAACCGGCGGCTTGGCGAATTCCCTCTCCCTCGAGGGAGAGGGACAGGGTGAGGGTGAGCGCACCGCAAACATTTGAATACCCTCTTGCCCACGATGCTTTCTCCCTCACCCCAACCCTCTCCCGCTGGGAGAGGGAGCGCGGGCGCGCGCCCCCCAAAACATCGAACAACGAACACTGAACATCGAACATCGAATCGGTCGTGGGAGCGTCGGAGCGTCAGAGCGTAGAGCGTGCGAGCGTAGCGCAGATTGGTAATCTGCCGTGCCGCCGACTGGCAGTCGGCAAAGCC
>JAOAIM010000189.1 GCA_026414705.1 Verrucomicrobiia bacterium | reverse complement strand
GTATACCTCACAGCCCCAATGGCGCGCCACCTGGATCACGATGTGGCCGCTGGCCCCGAATCCGTAAATGCCCAGCCGCTCACCGGGTTGCAGGTCCGACAGACGGATCGCCCGATAGCCGACAATCCCGGCGCACAGCAGCGGGGCGGCGTTCCGAGCGAACCCGCAGGATGTGCGGCGTGTGCCGGCCGCTGAATTCAACGCGCAGAACCGCGTCGCCGTCCGTTACGCGCAGCGTGGTCGCCTCCGGGTTCGGATGCGTGTCGGGATGCCACACGGTGAAGGCGCTCTCGCCCGCCGGATAAATCAGCCACGTCAGATGGCCCGCCGAGTTCGTATCGCCAAAGCCCGTGTAGGGGCGCGTCACGTGCAGCGGCACGATCGCGCCCCCGCGCACGAACACCGGATATTCGTCGAGCGCAAAACGGCGCGTGATTTGCCCCGGGCCGTCGAACACTTCGCGGTCGTCAAACAGGTAGAACCACCGGCCGGGCGGCAACGTCACCGTGCGTTCCGATTTGTCCTGGTGAATCGGTGCCACCAGGAAATCGTCGCCGAACAGGTAGTGAAACCGGCCCTTGNGCAACGGGCGCATCAGCGGCGGCCCGCCCCGATGACAGGCGACCACGTGCGAATAGATGTAGGGCATCAGCTCCGTGTGCAGCCAGGCGAACTTGCGGATGATTTCCAACTCCAGCGGCGTGCGTTTCCACAACCGGCGTTCGCCGTGCCCACCGTTCAAAAACAATCCGCAGAACGCCGAGAACTGCGCCCAGCGGATGTAAATGTTCGGCGCAATGGTTTCATCCGGGCCGGGCACGGGTGGGGTGCCGGACAGGTCCGACGTGGTTGACCTCTGACCCGCGCGCGCCGCTTGGAACAGTGCCGCCGTGGCGGCGCCCATGTCGTCCGGGTTGCTGCGACCGTGGTAACCGGCGACGTCGCTGCCGATGACGCAGTAACCCAGGCGCGCGCTGCCCAGAATGCTTTCGATCGCCGCCTCCAGACCGCGATCTTCGGCGCGCCAGGTGTGCTGGTTGTCGCCCACCCAGGTCACCGGCGCGGCGTCCAACGGGGCGAACCCTTCCGGGTGTGCCCATCGCAACACGTCCAGCGCGCGAACCAGGACGATGAAATCCGGATTGCGACTCCGCCCGTGGGCGTATTCGCGGCGCGCATACAGGTCCATGTATTGGCGCGTGGTCAACCAGCCCGAATGCGCGCGGTTGAACGGCACCGGGACGCCCAGCACGCGCCCGGAGAAAAACGTGTCGGCCCCGTCGAGCTTCCAGCCGTCCACGCCCCAATCGAGCACCTGTCGTTGCAAGCTCTGCCACCAGGCCATCG
This sequence comes from Verrucomicrobiia bacterium, assembly GCA_026414705.1. Classification (GTDB taxonomy): domain Bacteria; phylum Verrucomicrobiota; class Verrucomicrobiia; order Limisphaerales; family JAOAIM01; genus JAOAIM01. The sequence goes on along the minus strand of JAOAIM010000189.1, from coordinate 6,007 downwards.
CGTCGGGGTTGGTGTAATCAATGAATCCGCCCGTGCCCTTCCACCAGCGCACCTGGTAACCGTCGCCAATCAAAAAGCCGCGCGCCCGGGCCTCTTCGTAAAATTCCTGCGAGTCGCGCACTGCAGTGTCCTTGTTGCGGCTGTTGACCATGCAGGTCATCCACAACACGACGCGATAACCCCGCGCTTCCAGGTCGCGAAAAAAATTCTCCGGCTCGGGGTAACGGTTCGTGTCCACGCGAAAGTCGTTGTAGCGCTCGCTCCAGGGGCTGTCTATGAGCACCGTGCGCACCGGGATGTCGTGCCGGGCGTAGCCCTCAACGAGTTCCCGCACGGCGGCGGCGGTGTTCTGATCATCTTCCCAGAGCCAGCACTCCAGCGCCCAGGGCGGGGTCAGTGGCACGCGCCCATGCCGCGAGGCGTTGAACGGAATCCCCCAAAACGGCAGCACGAAACCGAAGTAGATCAGCAGCACGACCAGCACGAGCACACTCGCCAGGAGCGTGATGACCCGCCTGCCGCGACGCCGTTTGGTTGCGCCGGCGCGCGCCGAGTGATCCGGTGGCCGTTCGGTCATGGACGGCAACGTAATCGCCGGCCGCGTCATGGCGCAATCCTTTGAGGGTGGACGAGCCGCCCGGCGCTACGGCGAGTCAGCCCGCCCGCTAACCAAAGGCCGAACTCGCAACTTTGATCTTCAAGGTTGGCCGTTGAAGCCGAGCGCACGCCTGCGTGACGGGTCATCGCGTTGCCCTTGTGCAGCTTGGGGAATTCCCTCTCCCTCGAGGGAGAGGGGCAGGGTGAGAGTGAGGCACCGCACAGCGGTGAACATCGAACAACGAACATCCAACATCGAACATCGAATCGGGCGTGGGAGCGTCGGAGCGTGGGGATTGGAAATTGCAAATTGCAAATTGGCAATTGCAAATTGGGCACAGATGGGGAGCACGCGCGTCTCGCGTGCCGTTTTCGGCGTCTGGCCGAAAACCTCTTCAACCGGGCGCTGTGAGCGCCGAAGGCGCGGTCACAACGTTAGCCCAGGGCAACGCCCTGGGTTGCCGAGGCTCCCAATCCTCTCAAGCCCCGAAGGGGCGGAACAGAGTCGCGCGAGCGTGGGGACACCCTCACGCCCACGGGGCGTTCTCCCTCACCCCGGCCCTCTCCCTCTGGGAGAGGGAGCGCGGGTGCGCCGCGCAACATCGAACATCGAACACTGAACAGCGAACATCGAATGGATCGTGGAGCGTTGGAGCGTCGGAGGGGGGGCGTAGCGCAGATTGGAAATCTGCTGTGCCGCCGACTGGTAGTCGGCAAATCCAAAGCGGCGGCACCAACACTCAAAACTCTGAACCTTGAACTTTGAACTTTGAACGGGGCCGTGCGTGCGTCTCCGGCGATCGCGTTGCCCGTGCGCGGCGTGGGGAATTCCCTCTCCCTCGAGGGAGAGGGCCAGGGTGAGGGTGAAACGCCGCAAGCATTTGCACACCCTCCTGTCCGCGACGCGTTCTCCCTCACCCCAACCCTCTCCCGCTGGGAGAGGGAGCGCGGGCGTGCGCGCCGCGAAACATCGAACACCGAACACCGAACATCGAACGGAGCGTGGGCCGTGGGAGCGTGGGGGGATTGCAAATTGCAAATTGGGAATTGCAAATCGGTTTGAGATGGGGAGCGCGCGCGTCTCGCGTGCCGTTTTCGGCGTCCCGCCGAACGCATCCATCACCGAAGCGATACAGAACCGCGGAGCGCGCGGATTTTCGATTGCGCGCAGCCGGGGCATGAGGCTTCCCTTGGCGCATGTCCGGCTGGCGAGTGTTCCTGCGCTACTGGTTGCCCGCGTTGTTGTGGGCGGCGCTGATTTTTACCGCGTCGGGTGACGCGCAGTCTGCCGCCCGTTCCTCGCGCATCATCGGCCCGTTGGTGCGCTGGCTCTTCCCGCAACTGCCCGCAGCCACGGTCGAGGACGTCGTCTTTGTGGTTCGCAAGGCGGCGCATGTGGCTGAATACGCGGTGTTCGCCTGGCTGGTGTGGCGGGTGCGGCGTCGGCCGGTGCGCAACGACGCGCGCCCGTGGCGATGGGGCGACGCGCTGGTGGCGTGGGGGGTGGTGATCGTGTATGCGATCAGCGATGAACTGCACCAGGCGTTTGTGCCGCCGCGACAGGCCTCGCCGTGGGATGTGTTGCTGGACGCAGCGGGTGGCGCGGTGGGATTGGTGCTGCTGTGGGCGTTGCACCGCTGGCGCGCGCGCCGCGCCGGAGCGGCCGCGGCTGCGGCGGTTCAAAGCGGTTGTTCGAGTCTGCGTTCGTAGGCGCGGTTGATCAGGTAATCCTTCCCCAGCGCCTCGCGCAACGGGTCGGCCTCACGGGCGCTGAACCCGTAGTGCAGATGCCGTCGCCAGCCCTCGGCGAATTTGAATTTGCGCGAGACCCGCCCGACCAGCCGCGCGTCGGCTTCGGCTTTGGCCAGGAAGGAGTTCACGCCCTGGCTTTCAACGAGCCAGTCCTGCTGGCTGCGGTGTTCGGCCAGCGCGGCGCGTTTGGTTTCGAGCACGGAGGCGATGTTGACGAATGCGCCGGGCAGGATGCGCTGGCGCAGCGGGTCACGCATCGAGTGCGGGATGCAATGGTAAAGGGTCACGTCGTAGTCGCCGGTCGGCCGTGGCGGCAGTGAGCGGAAGTTGGGCATGCCGTGGGCGAAGGCGGCGGTGACGACGAGGCGACAGGTGTTGGTGTGGTCTTCCATGTAATCGGCGGGCGGGTGCGTGAGGATGACGGTGGGTTTGACCTCCCGGATGACCGCGGCCACGCGTCGCACCAGCCGCAGGTCATAGACGATTTCCATGTCGTTGCAGATGGGCGGGTGAAAGTGCGCGCCCAGAACGTGGGCGGCGCGTCGGGCCTCGGCCAGGCGGATGCGGGCCAGTTGCCGGGCGTTGTAACGGGTGCTGCCACAACAGCCGTTGGCCACGTTGAAGTAGTGAATCTCGAAGCCGGCGCGCCGCAGCAGCAGCAGCGTGCCGGCCATGTAAAACTCGATGTCGTCCGGATGCGCGCCGATGGCGATGGCGGTTTTCATGGATGGGCAACGGATTCAACGGAGAGCACGGATGGGCAATTGCGAAGGCTCCGGGCACGAAGCGGCGCGTTGGGCCGCTTCATTTCAACTCTGAGAGTTTGACCGGTCGGCCCAGTTCGGCGGAGCGGTCGGCGGCAAAGATCACTTCGTGTGTGCGCACGGCGTCGGCCAGCGAGGTCAGCGGCATGTCCCTGCCGGCGGCCAGCGCGGTGAAGAACGCCTCGAATTGTGTCTGATAGGGGTGATCGGCCACATCGCCCGAATCGGTGAGCTTGAGCGCGAGTTTGCTCCAGCGGTGTCGGTCGGTGCCGAGTTTGTTGGAGTGAAATTTGTCGTCGAGCAGGCTGCCCTCGCTGCCGACCAGGTGGGTGTGGAAGTAGTAGGGTTGGAAGCAGTCAATGCAGGAAGCGACCTTGCCGATGCGCCCGTCGGTGAACTTGAGGATGGTGACGCTGGTGGTCGGGTATTCGTATTTGCGGAACTCCGGGTGGGCCGAGCCGGTGGCGAAGCTCGAGACCACCTCCACCTGGCCGTCCATGCACAACAGCAGGGCGTCGAGCGCGTGACACCCGGCCGAGAGCAACGAGCTGCCGCCCTGATCACGCCGCGTGTTCCAACGGAACTGGCCATACCAGGGACCGATGCCGTGGTAGTAGTCCACTTCGCCGTAATGAATCGTGCCGAGCACGCCGGATTCGATGACGCGGCGCGTGGTCAGAAACTGGCTGGAGAAGCGCACTTCAAAGCAGACGCAGGTTTTGACGCGGGTTTGTTTGACGACTTTTTCGAGCGTGCGCAGGTCTTTGAGCGAGAGGGCGAGGGGTTTTTCCAGGATGAGATGCTTGCCGGCGCGCGCAGCCTTGACGGCGTGCTCGACGTGTTGGGCGGGGTAACCGCACACCGAGACCACGTGCAGGTTCGGGTCGGCGAGCATCTCGTCGAGGTCGTTGTAAACGCGCAGGTCGCAGCCGTATTGCCGGCTCAAGTCGGCGGCGTTGAGCGGGCGCGAGGAGCAGACGGCGGTGACCTGGCCAAGCGAGGTGGCGTTGATGGCCGGGATGTGCGCGGTGGCCACCCAGCCGTAACCGATGATGCCGACGTTGAATTTTTTCATGGCACGGGGCTGCGCAGGAGGCATCCGGCCGGTTTGCCCTGCCGGAGGCGCCGAAGGCGCGTGCCGCGAGCAACGCGGCCCGGCCGGCGGCGCGCGGGCTCAGGGCTTTTTCTCCTCCGTTTTGGCTTCGTCTTTTTTGGCGGCCTGTTCCTGCTGTTGTTGCTTCTGAAGTTTTTCGACGTCCTCGGCCTTGATGACCTCGATCTTCGCGCCCTTTTTCATCTCTTCAAGTGAGGGAACCTTGATGATGTCGCTGGTGATGGGCGGCGCCGGGGGCGGGTTGGTCGGTGGCGGGGGCGTGCGGAAGGAGACCAGTTCAACGTCGAAGATCAGCGCGGCGTTGGGCCCGATTTTGGGCGGGGCGCCGCGTTCGCCGTAGGCGAGTTGGGGCGGGATGAAGAGTTTCCACTTGGACCCGGCCTTCATGCGGGTGAGCGCCTCGCTCCAGCCACGGATGACCGCGTTGACGGCAAACTCAACGGGTTTGTTGGTGGGGGAGCGGTCGAACTCGGTGCCGTCAAGCAACGTGCCGCGATAATGAACGGTGACGAGGTCTTCGGGCCCGGGCGAGGGGCCGTCGCCGTCGGCCAGAATCGTGTACTGCAAGCCGCTGGGCAGAGTGACAATGCCGGGTTTGTCCTTGTTGGCGGCGAAGAACGCCTCGCTTTCCTTGAGATTTTTTTCGGCCTGCTCGCGGCGCTTTTGCTCCTGGCGGTTCATGATGTCCTGACGGAGCTTGGTGAACGTTTCGCGCAACTCCGCTTCGCTCAACAGCGCCGCGCCGTTGGTCGCCCCGTCTCGCAGCCCGCGCAGGAAATATTCAAAGTCCACCTCCAGGTCCGACTGGCGCATGCGCCGTCCGGTGTCCAGGCCGATGGCGTAGCTGATTTTTTCCTGATCGGACCGGAACGGGCTGGCGTTGGCGGCTGAGGTCGGGGCCGACTCGGAGGACTGCGCGGTCAGGAGCGTGGCCGGAAGCATGGCCATCGCCGTGCAAACGATCATGCCGGTGAACGTTTTCATCGGAGCGCACTATTGGAAAAACGCCCGCGGTTTTCAATGGGTTTCTGGGCGGTGCAAATGCCCTTTACAGGCCGTGCGCTGCGCGCCAACCTGCGCGCGTATGCGGAAGCGTGTTCTGGTGGTGGCGCTGGCGTCGGTCGCGTTGTGCGGCTGCACCACTTTTTCCAACCTCACGCCGCGGCAGCAGGCCCGCAACGCCGATGGCCTTTACCCGGTCGAGGTCGCCTTTCACTCTCGTCGTCAGGCGATCCGCTGGGAAACCATCCGGGCTTACGTGAATGTGGGCACGGAGTTTTATCCGATGCGCCCGACGCCCTTGATGTCCAATCGTTGGGAAGGACTGCTGCCGGTGCCGCCCAACACCAACCTCGTCCACTACCGCTACAAGCTCGAATTCAAATACAACGCTGTGGGCAAACCGCCGCAGGACGACAGCGTGCTTTCGCCTTACTACCGACTGCGCATTCTGGATTGAGCGCGGCCCTTTTGCGCGTTTTCGGAACCCCGCAGCTTCAGTCCGCCAACCCCGCCGCAACGCACCCCCACGCTGGGCCACCAGACTCCGCGAAAGGGAGCGCACACCGCAAAGCGGCGAACGTCGAATGGAGCGTGGAGCGTCAGAGCGTGGGAGCGTACGAGCGCGCGAGCGTAGCGCAGATTGGTAATCTGCCGTGCCGCCGACTGGCAGTCGGCAAATCCAAAGCGGCGACACCAACACTCAAAACTCTGAACTTTGAACCTTGAACTTTGAACTTTGAACAAGGGCCCTGCGTGAGCACCGGGCGAACAAGCTGGC
>JAOAIM010000188.1 GCA_026414705.1 Verrucomicrobiia bacterium | reverse complement strand
GGACGCTTCCACTTCGCACACACTCATTCTCCTATATATCTGGTGCGAAACCCGTGTTCATCTGTGTCCATCTGTGGTTGACTGCGTTGTTTCAGGCTCATCGGAACGAAACTCCAGAAGTCAGCTCGAAGGTTTTGGCTCCGCCGACGGCGGGGGCGACTTGGGTTTGGCCTTCGAGGAGGGGCGGGGCGGAAACTGGCCCAACCGGAACTCAGCGCGAATCGCCGCGTTGCCGGGCCGGCCTTCGGGCCAGTGCAACTCGGCGGCGTTCTGCACCGCCAAGACCGCCTCGTAGAACTGGTTTGCCAGCCGGTTGCGCGCGGCGGTGGCATCGCTGGCCTTGGCGGCTTCCTGCGCGGCGTCGGTCGCGCTCAAGGCCTCAATCGCCGCTTCCAGGGCGGCGGTGTCCTCGGCCGTCCAGCCCTGGGTGCGCAGGGCGGTGGCGTTGGCGGCCTTCTTCAAGGAGGCGGCCACGATCCGCGCCCGGGCCAGCACCGAGCCGAGGTCGGCCGGGCGATTCACGCCCAGTCGAAATTCCTCGCGCAGTTTGACGCCTTGCCCCCGGAAGGCGCGTCGGGCGGAGCGGCGCGCGTCGTTCAGGAGGGCATTGAGTTCCTTGAGGCGGACGTTCTGTTCGCGGGTGAGGACACCGCGGTGGCCGGCGTCACTTTTCTGGCGGGCGTTGCCGGCGAGGATTTGCTCGGCCAGGGCGCGGGCAACGGCGACGTGGCCTTCGGGCAGGCGGGGATTGATGTGGGCGGCGTATTTTTCGGCGGCGTTGAGGATCAGGCCGCCCTCCTGCAAGAGCACGCCGATGGGGAAGTGGAAGGTGCGGGGATCAGGCATGGGTCGGGGTGGTTGAGGGTTGAGGGTTGAGGGTTGATTGTTGGGAGGGTCGAGAGTCGAAAGTCGAGGGTCGAGGGTTGAGGGCGAGGGCGGTTGGTGCGGTGCGGCAGAAGGCTGAAGTTTGCGCAAGTTCGCTTCTGGCAAGGACTTCCGAGACCTGGGCAGGGGTTGTGAACTTGTCGGCAACCTCTGTGAACTTAGCGGCAGCGATACTGAACTTTGCGGCAAGACCTTTGAACTTTTCGGCAAGGGGTTTGAACTTTTCGGCAAGCGCTCCGAACTTGGCGGCAACGGCTCGGAACTTCTCTGCTGGGGTTCTGAACTGGTCGGCAACGGTTGCGGACTTTGGGGCAGTGAGTGCGGACTCGGAGGCGGCGGCTTGGGACTTTGCGGCAAGGCCTGTGGACGTTTCGGCAGCCACTGCGGATTGCGCTGCAACGACGCCGAACTTTCCGGCAACGATTGCGGGGTGTGCGGCAACGGTGGTGAACAGTGCGGGCGCGAAACCGGAACTGGGATGCGCCGGAGCGAAGACGCGCGCCGCGGGGCAGCTCCGTTTAGGCGCGGCTGTGAGGCGCGGCCCCGATGCGGGGCCCTTGCGTCCTTACGCACTGGGGCGCGGCGCAGTCAAGGCTGAACATTGATGCAGCCATGTTCTGAGGCCCGCGCCCGCCACGCGAGTCTGGTCGTCTTGTAAATTCCTTTTGCCCCATCCGGTCAATAAAATTTTTCTCGCCGCTTCTCTGAATGGCGATTCCTCGGCCCTCGCTCAGCCTTCAGACGGCTCATCTGTTGGTTGAAACTGGACACCCGGCGCGAATTTCGGGTTGGCGTGCTGTTCACAGAGCCGTGGCCGGGAAATGCATTTCGGCGGCGAAGATGTCCTGGAAGTGCGGGTCTTCGTTGAGGGCGATGTGCTCAACGCGGGCGGCCAGCGCGTCCCAGGCGGCAGCGTCTTCAAAGAGCGCGCGCTTGGCGCCCAGCAACGCCGTGTTGCCGGCCGGGCGAATCCGTTCCAGCGGCAGGCGCAGCAGACCAATTCGCCGCGCGCTGGCCCGGCTGATGTAGTTGCCAAACGCCCCGGCCAGATGCAGCACGGCCAGGTCTTCAAGCCGCGCGCCCAGACGGCCCGTGAGGATGCGCAATCCGGCGGCAATCGCAGCCTTGGCCAGTTGCAATTCGCGCACGTCGGAGGCGCGTAAAATCACCGCCCCGGCCAGAGGCATTTCGGTGCGATTCGCCATCCGCCCGCTCGGATGAATCCATTCCAACTCCAGCCCGGCGGCGACGGCGTCCACCAGGCCGCTGCCGCAAAGGCCGCGCGGTTCGCCACCGCCAATGACGCGGCAGCTCAGGAAATTGTCCTGAACCTCGACGGCGCTGATGGCGCCGGTGGCCGCGCGCATGCCCATGGAGATGCGCGCGCCTTCGAACGCCGGGCCCGCCGCCGTGGAGGTGCAAAGCAGGCGATGCCGGTTGCCCACGACGACCTCGCCGTTGGTGCCCAGGTCCATGAGCGCGCCCAGTTCCTCGCTCGTGTGCAGCCCCGTGGCCACGATGCCGGCCAAAATGTCCGAACCCACGAAGCCCCCGACGCACGGCAGAAATTCCACGACCGCTTCCTGCGGCAGCGCCCAGCCCAGGTCCGACGGCCCAAACCGCATCCGCCCCGGCTGCTTGGGCTCGAACGGAAAGCTCGCCAGCGGCTCCACCGGCACGCCGCAAAACAGGTGATGCATGACCGTGTTGCCGACCAGCACGACGCGTTTCAAGCACGCCGTGCGATCCGCGGCGCGCGGAACGCCCGGTTTGTTCGCTCCCGCGCAGGCGCGCGCGCGAGCCGATTCGATCAGACTCCAGACGATGCGACCAAGTTGTTCGCGGATGAGCCCTTGCAATTCGCTCTGGCCGTGACGCAGGGCGAATTCGAGTCGGCTCATGATGTCGGCGCCGTGTCGGGCCTGCGCGTTGAGGGCGGTTTGGACGGCGAGGACGTGGCCGGTTTGGAGGTCGAGCAGTTGAGCGGCGATGGTCGTTGTGCCCAGGTCAATTGCGATGCCCCAGCCTTCCTGCGGCGTGAACGCAAAGTGCGATTCGTCGCCCAGGATGGTCATTTCCCATTGCGCCAGTTCGAGTTCGAGCTCGTCGTGAAGCGCGTGGCGACAGGCCAGCCGCCAACCGTCACGCAGTTGGTCGGGCGTCAGCAGCCGCTGTTCTTCAGGCGTAATGCCCAGAGCGCCACGCAGAACGCGAACGCGGCAACCTTTGCATCGGCCGCGCCCGCCGCAGGGGAACTCGACGCCCTGATCGAAGAGAATGTCCTGCAGGCGCGTGCCTTCGGGCGCTTCCAGGCGCGTGCTCGCGGGGGAAAGGCGCACGGCGTGAACGCGGCTGCTCATGCGAAGATCAGATGACGCGGTGGGCTCGGCGGATGGGCGGGTCGTTGGCCGCCCGGTCGAACCGTGGCGCTGCACCGGCGCTGCTGGCCGGGGTCGAGGTCATCCCGCAAAGCTCGCCACTCACGGGCTGGGTGGGGCGTTCGGAGTTTCCGGCGGATGCGCCGCCGGCGGCTCGGCGCGGATCAGGCCGTCGTCGTAGCTGAGCGCAACGGAGTGGTGCGGGGGCACAACGAGGAATTCGCGCTCGTTCCATTCCCCGTCCACGAGGCGGCGCAACCAGCCCAGGTCGCCTTCGAGCCGCTCGAAGGTCCAGCCCTGCTGGCGGGCGATTTCGGCCGCTTTGCGCTCGCGCTCCGCGAGGTGGGCGACCGGCGTGGCGATGAAGGCGAGCCGCTTGTAGTGCTGCGTGAACTTCGCGTATTCGGCCAAAAGGAATTGCGCGGCCTCCTCGCCGTATTTGGCGATCAACTCGTCGGGGTTCAAGCTCAGGCCGGGAGCGGAAGTGCCGGCGAGCGGTCGGAGCGTGCGATCGGCAGGCAAATGCTCGATCCACCCGCTGCTTTGAAAATACGTGCCCGCTTCCTTGTGCATTTCGTCGAGGTAGCGGCGCGTGCTGCCAAGCAGGATGCCCAGGCAATCATGGGCGCGCGGAATCACCACGGGCAGGCGGCGGGCCTTGAGCCCCACCAGCGCGCGATTGCACACGCCGTAGGCCAACCCGATGGCGTCGAAGTCCTCCTCCGGCGCGGCATTGATTTCGTCCTGGAGCACGGCGCGCAACTGTTGCCCCGGCCGTTCGTGCATGGCGATTTCGACAAAATGAATCGTCAGGTCGCACTGTGCCGTGCGCGCGAGCGTCTCCAGTTCGCGCTCAAACACGCGGCAGGCGACCAGCAACAGCCCGGGCCGGTTCATGGCTCAACAACGCCGGGAATTGTGCGCGGCAGTCTCAAAGGTCGGCCATCGCTCCGCCCTGCCAACCGGACGTGGGATGAATTCCCCGTTTTCACACCGCAGGGGAAGTCTTAACGCAACGGCGCGAAGGCGCAAAGGATTTCAACCGTGACATGCATCGCGCTCAACCTGCACAGCCCACAACCGGGCTGCACTTGTCGCCGCGCGCAGCCCCGGTGCTCTCCAGCCGGATGGCGGAAGACAGCGACCTTGCCCGCGATGCATCACGAGCAGGCCTCGGTGTCCTGACCGCGTGGCGGATGCAAGGCGCGCACGGGAAGCTGCCGCAACGCGCGCTGGGCGGTCCGACCGGCGACCCGAAACCACAAGCCGTCAACCTTTTCCCCGGCCCCGCCCTGAACGCTGAATGCGATTCGCACGCGATGTGAGGCCGGGGTCATGTGGCCTCGTGCGGGCATCCCGACGCCGACCGGTGCGGAAGGCGCGCGGTGGGCGCAACGCGGGTTGCACCGGGAACGAAGTCCGCGCGCTGGCGACGCCGCTTGCCATGAAATGTCCGCCGCCGTAACGTCCATGTGCGCGTGAAGCCGATGATTAATCCCGAAGAAACGCCGGGCAAGGTGGTGGGGCGACGGACTTACACTGCGGATGATTACGACCGCCTTGTCGCAATGGGCGAGGCGCTCATGCCCCGTTTGCCGCTGCCCAAGGGCGTTTTTCGTTTTCGCACCCACGAGCAAGCCGACGCATGGCTCGAACATCACTTCCTGGAAGCGGCCCTGAAGAAAGTCCCCGCCCGCCGCGACGCGCCGACCTGAGCCGGCTCTGCGCCGAGTTGAACCGCCTCGGAGCGCGGTATCTCGTCGTTGGCGGGTTCGCCATCATCGAGGCCGGGTTTCTCCGAACCACCGTGGACATAGACCTTTTGATCGAGGCCTCCCCAGACAACGAACGCAAGGTCTTCGAGGCTCTCCGTTGCCTGCCAGACCAGGCTGTCCAGGAACTCAATCCCGGCGACGTCGAGCGCTTTGTCGTGGTTCGGGTTTGCGACGAGGTCGTGGTGGACCTGATGAAACGCGCCGGGGGGCTCGACTACGCTGAAGCCATCCGCGACGCCGAGTATCACGAAGTCAACGGCGTGCGCGTCCCCTTTGCCTCGCCGCAAACGTTGTGGCGGATGAAACAAACGCACCGCGAAAAGGACATCCCCGACCGTTTGTTCTTGCGAAAGCTGCTTGAGGCCCGCGGGGTGCCAATCGAAGAAACGCCGAAGCCTCCCGCAGGCCGGCTACGTCGGTGGTTGGAACGCTTGTTTGGTGGCAGCCGTTGAACGTCCGCTGCTGGTCCAATGCCTCCGGGCACGCGCTGGAATGGCGTCGCTTCGGATTGGTCCGGTTGCACCCGTCCGCAAACGCGCAGCGTCGCCGATGAATTTTGTGTTCAACGTTGCCAGCCCAGCGCTAAACAATCCGGCCTGTGAACGAAACCGACGGTCTTCCGCCTGACGCCCCGCATGCCCCGCCACAGTCGCCCGGCGCGCCGCTCGGCGCCGACGCGCCCTTGTTGCTGATGCGTGGGATTTGCAAGCGGTTTCCGGGCGTCGTCGCGCTTGATCACGTCCATCTGGAGGTGCGGCGCGGCGAGTTGGTCGGGCTGGTCGGCGAAAACGGCGCGGGCAAGTCCACTCTCATGAACATCCTCGGCGGGGTTTATCCGCCCGACGCCGGCGAGATTTTTTGGGAGGGCCGGCCGGTGCGGCTGCGCAACGTGACCGAGGCGACGCGGCTGGGCATTGCGTTCATTCATCAGGAGTTGAACCTGCTCGACAATCTGGACGTGGCGGGCAACGTGTTTTTGGGGCGCGAGCCGGTTACCGGCCCGCTGCGGCTCATTCAACATCGCAAAATTCACGCCGACACCGAGCCGTGGCTGCGGCGGCTGGGATTGAACGTTTCGACGCGCACGCGCGTGGAGCGCCTGTCGCTCGCCGAGAAGCAAATGGTTGAAATCGCTCGCGCGCTCTCGCTCAACGCCCGGCTCATCATCATGGACGAACCCTCTTCGAGCCTCACGGTGGCCGAGACGCAACGGTTGCTTGAATTGGTCAACGAACTGCGCAGCGGCGGCGTGAGCGTGATCTACATCTCCCACCGGCTCGCCGAGCTGGACGTTTGCGCCGACCGCGTGGTCGTGCTGCGCGACGGGCGCAACGCCGGCGAGCTCCCGCGCGCTGCGATGTCGCACGACCGCATCGTCCAGCTCATGGTCGGGCGCGAAATCCGCAGCTTTTACGTCGAGCCGGGCGGCGCGACGAAGCCGGGATTCCTTTGCGTGCGCAATGTACGCTCGCGCCGTTACCCGAACCGGAGTGTCTCGTTTGACGCAGCAGCGGGAGAGATTCTGGGCTTCGCCGGACTGGTCGGGGCCGGCCGCAGCGAAATGGCGCGCGCGATGATCGGCGTGGATGCGGTCGAGCCGGCGCGGTTGTGGCTCGACGGGCGACAACTGGAGGTGCGCAGCCCGCGTGAAGCGATCGAACAGGGCATTTTCCTCGTGCCGGAAGACCGACGCGGCGAAGGTCTGATCACCCCCATGTCCGTGGGCGAGAACATCACGCTGCCCTCGTTACGGTGGCTGGCGTCGTTGGGGTGGATTCGACGGCGTGAGGAGCGACACCGCGCCGCCGAGCAGATCAGCGCGTTGCAAATCCGCGCGCCATCTCTGCATACGCCCGCGTTGCATCTGAGCGGTGGCAACCAGCAAAAAGTCGTGCTCGCCAAATGGCTCGCGCTGCGGCCGCGCGTGATGATTCTGGACGAGCCGACGCGCGGGATTGACGTGGGGGCAAAAGCCGAGATTTACCGGCTGATGCGCCAACTGGCCGCCCGCGGCACGGTTCTGCTCATGATCAGCAGCGACATGGAAGAAATCCTGCACGTGAGCGACCGCGTGGCCGTGATGCATGAGGGCGCGATCACGGGCGTATTGGAGCGCGCGGATTGCACCGAGGAAAACATTCTTCAACTGGCCATGGGCCGGTCGGTGCCGGCCGCGAAACCGCCGGTCAACACCGAATCGCCCCGCTAAAAATGCTTCCCCGCAACCGCTGAATGTAGCGCAGGCTACCAGTCGGCGATGCGAAAGCCGCGCCAACACTCAAAACTCTGAACTTTGAACTTTGAACGGGGCCGCGCGTGAGCACCGGGCGAACAAGCTGGCCAATGGCGGCGTGGGC
>JAOAIM010000187.1 GCA_026414705.1 Verrucomicrobiia bacterium | reverse complement strand
CCGCAACGCTTGGTTCTCCGGCGGCGTGGAGTGGAACGGCCCACTGTACGGCCACAGTCTGCTCACATGCAGCCCGATCTTCGCCGGCATCGTGGAAACACCCAACGGACCGTTGCTGCGGCTCTACGAATTTGACCGCTCGCTGGAAACCGCATGGCAGGTGGACGTGTTTTTGCCTGCCGGGGACGACCGGCTTTGGATTCACGTGCGCGCTATCAATCCCAACCCGCACGACATCCCGTTTTACTGGTGGACCAACATCGCCGTGCCGTTGACCGCCGGCACGCGCGTGTTGTCGCCAGCCGACTATGCGCTGGCGCACGTGGCCGCCGGCCTCGAACGAATTCCATTCCCCGACTTCGACGGTTTCGACGGCAGTTACCCGCGGCTCTATCCTTACTCCAAATCGGTGTTTTTCCGAAAACCGGGCGCGCAAAAACCCTGGTGCGCCTCCGTGGACGCCAACGGTCGAGGCCTCGCTCATGTGTCCACTCCGACGCTGTTCGGCCGAAAACTTTTCGTGTGGGGCACCGGACGCGGCGGCAAACGCTGGATGGATTTTTTGTCCCAGCCGGGCGGCGGCGACTACATCGAGATACAGGGCGGTATCACCCCGACCCAACTCCAGACCCGCCCGTTGAAGGCCGGCACCAGCATCGAGTGGACCGAATGCCTCGTGCCATTTGCGATGGATGCGAAGGCAGCCCACGCCGCCGATTACGCCACCGCCTGTGCCGCCGCTGCGAGCGTTTTGGATCAGCGCGTCCGCGACGAGACGTTGAGCGAACTGGACCGATTTCTCGCATCCCAGGTGGACACGCCCATCAGCAAATTGCTCCACCGCGGCAGCGCATGGGGTCGGCTCCACGAAAAACGCACCGGCAAGAAGCTGGCCAGCGGACTACACTTTGACACCGAAGCCGGCGAGGAAGAACGTCCGTGGACTGAGTTGTTGGAGGCCGGAACGTTTTCCGCCGATACGCTGGCCAAATCCCCCAGAAGTTTTGTCGTCTCGCCCGGCTGGCAAACGGTTCTCACCGAATCGGCACGCCGCCACGGCTGGACATGGCTGCATCATCTGCATCTAGGCGTGGCGCAACTGGAGGCCGGCGCATTCTCCGAGGCGTGGAAACATTTTCAGGCCTCAGTCACACTGCGGGAAAACGCCCACGCATACCGGAACATTGCACTGCTTGAACAGAGGGACGAGAAACTCGACTCCGCTCAGCAAAACTACGAGCGCGCTTGGGAGCTGGCACGCCCCGACGCCAACCTTGCAGTTGAGATCGGCGACTTTCTGCTCCGCCACAAACGCCTCGAAGCGTTCAACGCCTTTGTCAAGTCACTGCCTGCCACCGTGCGCAACCACGAGCGGCTCCAGTTGATGCTCGCCCAGGTGGCCCTTGAACAGGGTGATTTCGCCACAGTGCGCCGGATTCTTCTGCAACGGGAGTTCGCCACCATCCGCGAAGGCGAAGTCAGCCTGACCGAGTTGTGGTTTGCGTCCCACATCCGGCAGGCTCAACAACGCAAAGGGCGCGAGCTGACCTCGGATGAAAAAGGGGAAGTCGTCCGGCAATTTCCACCGCCAAGGGCAATTGACTTCCGAATGAGATAGTTGCCGGCTCAACCAACTCTGGCAGTCGGTTCGACTTGTCTTGGGAGGCCGGCTTGGTTAGGCTTTGGCTTATGAAAACGACTTTTGGTATTCTGTTGCCGGCCATTATCGCGATGGCGGCCGCAAACGCCCAAAAACCGCCAACAGGTAATCCGAAGGATTTTCAGGTCAAAACCTGCCTGCACTCCGTCAGCTACGCCGGCGTCTGGCGCGGACAAGCAGTGCTGACCGTGGACGAGTTTTTGTTGAAAGCCAAACAACTCGGCTTCGACGGCGTGATGCTGGTGGCCAAACGACCGCACGTTTCGCCGCTTGACTACGACGAGGCCGCACGCAAAAAACTTCGCGCACGCATCAAAGAACTTGGCCTGAAACTCGTCTGCTTGGCCGGCTACACCGATTTCTCGGCAGGTATGGACAAACCCGGCATCCCGCATGTCGAAATCCAAGCCGCCTACGTCGGTGAGCTTGCCCGTTTAGCACGCGATCTTGACACCGACATGGTGCGAATCTTCACCGGCTACGAACGGCCGGACATCCCCTACGACAAACAATACGCCGCAGTCGTCGAAGGCCTGAAACTGAGCGGCAAACTCGCTGCACAATACGGCGTGACGCTCGCCGTCCAGAACCACCACGACATCGCCCTCGATCACAACGCCATGAAATGGTTGCTGGACGAAGTAAATATGCCCAACGTCAAGGCCGGCTTCGATCTTTGGGCACCGGCACTGATCGGACTGTCCTCTGCAGAGATCCGAAAAGCCGTCCACACACTCAAACCATACATAGTTCACACCATCGCCGCCGACTACAAACGACTGCCCCGCTACAAATACGTCCACGAACAGACCAACTACACGCCGCTGCTGCCCCAGATGCGCGCCGTGCCGATGGGCAAAGGGTTTCTTGACTACAAAAGCTTCTTCAATGCTTTGAAAGAAATCGGCTATCAGGGCTACATCGCTTACGAAATGTGCGAGGTGCTCGAAGGCGGTGGCTCAATCGAAAACCTCGACCGCTGTGCAAAAGCCTTCCTTGACTACATGAAACAATTCCGCTGATCGCGGCGGACTCACCGCCTGACCTCAATTACATACCACACGGTTGGCGGACCGCCCAGTTCCAAAATCCAGCCATCGGCGGCTTGGCGCAACGGCAACGATTCTCCCATGGGGTCGCCGGCGCCGTCCAGCGCACGCGCCAGCGTCCCGCCTGCAGCAGCCAATCCGACAAGCCTTATGCGACCCCCGACCGGCTCCAGACGCACCGGTGCGCCACCCCATTTCACAAGCGTCGTGCGACTCTCATTCCAAACCATCCCTGTGTTGGCCACGCGCGCCCCGACCGTCAGCAACAGCCGCGAGGCAGATGCAATCGGTTTGTCGTCCAGCGAAGCAACTGTAACGGCGCAAAATGCGGTTTCCGGCTCCGTGCGCAGATTCGCAGTTTGCCCGCTTCCACGTCCGATCACCGCCTGCCAGCGCGGCGTGTCCACCGTGACCCGTCCTTTTCGCCACTTCAACTCATCAGTGTCAGCGACAATCACGTCGCTTTCCAAAACCGGCTCAAAGCGCGCTGTCGGCGGGCCGTCAAACGACGCCACCCGCACGGCGTGCATCAGCGGCAACGCCAGCGGGAAACCCGGCGTAAAATATGGCGCTTCTTTGCGGGGCAGCCGCAAACTTTCGATGATCTGCTCGCGGCTGTAGGTGCGCGTGATGGTTCGCCGCGCCGGGCGAACATCTCCGCGCAAAAACAGCAACGCTCCCGAAGCAAGCTGGCTGATCTTGACCGGATCTCTGGCCAGATCGAAGTGGGTCAATGCAGCCTTCTCCATCGTTGTCACGTCCTGATGTGCCAGCGTGTACCAGAATATCCCGTCCCAATCCTGCAATGCGGCATACGCCGCAAGGATCGGAATGCCTTCGGCGGCGTATTCGTTTGGAAAGGGGTGATTGGCTTCCGACACCGTGAACGGTTTCCCTGCCACGGCCGTGCGCGACAACCGCACGACCGTGCTGCGGAGCGGGTCGTCCACCATTGGTGTGTTGGGGATGCGGAACCCGGTGCGGCGGCCGCTCTTTGGGTCGGTGATGTAACTTGGATGCTGCCAGTAGACATGACCATCCACAACGTCCAGTTGCGCCAGCGAAACCACTGACGGGTAAAACGACTGACCGTGGCCGTGGTCGCTGTTGCCGATCAGCAATGCTTTCACGCCAAGCTCCTCGCGGAGGAATCTGGCCATGTCGCGGAAATACTCGCGTTCCAATTGCATGTAGAATTCGGTCTCCAGAGCAAACCGTTTGGGATCAGCCCTTGCCAGTTCCCGTTGCCGCAACCGCTCCAGTTTTCCGCCTGTTTCCGCTTTGGCTGAAACGATTGTTTCTGGCAAAGCGGAAGCAGTGCGCGCTGCAAGCCAGGTGTTGAACTTGCTCGTGAGATCGGCTGCATAAGTTGGCGGAATATCGTGCCATGTGCCCGTGGAACGATTCGTTTGCGTGCCGTCGAGCCGGCCGCTCACCCACGCTTCGACCAGCGAGTTCTCATTGACGAGCTCGACGATGGCAACCGCAGGTTCTTCGGCATACGCTTTGCCGGTGTGCGGGTTGACGTGAGTGAGCAACTGGCGCGCGTATTCACGTTGCAACTGAAGGAGCCGTTCGTCAAAGTAGGTGGCGGCCTTGCCAATGCCGAGTTGTTCGTGTTCACGAACACCGTCGCCGGGTTTGTAGGTGCGATAAACGTTCAGATTCAGGTCACTGTAGATACCCCGCTTCTTCAGCTCGAAGACGAAACGGTCAAGTCGCGCCAGGGCATCGGGATCGAGCTCACGGGTGTCATTGCGGTCGGCCGGGATAAGCACGCCGACCCGGTCCAGAAAGTGAAAACGCACGCAGTTGACGCCGAGCGCTGCCAGTCGCGCCGCGATGATCGGTGCGGCGTTGGTGGCGGGGATACAGGCTGCGCCCGTGACGTTGACACCCCAGATGCGGAACCGCGAGCCGTCGCCGCGAACCAGTCGTCCGTTTCTGACCGAGATTCGATCGTTTGCAGGTCTCAACAAGAACGAGACGTCCGCAGGTGAACTGACCGGCCTGTTCCAATACGCCGAGACAGCCGGCCAGCGATCGTCGGCCACCGCCGACACGATCAAAAAACCAAGCAAAACCGTGGCAACAACAGGTTTCGGCTTTGCTTTCTGGCATCCCGCGCCGCCTTTCCCGCCGCGGGCAGCTTGCGAAGCCGGGCTCGGGTGTTTTTCGCCCGGCGCAACCAGTGCGCGCATTGCAGGAACGCCGGGCAAGGAGTCATTTCTTGCCGTGGTAAGCATCGTTTATCTTGGGGTCGAGAAACCTTGTGCCGGTGCGATCGTGGTATGTGCCGACCTCCGTAAGGATCGCGCCTTCCGGGCCGGCGCAGAGCCAGTGACGTTCACCCTGACGTTTCAGCGCAACAAATTCGCCCGGACTGACAAGGACGCCGTGTTTGGCGGTAACCGTGCCACCGGCGTGACATTGTGGGATGATCAGGTCGGCGGGCAAATTCGAATCGCCCTCGGTAACAACGTGCGCCATGCCGTGTCGCACCAGCCAACCTGCAAGTTTGGGTGCTGCATCGTCAGTAGCCTCGTGCCAGTGTTCGGGCAACATCTGTTTCGGCAACAGAAAAATGTCCATCAACATGTAACGACCCTTTTCGTCATTGCAGAAAGTGATGGAGCCGACTCCGCACTCAAGGAAGCGGCCTGTGCCAAAGTCGCTTACCGAAAGTTTGTCCCGCAGGCCGGGGAAAATCGGATAGCCGTGGAACTTCATCAGC
This sequence comes from Verrucomicrobiia bacterium, assembly GCA_026414705.1. Classification (GTDB taxonomy): domain Bacteria; phylum Verrucomicrobiota; class Verrucomicrobiia; order Limisphaerales; family JAOAIM01; genus JAOAIM01. The sequence goes on along the minus strand of JAOAIM010000187.1, from coordinate 2,006 downwards.
GTCAAGTAGGCGTCCTTGGCCTTTTCGACCAGAAAATTGCCTTTTGCATCGTAGAAATGTCTGTTTGCAAATCGCGGCGGACGTTCCGCCGGCATTGCGGTGACTGCTCCCAAAATCACGGTTGCTGCAACAAGCGGTTTCATGGCGAAGTCCCTTGGGGGCGGGTCCGAGGTTACGAGCACGGAGGCTTTGACGCAAGCCGAACAGTACCGGCTGCGGTCGTCGGCGGCCCCAATCATGGCCGAAATCGCCGTTGGGAGTGTCTTTTCAGGCGCGCGGGTGGGATTTTTCGTAGACTTTCTTCAGGCGCTCGGCTGTGACGTGCGTGTAAATCTGCGTGGTTGAGAGGCTGGAGTGACCAAGCAGCTCTTGAACGCTGCGAAGGTCTGCGCCGGCATCCAGCATGTGCGTGGCAAAGCTGTGCCGCAGTTTGTGCGGTGTCAGCGACGGATCGAGGTTGGCGGCAATCAGGTATTTTTTCAGCAGTCGCTGCACGCTGCGCGCGGTGAGTCGCCCGCCATTTCCCTGGTTGACAAACAGCGGGCCGCGCGCCGTACGTGCTCGCAACTCAAGATAACGCCGCAAGGCTTCCACGGCGGGCAGACCGAGCGGAGCAAGCCGTTCCTTTTTGCCCTTGCCGCGCACACGGATCACTTCGCCCAGCAGGTCCACGTCGTCGTCATTGAGCGCGACGAGTTCGTGGATTCGGATGCCAGAACTGTAGAGGACCTCAAGGATCGCCTTGTCGCGCCATACTGCGAAAGCGTGACGCGGGGCTTTGTCGGCGAGCGGTGCGTTCAGCAGGGCTTCGACCTGTTGGACGGTGAGGAACTTGGGTAGCTTGCGAATTTTCTTGGGCAGCGTCAGTCCGACCAACGGGTTGTGCTTGATCCGCTCCGCCCGAATGAGCCAGCGGTAGAAGCTGCGGAGAGCAGCCATTTTCAACAGGATTGTGGAGCGGTTGTAACCGCGTCCGGTCAAGTGCATCAGGTAAGCGCGCATGTGGAAAGTATCGAGACGCGCCCACTCACATGGCCGTTTGGCATGCTCCTGAAACCATCGTCGGAAGGCTTTTAGCGCGTCGGCGTAGTTGCGAACAGTCAGCTCCGATGCGTTGCGGTCGGCGCGCAGGTGCTGGAGAAAAGCGCTCACCCACGGGTCTGCGGCTGGTTCGACTGCTTGGGGATTGTGCGTGTGTTCTTGCACTTTGGGTAGGCACTGCATGCAAGAAATGGTCCAAACCGGCCCCTGCGCTGCACCATCGGCGCGCCGCATTTGTCGCATTTTTCTTCGGTGGCAGCAGCGGCTGTTTTCGCAACCGATGTGGCAGTGGCTTTCGATCCGGCTGGCAACGGCTTGGCGGATTTGCACTTCGGGTAAGCGGTGCAGGCCAAAAACGCTCCGCGCCGGCCCAATTTGACGGTCATTGGACTGCCACATTTCTCGCAAGTGGTGTCTGGGACAGGTGTGTCAGGCGGTGTGACAGCCTGCTCCGCAGCCGGTTGTGGCACGACCGTCCCGTCTTCGGCGCGAGCGAATCCCATTGCGTTTTTGCAGTTTGGGTAACCGCTGCAAGCAAGAAACTCGCCGCGGCGTCCGTGCCGGATGACAAGCGGCTTGCCGCACTTGTCGCAGTTCAGCCCGGTTTCGATGCTGGGGAAGTCGAATTCGACTTTCCACTTTCCGTTGCTTTCGGTGAGTTTCAATGCGGCGGCAAATGGTCGGCCGTTGCGACTCTGGAATCCGTGCAACGGGCCGATGCGTTTGTCGCGCAACAGTGTTTCAAATTCGCTGCGCGACAACAGGCGGCCGGCCATTGTCTTCCAGATGGCAAAGTCGCACTGTTGGCTGGTGCAGGAATAGGTTTTGAACCGCTCAATCAGTTTTGCTCCGCAGTCGGGGCACTGACCGAATGGCGCGGTATCTGGTATTTGCTCGTCAAGGGAAAACTCGCGTGCTTCCTGAACGATGGCCGCGGTCAGCGCCCGGATATCAGCCATGAATTT
>JAOAIM010000186.1 GCA_026414705.1 Verrucomicrobiia bacterium | reverse complement strand
CGCAGCCGCAACGGCAGCATCAGCCGCAACGTCACCTTCAACCTGCTCGAACGGCATCTCAAACCGTTGTTCCTGGGCAACGGCAGCGGTGCAAACGCGGCGTTGAACGGATGATCCCCGCGCCATTGCCGGCTTGTTGTTGATTCAACCGGGCGTTGCGATCTCGTTGGCTTCCGGCCGGCTGCCAAACCCGGTTTGAAGTGTTCAGCGCCGCGCGGGTTCACTAGGCTTTTTCCCTGAATGAAGCCGGCGGAGAAGAATCGCGCTGCGCGCGTCGCGCCCCAACACACCCGGCGCGCAGAGACCGAGCCGGCCGCCGGGCCGGGTTCGGGAGCTGCTGCGAGTCGTCTGCTGATGCGGTCTGTCGCGGTCGGCCTGCTGCTGGTGGTGCTGACGTTCGCGGCGTTCTGGCCGGTGACGCGCGCCGGCTTCCTCAACTACGACGACCACGATTACGTGCACGAAAATCCGCGTGTGCTGTCGGGGTTGCGTTGGGAAAACGTCGTCTGGGCTTTCACCACCACCCTGACCAGCAACTGGCATCCGGTCACCTGGCTCTCGCACATGCTCGACTGCCAGGTGTTCGGTGCGCGGGCCGAATGGCACCACGCGGTGAACCTGGCGTTGCACGCGGTCAATGCCGTGCTGCTGTTCGGCCTGTTGTTGCGCTTCACACCGCGGGAAACACTTGGGTCAGACGGCGCGACGCCGGTCGGGGCCATGTCGGAACGGGCGGGGCGGATTCGCTTCTGGAGTTGCGCGGCGGTCGCGGCGCTGTTTGCGGTGCATCCGCTGCGTGTCGAGTCGGTGGCCTGGGTTTCGGAGCGCAAGGACGTGCTCAGCGGGCTGTTTTTCTTTCTGACGTTGTGGGCCTACGGGCGCTACGCGCTGGCAAGAGTCGGCGGAAGCGAGCCAATGGCGGAGTCGGGTCTGATGGACACGCGCCCGAAGGCGCACGGGAGAAAAGGAGAGAAGGAGAAACGGGGCGAGGCGGCTCGGGCCCCTTTTCTCCCTTTCTCCTCTGCTCCTTTTCGAAGGTTTTACCTTCTGGCGCTGGTGTTTTTCGCGCTGGGGCTGATGAGCAAGCCGATGCTCGTGACGTTGCCGTTTGTGCTGCTGTTGCTGGATTACTGGCCGTTGCGGCGGCTGAATTTCCCGCCGCTGGTGTGGCGGCCGCTGTGGCCGTTGGTTCGTGAAAAAATTCCGTTCTTCGCTCTCACAGCCGCGTCGTGCGTGGTGACGTTTCTGGCGCAGCGGGCGGGCGGGGCGGTGCAACCGTTGGAGGTGATTCCGCCGGGGGCGCGGATTGAGAACGCGTTGGTGTCCTACGCGCGTTACCTGGGCAAAACGCTCTGGCCGGTGGACCTGGTGACGCCGTATCCGCATCCGGGCGACTGGCCGCTGCTGGCAGTGCTGGGGTCGGCGATGCTGCTGGTCGTTTTGAGCGTGGCCGCGGTGGGGTTCGGGATTCGGCGTCGGCACCTTTTGGTGGGCTGGTTTTGGTTTTTGGGGATGCTGGTGCCGGTGATCGGGTTGGTGCAGGTGGGGTCGCAGGCGATGGCGGATCGTTACACCTACCTGCCGCAAATCGGGCTGTGGCTGGCGCCGGTCTGGAGCGCGGGCGAACTGGCGTTGCGAGGGCGGGCACTGGCGAAAGCGCTGGCCGCCGCGGGCGTGGTGGTGCTGGTCGCCTGTGCGCTTCGGACGGCGGATCAGGCGCGGCTGTGGCGTGACAGCGGGACGCTTTTCAGTCACGCGGTGGCGGTCACGCCGCACAACGACATCGCCTGGGCGAACCTGGGCAATTACCACATCGAGACGGGCCAGTTGGATCAAGGGATTGACGCCCTGCGCCGGGCGCTGGAGTGCGCACGCGCCGGGGATGCGGTCGTGTCCGCGTTGGAACTGCCACCGGATTTGCTCGGCGACGCGGCGTCTTCGGGGCAGAAACTGCTCCGGATTCACCCGTGGCGGGCGGGCGCGTGCGCGGAGGTGTTGAACAATTTGGGAACGGCGTATTCGCGCAAGGGCCGGCCGGAGGCGGCGATGCAGTGTTTTCGGGCCGCGTTGGAACTCAAACCGGATCACGCCCTGGTGCTGCACAATCTGGCTGTGGAGCTGGGCGACCGGGGTCGCCACAGCGAGGCGCTGGCGCTGCTGGAGCGGGCGGTGCGCGTCCGGCCCGATCATCCCGGCATCCGCACCGAACTGGCCAACACGCTGATGCAACTGGGCCGAACGGATGAGGCACTGGCGCAATACCACGAGGCACTGCGCCGGGCGCCGCAAGATGCCGGGGCGCGTCACGCGCTGGGCCTGGCGCTTTCGGAGCTGGGCCGGCCCGCCGAGGCGATCCCGCACTTTGAGGCGGCGCTGCGGGCCAATCCCGGTTTGCTCGAGGCGCACAACAGTCTGGGGAGCGCGTGGCTGCGCGTGGGGAAATTCAACGAGGCGATCCGCGAGTTTGAAACGCTGCTCCGGTTGATGCCGAACCATCATCGGGCGCACGACAACCTCGGTGTGGCGCTGGCCTCGCTGGGCCGGCTCGATGAGGCGGTCGCGCATTTGAGCGAAGCCGCCCGGCTCGAGCCGAACAACGCGGGCACGCGCTTCAATCTGGGCAACGCGCTGGCGATGAAGGGCGACCTGAACGGCGCGGTGCGCGCCTACGCCGAGGCCCTGCGCCTGGCGCCGGACCTTGCGCCGGCGCACGCGCATCTGGGCACGGCGCTGGCGGAACTGGGCCGGCGGGAGGAGGCGATCAGCCATTTGAAAGAAGCCCTTCGGCTCCAGCCCGGTTACACGGTTGCGATCGAACAGTTGCGCAAGTTGGGGGTGTCACCCGACGTGCCATGAGCCGCTCCGAATCCAAGGTTCGAGCGCCCAACGCGGACGCGACGGTGCGCGCGCCCGGGGTCATTGGTGCTGCCAAAGCGTGGCGCAACGCCGCGGTGGTTTTCCTGCTGGTGGTGGTCGTGTATCTGCCGGCGCTCCGCTGCGGATTCATCTGGGACGACGATGATTACGTGACGGAGAACCTGACGTTGCGCGACTGGAACGGGCTCAAGCGCATCTGGTTGGAGATCGGCGCGGTGCCGCAATACTACCCGCTGGTTCACACCACCTTCTGGCTGGAGTATCGGCTCTGGGGATTGAACCCGGCGGGTTTTCACGCGGTGAACGTGGCGTTGCACGGGTTGGCGGCGGTGTTGCTGGGTTTGTGTCTGCAACGGCTGGCGTTGCGCGGGGCGTGGCTGGCGGCGGCCGTTTTTGCCGTGCATCCGGTGATGGTCGAGTCGGTCGCGTGGATCACCGAGCGCAAGAACGTCCTGTCAGCGGTGTTCTACTTCGCGGCGGCGCTGGCGTATCTGCGCTGGCGCGAGCGGGCGGGGTTGATCGGGAGCGAGCGCGGGGCGGGCTTGAAGTTGAGCCGGCACTACGCATGGGCGCTGGGGTTGTTTGTGTGCGCGATGTTGAGCAAGACGGTGACCTGCTCGCTGCCGGCGGCGCTGTTGCTGGTGGCGTGGTGGCGGGAGGGGCGGGTGCGGCGGCGCGAGGTGCTGGCGCTGACGCCGTTTTTCGCGGTGGGGATCGCCCTGGGGCTGCTGACGGTGTGGATCGAGAAGCACAACGTGGGCGCGCGCGGGCCGGACTGGGAGCTTTCGTTTTTCGAGCGGGTGCTGATCGCCGGACGCGCACTGTGGTTTTACGTCAGCAAACTGGCGTGGCCGTCGAATTTGACGTTCATCTACCCGCGCTGGGAGGTGAGCACGGCGGTGTGGTGGCAATGGTTGTTTCCGGCGGGGGCACTGGCGGTGGTTGGGGTGCTCTGGGCCTTGCGCGGGCGCATCGGGCGCGGGCCGCTGACGGCGGTGTTGTTTTTCGCGGGCACGCTGTTTCCGGCGCTGGGATTCTTCAACGTGTATCCGATGCGGTTCTCGTTTGTGGCGGATCATTTCCAGTATCTGGCGAGCGTGGGGCTGATTGCGCTGGCGGCCGAAGGGGCGTGCAAGGTCACGGCCACGATCAAGGTCCGCGGCGCCGTGGGGCAATGGCCTGGTCGCTGGGTGGCCGTGCCGGTGGTGGTTTTGGGGGCATTGACGTGGCGTCAGTGCGGGGTTTACCGCGACCTGGAAACGCTCTGGCGCGACACGCTGGCGAAGAATCCCGGTTGCTGGATGGCGCACAACAACCTGGGGCATCTGCTGGCGACGCGCGGTCAGATTGCGGAGGCGGAGGCGCACTATCGGAAGGCGCTCGAACAGAAGCCCGATTACGAGGAGGCGCTCAACAACCTGGGCCATGCGTTGTTGTTGCGGGGCAAGGTTGAGGAGGCGATGGAATATTTCGGCCGGGCGCTGGCGCGCGAGCCGAATCATCCCCAGGCGCTCAACAATCTGGGCGTGGCGTTGCTGGGTCAGGGCCGCGAGGAGGAGGCGTTGGACTGTTTTCGCCGCTCGCTGGCGGTGGCGCCTCACAACCCGGAAACGCTCAACAACTACGGCGCGGCGCTGGCGGCGCGGAAGCAGTTCGCCGAGGCGCTCGCCTGTTACGAGAAATCGTTGCGCCTGCGGCCGGACCAGGCGCAGGCGCATTTGAACGTCGGCGTGACGCTCCGGCAAATGGGCAGGGTGCCGGAGGCGGTAGCGCATCTGAGCGAAGCGGTTCGGCTGGCGCCGGAGCTGGTGCGCGCCCGCAGCGAACTGGCGGCGGCATTGGCGGCGGTGGGCCGATTGAGCGAGGCGTTGGAGCAGGCGCGCGAAGCGGTGCGGCTGGCGCCGGGCGACGCATCGGCGCTTTACAATCTGGGTGTGTTGTTGAGCGCGTGCGGGCAAACCGGGCTGGCCATCGAGCAGTATCGCGCGGCGCTGAAGGCGAAGCCGGATTACGCCGAGGCGCACAACAATCTGGGGGTGGCCCTGGCGCTGCAGGGCCGGTGGGAGGAGGCGGCGAGTCACCTGCGAGAGGCGCTGCGCCTCGAAGGCCATTACGCCGAGGCGCATAACAACCTCGCGTTCGTGTTGCTGGAACAGGGCCGGGTGGAGGAGGCGATCGGTCATTTGAGGGAGGCGTTGCAAATCGAGCCTGAGTATGCGCAGGCGCACTACCAATTGGGCCGCGCGCACGCACGGGCGGGGCGCACGGCAGAAGCAGCGCGGCATTTGCGGGAGGCGTTGCGGTTGAAACCGGACTTTGAAGCGGCCCGGCGGGAGCTGGCTCAGTTGGGCGAAGCGCCGTAGGCCGGGCGGTGGTCTGAACCTGAAACCGGCCGTCAAGCCACGGATGAAACAAGAAAGGAACCGGATTCGGGGTCTTCACGCAGCAACGGCGGTTCACGCGGTGGATGAATGCGGTTTTTCCCGGAACCATCCGTGTTGAATGCGTGTTGCATCCGTGGCTGGGCAATCCTGCCGCGCAACAACTGCGGTTTCGGGGGCTCAAAAAACGACGGGCTGGCATTGCGCCAGCCCGTCGTGGTTTGCCTGCCTCTTGCCTTTTCTCGTGCCAGGAAGATCAGGGAGCGAACGGCCCGCGCCCCGCGCCCGCGCCATCCATGACCACCGTCTTCACGTCTGCGGCAGGCCGCAACGTGTAAGGATATGGCGGCGGGTTCAGGCCGACCGGGTCACCGGCGGTGAGCGTTTCGCTGCCATCGGGGATTTGAACGACGGCGCCGCTGACGCCGGTGTTGTAGTTGGTGTTCCAGGTGCAGTTGTTGGTGATGTTACCGCTGGCGCGGAGTTTGCCGGGCGTGCCGCTGGTGACGAGGCGTTCCCACGGGTTCTGGACGTTCTCGAAGAAGTTGTTTTCAACGAGCACCTCGGCGAAGAGGCGGGTGCGGACGCAGTAGTTGTTGCCGCTGGAGTTGTAATAGTTGTTGTAAACGTGGCCGCGACCGAAACGGATCGAGGGCATGCGCTCGCGGCAGTTGGCGCCCCACCAGTTGTGATGGAAGGTCACGTGCAGCTTGCCCAGGTCGCCGGTGTCGCTGTCGCTGCCGCCGATGAGGTTCACGTCCGGATGGCTGGCGAAGTTGGGCACGGTGTAGTAGAAGCGGCACCAGGAGACGGTCAGGAAATCGCTCTCGCGTGTGGCGTCGAGCATCCCATCCGAGCAGTCCACAAACGTGCAGTGGTCCACCCACACGTTGCGTCCACCATACTTGAGCGTGATGCCGTCGCCCTCGCCCCAGCCGTTGGGATTGGTGAAGACGAGGTTGCGGATGATGATGTTGGTGGCGGGCTGGGAAACTTCCTGCGCGCCGAAGATCGCGAGGTTGCCGGTGATGGTGACGTTGGTGCCGACGCCGATGAGCGTCTTGTTCGGTCCCAGGTAAAAGCTGCCAGACGAGGAAAGGGTGAGATTGCTCAGGATCAGCAACGTCGCAGGGGCCGGATTGTTCGAGGCGGCGGCAATAAAGCCGACGATGTTGGTAATGATGTGGACGGGCCCGCCCGCGCCGCCGGTGATGCCGCCGACGGTGGCGTAACCACTGGGCGGTTCGCTGCCGCCGCCACCGCCACCCGAGCCCAAGGGCCGCAAGCAGAAGAATTGAGCGGGTGTGCCGGGTGAGACGGCGTTGGTGATGTTGAAACCACCGGTGCCGTCAAAATTGAACGTGCCCAGCACCGTCCAGTTGCTGCGCGAGGTGGCGAGGCTGGTGGAACTGAGGAGTTGATATGGCTGGCCGGCGTCGCCGTTGGTGCCGCGCAACACGATGGCGTTGGGCAGCGCCAGCACGTCAGTGATGCGCGGCGATTTGGGGGCGCCGCCGGGCAGGACTTCAAACAGGGCGCTGATGGCATTGGTCAGGCCGGGCGCACTGGCGCCGAGGATGTTGACCACGGCGCGGCGGCTGATGCTCAGGTCGTTGAACGTGGCCTTGCCGGTGGCATCCGTGAGCCGGGTCAACGTCCCGCTGAGCACGCCGGTGCTCCCGCTCAAGAACAGCGAGACCGTCACGGGCACGTTGCTCTGGGCGATGTTGCCGCCGTAGGGGTCCTGCACCTGCACCACGACCGGACTCATGGTCGCGCCCTGAACGGCCGTGGTTGGCTGCGTGGTAAAGGCCAGCTTGGCCGGCACTGAGACCCGCGGCGGGGTGACCTGCGCCCAGGTGGTGCCGACGCGGATTTCGTCCACCGCAGCGACCATCTGGGGCGTCGAGCCGATGTGATGAAACCACCACGACGAGAGGCTGGACTGGTCGGTTCCGGCGGTGGTGGAGATGTCCGGGTTGCCGGGGTCGGCGCCGCCGAACGTGTTGGTGGGCGGGTTGACCCAGAGCGCGAACTGATTCGGATTCGCGTCGAAATCATAGCGCGTGACGATCAGATAGGTCGTGTTGGTGGCGAGCGGGGTGGGATGCGTGGCGGCCGGGGTCTGGGTGGAAGCCTTGGCAATCAACAACTGGCACTGTCTCTTATACACATCTGACGCTGCCTACGACCT
>JAOAIM010000185.1 GCA_026414705.1 Verrucomicrobiia bacterium | reverse complement strand
GATGTGTATAAGAGACAGGCTTAGTTCCTTCCCAGAGGACAATCGGCTAAGTCGTTCGCGTTCCGCCTCCTCAGAGGCCTATCTGCCTGGTGCCGGGCCTGACGTCGGTGTTGCGAACGCACAACCGGCGTTTTCCCCTGGACTTCAGCACCGGCGTGCCGGGGCGATTCGATTTGGCCGAGTTTTTCGGCCCGATACCGGGTTGGGACACAAGCCCGCCGTGCGGTTGGGAATTGATGGTTATTGATCCGGGCTCGACTCTGCCGCACTGGTGGGAGGGCGTGCGGTTCACCGGATCGTTTCGCGCTCCCGCCGGGCTGGCGAATCAGTTGCGCGCCCAAGGTGGCGTGGTCGAATTGCGCGTGCCCGGCAATGGGACCGGGGCGCGCGAGTCGGTCTTCTTGGCGCCGCTGGTCGAACGCCCTTCATTCACACCGTTGCACTTTGTTGCAGAGCTGACCGGCGCCGGTGCCCTCCCGCCCAACAACAGTCCGTTCACGGCTCACGCCTCGTTCACGCTCACCGAAGCATGCCTCCGATGGGAGCTGCGTTGGCCCGTGGCTTTGGGCCTGACCTACGCCGGCATCTTTGGCCCAACGCCGCCCCGCAAAAACGCCCAACGCCTCGTCGCGGACCTCTCCACGCCTCTGCGCATGTTTTTCGTCGTCGGTGACGATGGCACGAAGGTGGTTTACCAGGGCGCAGCCACGCTTGATCCTGAAACCATCAAGCGGCTCAAGCAGGGCAAGCTGGATGTGGTTCTTGGAACGGCGGCCTACCCTGCCGGTGAATTGCGTGGCCCAATCCTGCCTCTGCCTCCCGACTCGCAGCGCGATTCACGCCACTGAACCCGTTCAACTTCGCCCGTAACCGCCGGTTGGCTCGAACGGCGCGGTTTCGCAAATGCCGGCGGTCAAGCGTGCAGGTTCTGGGAAGATTCAAACCTCTTGCGCAACCGGCCAACCTGCAAATTCCGAAGGCCTTCTGCTAGTAACCGGGCTTCAGCCCAGGGAGGCGGTGTCCGGGCTTCTGGGATTTCCCGATTCAATGCCCACTCCCGACGCCGATGCCATTCCCCAGGAACAACGGTTTGAGATGCCGTTCGAGCAGGTTGAAGGTGACGTTGCGGCTGATGCTGCCGTTGCGGCTGCGCACCAACGCCAGAAACTGGTCGCCTTTCTTGGCGGCGATTTTGTAGGCCACGTGCAGCAACTGGCGCACGTGCGGATTGAAGTTCGGGCACGTTGGATCATGCCGCACCGCCGCGGCGAATTGCGCGCCGCTCCACTGCGCCACGACCTGCGCCGCCGGCAGCTTTGAGCGGTCAATGTCAATCACGCTCGCATACGGCGCGCACAGTTCGTCCACGTGCTCGAGCGCCTCGGCGTAAATTTCCCGGGCCAGCGCCAGGCCCTCGCCGCCGGTCTCCGCCAGACCGATCAATTCCTCCAGCCACGTCGTGCCCGCGGTTTTCAGGTGCAGGCCGGCGTTGTGTCGCCGCAGCGCCCGCGCCATCACCGGGAACAACGAGAACTTGTCGCTCCCCGAATGAATGCTGAGCTTGAGGTTGTCGGGCAGGCCGTATTGCCGCACGGCAAACGCGATCACCGCCAGCGCCACGTTGAACTCCTGCTCGAAACGCCGCAGGTCGCCCACGTAATCCACGCCCTTGTTGAACCGCCCGGTGAACTTGGGCGCGATGGTTTGCAGCGGGACGCCCTCGTCGGCCAGCGCCGCCAGAATGACCAGCAGTTCCAAGGGCGTTTGCGCCTCGGCGGTTTCGTCCATCGAAACCTCGGTGATGAAGCGGCCCGCGCCCTTGGCCGCAGCGATGTGCCGGTAGATGCGCCCGGCTTCCTGCACGGCGGCGAGGTACTTGCCCGCGATGTGCTCGACCTGCTGGCGCGTCACCGCCAAGCCCGGTTCAACGCCCGGAATGGTCAGTTGACCGATCAGTTCCGGGTGTCGGTCTCCAAAGCGGCGCACCACCTCCACCGGCGCCGGTTTGCCGATCGCGTCGGCCACGTCAATCGTGAAAAAGTCGCAGTGCGGAATGTAGCGATCCACCGTGTCGAGCCGGATGTGGTCGGCGTCCACGTGCCAGGGCTTGTTCCAACCCGCCTTGCGAATGGCTGCCTCTGCCGCCGCGCGCACGCTCGCCGGTTCGGAGCCCACGGTCAGATGCTCGCGATTCGACTTGTTCCAAACCGGAATCACCTCCACGCCCCGTTCGGCCATCTCAATGCAGGCGCGCAATTGCGCCTCGGCCTCCTGGGCAAAACGATCCCCCAGGCCGATGGAATATCGGGCCAGCTTCACCGAGTTGACGCTCATCGTATAAGAAATGGTGTTCTCGATACGCCCCAGTGCCAAGAAGCTCTGACTCGCAGTTTGTGCAACTGCCCGTGAAAATTATGCATCAAGCCGGCCTCGTTGAAAATACCCTTCCCGCACCCTCGGAAAACCGTCCGCGTCCCGCGCGCGCCGCGAGCCGCCGCTGCTCCCGGCCGCATCGAACCATCCCGGCCTACCCGGCAGCACGTTTGTCAGCCGTCTCCTTTCCACCGCGCTTTTGCCCGGCGAAAACGCCCACAAGCCGGTCGGGGGCGCTTCAGCAGCTTTTTGCTGAGTGTCGGAAGCCGTTGAAACGGCTGGCCCGCGGGGTTGCGCGCGTGCACCGGGCTCAAGCCCGGTGCCAATGATACCGAACTCACCGAGCGTGAAACATGCAAGCCGGGCACGGCTCACAAACGGCTGCGGTTCGCCGTCGTTCGGTTACGGCCCGTTGGTTCGTGACGCCGAGTTGGTGAGCGCCCGGTATTTCGCCGCATCTTCAGCGCGACCCAGTTTTTCGGCCAGGGTCAGCAACTTGCGCGCAATCGCGGGCGTGTCGGGATAGCCGGGCGTCTCCTCGAGCAGGCGCTGATAGTTTTCGTAAAGCTCTTCGTCGCGGTTGAGCGCCGCCAGTTTTTCGGCCAGCGCCAGACGCAAGCGCAACCGCTGTTGCGGGGAGGGATTGAGCTTGAGCGCCTGTTGCCACGTGAACACCGCCGAGGAGGGCTTGCCCTGCGCGGCGTACAGATCGCCGAGCTTTTCGGTGAGCACGGCGCTTTTGCGCGTGATGTCCTGGTTTTCCAGGTAACGCACCGCTTCGGCCAGGGGCGCCCCGTTGGCCAGTTGGAAGTTCACCAGTTGCAAATGCCCCCATTCGAGCCGCCGACCGCCCCGCAGCAACTGCTCTCGAATGCGCTCGGTCAGCGACCTGCCCCAGGGCCGATACAGCGGGTCGCCCACCACCGTCGTCTGCCAGGACAACACCGGTTGCGCCGCATACGCCGCCTCGCCGAACGTGAACCCGTAAAACAAAAACCGTCCCGCGAACACCCCCACGTCCGGCGTGCCGCCCAGATACGGCTCATGCACGCTGCCGAAGGTGCAGGTGACCCCGCGCGCCAGCAACGGGCCAACCCAGGCCCGATTCGTGGCCCGGAGCGTCACCGCGCTGAACGAATGAAGGTGATACGCAAACGCGCCGGGCATGAATTCCACCTGCGCCGCCGCCAGCGGGCCGGACACGTGCTCCCGATACCAACCGGCATAAAACGCGATGTGGCTCATCGGAAACCCCGGCGGAAACGTGTCGCCGCCCGTGTCCACCACCGTCTCGTAGCCCAGGTGACGACAAATTTCCGCCGCGCCCCGAATCCAGTCGTCCCCTTGCTTGAGACCCGGCTCGGTCACGTTGCGCACGTCAAAGTAGGCGCGCCCCCACAACCCCTCGGTCTCCGCCTCCAGCGCCTTGTCCACCAGGGCCCGCGCTAGGTCTGGCGTCGGGCCGTCGAGCCGCGCCACCAGCAAAATGTGGTTGGTCGGATGCAGCAGCGGCGCGTTGGTGGTGGTGTAAAGCGGGTTGTGGCGCGGGCCGGCGCGCACCGGCGCGTTGCGCGCCTGCGGCAGACAGGCCAGTTCGGCATCCACGGCGGCGCCGTTGTTCTTGAACTCCGGGCGCAACGCCGCCGCGCCGGGGTCATCCAGATTTGCGTCGTGGGCAATTCGTAACGGCACGCCGTAACAGAGCACCAGGTAGCGACTGCGCGCATCCACGACCCGTTCGCCCTTGCGCGCCCCGCGCGGCGCGCCGTTGGTGGCCGCTTCCGCCGGGCCGAACCGCCACAGGCCGGAGCTTTCGAGCTTCTGCAACAGCGGCCGCTCCAGCGTCTCGAGATACTCTTTCCAGGTGATCTCCTCGCTCGTTGAAAGTTTCAGCCCCCAAACCTGCTCGCTCGGCACGCCCCGCCGCTGCGCGTAATGCTCCGCCACCTCCCGGGACTCGCGCAACGCGGTGTTGTAAACCACCACGACCTGCGCGCCGTCGTTCGACGCCCCGGCATCGGCGGCCAGGGCGCAAACCGCGCTCCAGACCAGCAACACAGCGGCAAACCCAACGGCTCGGTGTGGTTTCATCGTTGCTTTTGACCGCTGAGAGCGTCCCGTGTGCGAACAAACTTCGGCGCCGCCGCTCAATCTTCAAACTCGATCCGCAACCCGTCATACGCCAGCCGCACGCCCAGCGGCAGCTCCGCCTCGGCCAGGTCGTGGTCGTAATCGTCAATCAGGTGCGTCAGGAACGTGCGCCCCGCGGCGATGCGCCGCGCCGCCGCGAGCGATTCATCCAGGCACATGTGCGTGCGGTGCGGGCGACGCCGCATTGCGTCGAGCATCGCCACTTCCACGCCCCGAATCCGTTCGACAATCTCCGGCGGCACTTCCTTGCAATCGCTGATGTAGGCCAGGCGGGCGCGTCCGTTTTGCACGAACAGATACCCGTTGGTGGGCGTTTCGCCGTGCGGCACCGGCAACGGCACGATGTCCACGTCCCCCAGCCGGAACGGCCCGTCAATCAGGTGCGGCTCGGGCGTGAAGTAACCGCGCGGGCGCGGCTGGTTGCCGAAGGCGTAGCGGAACACCCGCCGCAGATCGTCCATCGTCGCCGCGCTGGCATAGACCGGCATCGGCGCGTCGCGCAACTCGCAGAACCGGCGGCAATCGTCCAGGCCCAAAATGTGGTCGGCGTGCCCGTGCGTGAACACCACCGCGTCAATCATCCGGATGTTTTCGCGCAGCATCTGGAGCCGGAACTCCGGGGAGGTGTCCACCACCAGCCGCACCTGATCGGTCTCGACGCAAATCGAGGCGCGCGTGCGGTGGTTCTTCGGATTGGCCAGGAACGAGGGCGGGTAATCCTTCGCAATCAGCGGCACGCCCTGCGACGTGCCCGATCCCAGAACGATGCACCTGAACGCCATGCTTGAATTTTCTTTTGCCGAACGCGGCGGCTGCCGGTCAAATGGTCGCGCGAATCTACCGATGCTCACGACGTTGCGCATCAAAAACCTTGCCCTCGCCGCCGACCTCACCCTCGAGTTGCGCCCCGGTTACAACGTCATCACCGGCGAAACCGGCGCGGGCAAATCCATCCTCATCGGCGCGCTCAACCTCGCGCTGGGCGAACGCGCCGACCGCACCCTGCTGCGCAGCGGCTGCGACAGTTGCACGGTGGAGGCGGTCTTCGACATCACCCGCCTGCGCGCGCCCTTGACGGAATTTCTGGAAGCCAACGGCCTGGAGCCGTGTGCCGAGGGCCAGTTGATCCTCAAGCGCGTCTTCACCGCCGCCGGTGCCAACCGCCAGTTCATCAACGGCTCGCCCGCCACGCTCAACACCCTCGCCACCCTCGGCCAGTGGCTCGTGGACATCCACGGACCCCACGAGCATCAGTCGCTCCTCCACCCGACCCGGCAACTGGCCATCCTCGACGCCTTCGGCGGCCTGGAAAACGAGCGCGAAGCGTTCGCCGAACTGCTCCGCCGCCGCGAGGCGTTGGAGGCCGAAAAGGCGGCGTTGATCGTGGACGAGCGCACCTACGCCCGGCAGCTTGACCTGCTCCGGTTTCAAACCCGGGAAATCGCCGCCGCGCAACTCCGGCCCGATGAAGAGTCGGAACTGGTTCAGGAACATCATCGCGCCGCCAACGCCGCCCGACTGCTCGAACTGAGCCGCGCCGCCCTCGACACGCTGGCCGAGAGCGACACCGCCGTGCTCACGCAGGCCGGTGCGCTCGGTCGCCTGCTTCAGGAGTTGCATCGCCTTGATCCCGCCACGGCGCCCCTGCTCGAACTCCACGCTCGGGCCATCGAATCGCTCCACGAACTTCAGCGCGAATTGTCGCGCTACGCCGACCGCGTGGACCTCGACCCCGCCCGCCTCCAACAACTCGAACAACGCCTCAACCTCCTCCAGTCCCTCAAACGCAAATACGGCCCGACGCTCGCCGATGTCATCGCCTTCGGCGAAGAAGCTCAACGCAAGTTGCAGGCGCTCGAAAGCCGCGACGCCGAACTGGCCCGCCTCAACGCCGCCCTGGAAACCACCCACGCTGAATTGTGGCGCGTCGGACGCGCGCTCTCGGCCCGGCGACGCAAAATCATCCCGCGCCTGGCGCAGGCTGTCCGGCGCGAACTGGCCGACCTGGGTTTTGCGCGGAGCGACTTCGAAATCGCGCTCACGACGTTGGAAGAAACCGGCTTGAACGAGGCCGGAGCACGCCTCGCTTCACATGGTTTGGACACGGTCGAGTTTTTGTTCGCGCCGAATCCGGGCGAACCGGCCAAACCGTTGCGTGCCATTGCCTCTTCGGGCGAAATCGCCCGCGTCATGCTCGCGCTCAAGACCGTGCTCGCCGCGCAGGACGACGTGCCGGTGTTGGTGTTTGACGAGGTGGACGCCAACACCGGCGGAGAGACGGCCACCACCGTTGGCCGCAAGCTCAAGCTCATCGCCGCCAACCGCCAGGTGCTCTGCATCACGCACCTGCCGCAGGTGGCGGCCACCGCTGCGGCTCACTACCTGGTCACAAAGCGCGTACAGGGCGGACGCACCGTCTCGGAAGTCTCGTTGCTGGATCGAGCCGGGCGCGTCGCGGAGTTGACGCGCATGCTCGGCGGCGGGGACGCGGCGGCCCGGCGCCATGCCGAGGCGCTGTTGCGGTAGCGGCGCAGGTCGTTTTGCCCGAAGGGATGGACGTTTGCCGGGCCGCACCAGAGCCTTGCACCGGCGCGCCCGTCCCCAGGCTGGGACGCTTCAACGCCTCAACGCCGCGCGTGATTCTGCGCCCGCTCTTCAACGGGGGCGGTCGGAGCGTGACGACCCCGCACCGAGTTTGCCCTTTCCGCACCTGCGCGGCGCAACCATACTGCGGCCATGGACAAAGACCGCGTGGCGGAAATCCTCGTCGAAATCGGCACGCTGCTCGAACTCAAGGGCGAGAACCCGTTCAAAACGCGCGCCTACCTCAACGCCGCGCGCGCGGTGGAAAGTCTCGCCGAACCGCTGGAAAAACTTGTCGCCGAAAGCCGCCTGGCCGAGGTCAAGGGCATCGGCGAGAGCATCGCCGCCAAAATCGCCGAGCTGGTCACCACCGGCAAACTCCGTTACTACGACGAACTGAAAGCTTCGATTCCGCCGGGGCTGGTCGAGCTGCTCGAAATCCCCGGCCTGGGCCCCAAACGCAT
>JAOAIM010000184.1 GCA_026414705.1 Verrucomicrobiia bacterium | reverse complement strand
GGTTTTGCCTTTGAGGTGCTCAACGAGCTGGGTCATGGTTTGCACGAGAAGATTTGCGAGAACGCGCTCGTGGTGCTGTTCAAGGCCAACAGCATCGCTTTTGACCAGCAGCGCCGGTTTCCCGTTGCTTTCCGGGGAGTCGAAATCGGAGAATTCATCCCAGACCTGATCGTTTTCGGGACTGTGATTGTGGACACAAAGGTGATTGATCGGATAACCGACCACGAACGGGGCAAAATGCTGAATTATTTGCGGATTACCGGCCTCAAGGTCGGCCTTATTCTAAATTTCAAACGGGCGCGTTTGGAATGGCAGCGCGTCGTTTCATGAGAATTCATCCGTGTTCATCGGTGTTCATCCGTGGTTGATTTTTGAGTCATGAACAAGCAAGCGATTCTGGAAATCAAAAACCTCAGCGCGGGCGTTGAGGGCAAACAAATCCTCAAGGGCGTAAGCCTCACCATTTATCCGGGCGAGGTGCACGCGGTCATGGGGCCGAACGGCAGCGGCAAAAGCACGCTCGCCGCCGTGTTGGCCGGACGTGAGGGTTACGACATCACCGGCGGGGAGGTCCTCTACTGCGGCAAGAACCTGCTGGAGATGGACCCCGAGGAGCGGGCGCGAGAGGGCCTGTTTCTGGCCTTCCAATACCCGGTCGAAATCCCCGGTGTGAACAGCACCTACTTCCTGAAGGCCGCGCTCAACGAAATTCGCAAGCACCGCGGCGAGCCGGAACTCGATGCGATGGAGTTCCTCACGCTCGTGAAGGAGAAAATGAAGCTGCTGGAACTGCCCGAAGAACTCCTCAAGCGCTCCGTCAACGAGGGCTTCTCCGGCGGCGAAAAGAAACGCGCCGAAATCTTCCAGATGGCCGTGCTCGAGCCGAAGCTTGCCATCCTCGACGAAACCGATTCGGGCCTGGACATTGACGCGCTCAAGGTCGTCAGCAACGGCGTCAACCGCCTCAAGCGACCCGACAACGCCCAACTGGTCATCACCCACTACCAGCGCCTGCTCAACTACATCATCCCCGACTTCGTGCACGTGCTGGTGGACGGGCGGATCGTGCGCTCCGGCGACCGGCAGCTCGCCCTGGAACTAGAAGCCAAGGGTTACGACTGGGTGAGCAAGCAGGCTGCGTTGGCGGCGTAACGTTCTCGCTCAGGCGCTCGGGCAGCCGCAGACCGAACCCCCGGCGTTTCGGGCGGTGCGAGCTGATCCGCCGAACACAGCGGACAAACGCTCGCTCTGTGCCAGGGCCGGGGGCTTCTCCGAACAGCGCCGGAGCGCGTCTTTTCCGAATGGCTCGGTGGTCGAGCCGCGTTTCCGGGCTCAGGCGATTTGGGCGGCTTCTTGTTGAGCCTTCAGACGGGGTAGTTCCTCGGCCGCGCACAACCGCGCGCGCACCGGCTCATCGCTGACGATGCGTCCGTCGCGCATCACGACGTTGCGCTGGGCGTATCGGGCGATGTCCAGTTCGTGGGTCACCATCAGCAGCGTGATGCCGCGGGCGTTGAGTTGCTGGAAAACGTCCATGATTTCGATGCTCGTGCGGCTGTCGAGGTTGCCGGTGGGTTCATCGGCCAGAATGAGGGTTGGCTCGGTGACCAGGGCGCGGGCGATGGCGACACGTTGTTGCTGGCCGCCGGAAAGCTGGCTGGGGGTGTGGTCGAGCCGGTCGCCCAGGCCGACCATTTCAAGCGCGCGCACGGCGCGTTCGGTGACCTCGGCACGGCGGCGCAACCGACCGTAGAGCAACGGTAGCTCGACGTTTTCCAGCGCGGAGGTGCGGGGCAGGAGGTTGAAGCCCTGGAAGACAAAGCCAATTTTGGCGTTGCGAATTTCGGCCAGCTCGTCGCGGTCGAGTTGCGACACGTCGCGGCCATCCAGCAGGTAACGTCCGCGCGTGGGGCGGTCGAGGCAGCCGATGAGGTTCATGAGCGTGGATTTGCCCGAGCCACTGGCGCCAAGAATGGCGACGAATTCGCCGCGCTGCACGGTCAGGGAGACGCCGCGCACGGCGTGGACCTCGACCTCGCCGGTGTCGTAAATCTTGTGAACGTCCTCCAGTTGAATGACCGGGGGCATGGGCGCGCGGGAGATCAAAAGCCGCCGCGACGGCGCGAGAAGGGTGCAAAGGGATTGGTGGGCCGGTTTTCGGCCACGGCGCCCGGGGTTTGTACGCCCGTGACCACAATGTCGCCCTCTTGGAGACCGTCGAGCACTTCCGTGGCGACCGCGTCGTTGATCCCGCATTTGATTTGGACGGGCCGCAGTTGCGGGGAATCGGCGGCGGGCGCGTTGGTCTCGAGCACATAAACCGTGCGCAGGGCGTGGCGTTCGGCTTTCGGGCGCGAGCCGCCGGGCGGGCGGGTCGGGCCGGAGCCGTCGCCCCGGCGGCGTTCTCCGCGCGGCCCGCCTTCGCGGTTCATGCGTTCGCCACCAGGGGCGGAGGCCAAGGCGCGGTCGGGCGCCGCGTTGGTGCGGGCTTCGGCGTTGGCGACCTCGGGCGGGCGGAACCGCAGCGCGGCATTGGGCACTTTCAGGACGTTGTCGCGCCGGGCCGTGATGATCGTGACGTTCGCGGTCATGCCGGGTTTGAGTTTGAGATCGGGGTTGTGGACCTCGATCACCGTGTCGTAGGTGACGACGTTCTGGACGGTGATGGGCGCGTTGCGGACCTGCACGACGCGGCCGGTGAAGGTTTGGAGCGGGTAGGCGTCCACGGTGAACTCAACCGGCTGGCCGACCTCCACGCCGCCGATGTCGGCCTCCGCGACGTTGGCGTTGATTTGCATGCGGGAGAGGTCGTTGGCGATTTGGAAGAGCACCGGCGCGCTGAGGCTCGCTGCGACGGTCTGGCCCACGTCCACGTTGCGCGAGATGACGATGCCGTCCACGGGTGAGTAGATTGTGCAACGGCTCAGGTCCACCTTCGCGCGCTCCAGAGCGGCGGTGCGGATTTTGACCTGGGCCTCGGCCTGGTGGAGCGTGGCCATGGCCTGGTCGTAATCGGCCTGCGAGATGAGATTGTTTTTGAAGAGTTCCTCGGCGCGGCGAGCGTTGACCTGGGCGAGTTCAAGGTTGGCTTTGGCGTTGGCCAGCTCGCCCTCGGCCGAAAGCACGTTGGCCTGATAGGTGGCCGGGTCAAGCTGCGCAACGACCTGGCCCGCCTTCACCGGCGAATTAAAGTCCACAAAGATTTTCTGAATGATCCCGGAAATCTGGCTGCCGACCTGGACGTTGGTCACCGGGTTGAGCGTGCCGCTGGCGGTGATGGACTGGATGATTTCGCCGCGTGTGACCACGGCGGTCTGGTAAACGGGCCCACGGTCCTGTTTGTGTCGCTGCACGTACGCCCAGCCGCCGCCCGCCAGAGCGACGAGCACGACCACCGTCACGACCCATTTCGTTCGTTTCTTTTTCCTGCGCGTCTCAGGCATAACGTTCCGGCGCTTTGACCAGCCTAAGCGAAACGGCGCGGCTGTGTCCACGCTCCAATCGCGTGTCGGCGCGAGCCGGCGGCCTGCGTTTCGCGAACCGGCCATTAACAGACCGCCAGGTTGTTCAGACGCCAGATCGCCCAAGGCCGCTACACCCTTTGCGCTGAAACAGCGGTTTCGGCCGGACGCCGAAAACCTCACGCCAGACGCGCGCGCTCCCCCTCTTCATTCGATGTTCGATGTTCGGTGTTCAGTGTTCGATGTTTCTACGGCCGCCGGATGCGCTCCCTCTCCCAGCGGGAGAGGGTTGGGGTGAGGGAGAACGCGTCGTGGGTGTGAGGGTGTTCACATGCTCGCGGCGTTTCACCCTCACCCTGGCCCTCTCCCTCGAGGGAGAGGGGATTGCCCAGGCCGCCTTTCGCGCGCAGGTTGGCCCGGTGCTCGCGCACAACCTTGTTCAACGTCCAAAGTTCAGAGTTTTGAGCGTTGGTGTCGCCGGTTTGGGTTTGCCGACTCAAAGTCGGCGAACCAGTAGCGTGAAAGCCTGCCGTACGCTCGGAAGCTCCGCGCTCGACGCTCTGACGATCCACCCGAACCGCGAGCTGTTTTCGCGCCTTGTGCGCGGCCTGCGGATTTTTAGAGTGAAGTCGTGCTTGAGAAATTCATCCCGCAACTGCTCGCCCGCCAGCCGCTGAGCGAGGCGCAGGTCCTGGAGGCTGTGGAAGCCCTCGTGGACGAGACCGAGCCCGTGACCACAAAGGCCGACTTTTTGATGCACCTGTCGCGCAAGGGCGAGACGGTCGAAGAAATCGCGGCGTTCGCGCGAGCGTTGCGCGAGAGGGCGGTCGCGCCGCCGCTCGATTCCGAAACGCGCGCGGGCGAGATCCTCGACGTGTGCGGCACCGGTGGCGACCGGGCGGGAACGTTTAACGTTTCGACGTGCGTGGCGCTGGTGTGCGCGGCGGCGGGCGTGGTGGTGGCCAAACACGGCAACCGCGCCGTGACGTCACAGTCGGGCAGTGCCGACGTGTTGGAGGCACTGGGCGTGCGCATTGAGTTGTCGCCGGAGGAGGCGGCGCGGTCACTGCGCGAACACGGGTTTGCGTTTTTTTTCGCGCCCCGGTTTCACCCTGCGTTCAAGCACATTGCGCCGGCGCGGAAGCTGTGCGCCGAGCGCGGGCAACGCACCATTTTCAACCTGCTCGGCCCGCTGCTGAATCCGGCGCGGCCCACCGCGCAACTGATCGGGGTGCCGCGGCCGGAGTTGTGCGTGCCGATGGCGCAGGTGCTCCGGGGCCTGGGTGCGCGGCGCGGCATGGTCGCCTGCGGCCAGGCCGATCCTGCGGCCGCCTTGCACCTGGACGAGCTGTCCACCCTGGGCGGCAACACGGTCGCGGAATTTGGGGAAAGCCGGGAGGTGAGCTGCGCCACGCTTGCGCCCGAAACGCTGCCGGTGCAACCGACCGAGCTGGCGCAGTTGCGCGGGGGTGACCGGGAAACGAACGCCGAGATTGTGCGCCACATTTTGTCGGGTCTTGAGCGCGGGCCCAAGCGCGACCTGGTGCTGTTGAACGCGGCAGCGGCCTTGGTTGTGGCGGACCGGGTGGGGTCGCTGCGCGAGGGTTGGGAACTGGCAGCGCGCACGATTGATGAAGGCTGCGCCAGGGCGAAGCTCCAAGAGCTGGCCGGAGCTTGAGACGATTGCACCCGCCGCGCCTTGACGCCGGCAAGGGATACCCGCTTACTGGCCACAGCGGTTCGCGCGGACCCCGGGCATAACGCTCAACCAAAGGCAACCCATGTATCGCATCATCGGAGCAGACAGCAGAGAATACGGGCCGGTTACGGCCGAGCAGGTCAAACAGTGGATCGCCGAGGGCCGGGCCAACGCGCAAACGCGCGTGCGGGTGGAGGGGACCGGCGAATGGAAATGGCTGGGCGAGTTGCCGGAATTTGCTGCGGTGCTTGCGCCGCTGCCTCCGTTTCCGGCGCTGCCTCCATCGGTCGCCGACCGCGCGGCGACGAAAATTCCCGCCGGGATTTGCGGCGTGTTGCTGGGCGCGCTGGGCATCCACAAGTTCATCCTCGGCTACACCGGCGCCGGGGTTGTTATGCTGTTGATTTCCCTGGTGGCCGGGGCTTTTAGCTGCGGCTTGGCGACGTGCGTGATGTGGGTCATCGGGCTGATCGAGGGGATCATTTATCTGTCCAAGTCGGACGCCGACTTCGTGCGCACGTATGTGGACGGGCGCAGGGAGTGGTTTTGAGGCGGGCGCTTCGGCACAGGCACCGCGCGCGGCCATCGCTTGACGCGCGCCGGGCACAGCGAACACAGTTCGGCCATGTATAAAATCATCGGCGGTGATGGCAAGGAGTACGGGCCGGTCCCGGCCGAGCAGATCAAGCAATGGATCGCCGAGGGCCGGGCCAACGCGCAAACCCGCGTCTGCGAGGAAGGGTCAACCGAGTGGAAACCGCTGGCGTCGTTTCCGGAACTGGCGATGGCGTTGCCACTGCTGCCGCCGCCGGGCGCGCCGGTTGCGGCAAGCGTGGTGCCACCGGCCGAGCGCGTGCGGGGGCCGGCGATTTTCCTGCTGGTGCTGGCGGTATTGGACCTGGTGAGCAACCTGGCGTTCATCCCGTTGTTGCCGATGCTGCCCAAGCTGGAGGAGGCGTTTCGGGTGCTGATGAAGGGATTGGGTCCTGAGAGCCGGCTCTTTATTCAGATCACGGTCTGGTCCTGCGCGTTGGGTGCGGCGCTCGCCCTTCTGCGGCTCATTGGTGCGCTCAAAATGCTCAAAATGCGCTCTTACGGCTTTGCGATGGCCACCGCGATTTTAACGCTGCTACCGTGGTGGAATTGTTGCTGTTTGTTGAACCTGGCCGCGGGCATCTGGGCGCTGGTGGTGCTCACCATGTCGGAAGTCAAGGGGGCGTTCCAATGAACGGATCAGCCCGGGCAACCTGCGCGAACGGCGTGCCACCCCGGCTCGAAACCCGCCCACCGGCGCGTCGCATCGAACGGTTGGGCCTTCTTTTGGGCGCGATGGCGTTGGCCGCGGCGCTTTACGTGTTCGACCCCGCGCAACATCGAGTTTTTCCGGTGTGCTTGTTTCACGCGGTCACGGGATTGAATTGTCCGGGGTGCGGCGGCACGCGGGCGGTGCATCATCTGTTGAACGGGAACGTGGCGGCGGCGTGGCGTTGCAACGCGCTGGTGGTGCTGGCGTTGCCGGTTAGCGCGCTGGCGGCCCTGTGGTTTTTGCTGCGGCCCGCTGGTTCAGCCGCGGGCGCGGGGCGGGTTGCGATGTGGTTGCCCTGGGTGGTGCTGGCGGTGGCGGCGGCGTTTGCCGTGTATCGCAATCTGCCCGGCGGCGCGTGGCTCTCCCCCTGACAAACCCAACCGCGGATGAACTCGGACAGACACGGATGGGACGCGACAACATCCGCATTTTGCACTCGCCTCAATTCCATCGCCCGGTTGCCTACGGGCGGATTGAAAGGCGGCTTCGCATGGGTGTGCGTCGGCGCGCCTCCGAGATCGGGCCGGACTTCAACCGGCCGGTCGGGTTGAGCCTGGCATGAAACCGCGTCGCGGGTTCGCGTGGGTGGCCCGGGATCGGGATGTGGCACGGGCGTGCTTGGCGACGAACCTGGCGCTGCCCGGGCTGGGCACGCTCATGGCCGGGCGCTGGATCGGTCTGGTGCAGGCGCTGGTCACCCTGACGGCGTTTGCGCTGACGCTGGTGGGCGGGGTGAAGTTCTTCATCTGGTTTGCCGCGCACCGGGGTCAATTCGATGATCCGCTGTCCGATCCGGTGGAAAATTTGCGGGCGCTCTGGGGGGCGGCACGCTGGCCGTTGTTGGGCATCGCCCTGTTCGCGTTGAACTGGCTCTGGGCGCTGGCGTCGAGCTGGCAGATTTTGCGTGCGTCCCGCCCGTCAGGCGAAACAGCGCGGCACAATTCGGACAGGCCCGGCACACCACCGCGATTGACTATGAACGACGACCTGGGATCCCGCCGGTGAAACGGAGTTTTCAGCGGGACGCTGAAAAAAGCACGCGGGACGCGTGCGCTCCCCTTCACGATTCGATGTTCGATGTTCAGTGTTCGTTGTTCGATGTTTTCCAGCGCGCGGCGCACCCGCTCCCTCTCCCAG
>JAOAIM010000183.1 GCA_026414705.1 Verrucomicrobiia bacterium | reverse complement strand
TGCAACTTTCCGCCGCGCGGGGTGATTAACGGGAGGTGACATGATGCACGAGGCTTCCGCACCTGAACCGCCCCGCGAATGGCTCTGGCGACGCACCCTGAGCGAAGCCGAGCGCGCCCGGTTGCGCGCCTGGCTTGAAGCGCACCCGGAGGCGCGCGACGATTTCGAGCTGGAACGCGGATTGACCGAGATGCTCGCGCGGCTGCCGGACACGCCGGCGCCGTCAAACTTCAGCGCCCGCGTCCTCCAGGCCGTTGAACGCGAAACCCCGGCCCGCGGTGCGGCTCGGTGGTCCGAATGGGTGGCCTCGTCGTGGCGGCGGTGGTTGCCGCGCGCCGCTGTGGCCACGCTGGTGCTCGGCGCCGGGGTGTTCTGGTTTCAGCACCATCAGGCCCGACAACAAGCCGAGTGGCGCCGCAGCCTGACGCTGATTGCCGCCCTGCCGGCCGTGCCCAGCCCCCAGGCGCTTGAAGACTTTGAAGTGGTCCGGCAACTGAGCCGCACGCCGCCGTGGGACGAGGAACTGCTGGCGCTCATGCAATGAGCCGTTGCCCTCCAAGACGGCGCGCAGAGCCGGGCTGCGTCCTGGCCGTGGCGCTCGCGCTCTGGTGCACAGGAGGCTTGCAGCAAAGCCGTGCGCAGGCCACCGCTTCCGTCCCCGCTTCCACCAATGCGCCGGTCTCACCCGTGGCGGCGTTCCGCGAACTGTTGCTGCTTTCGCCCGCCGAACAGGAAGCGGCGTTGGCGGCGCGTCCACCGGAAATTCGGCGTCGCCTCCAACACAAAATTGCCGAGTATCAGGCGCTCAGTCCCGAAGAGCGCGAACTGCGATTGCAGGCGACGGAGCTGCGCTGGCACTTGTTGCCGTTGCTGCACCTGCGACCGGAGGAACGCGCTCCGATGCTCACCAACGTGCCCGATCATCTGCGCGCGCTGGTGGAATCGCGGTTGCGTCAATGGGACGCCCTGCCGCTGCCCATGCAGCGGTTGCTGCTGACCAACCAGCCCGCCGCGGGCTTTTTCGTTTGGGGCGGTTCGGCCGCCCGCCGCCACCGGGGCCACGAGCCACCCGACCCTTCCGGCCTTTCCCAACGATTCAATCGGCTCTTTGAGTTGACGCCCGAGGAAAAACAACGCGCGTTGCAAACGCTTTCCGAAGCCGAGCGCCGCCACATGGAACGCACCCTTCAGGAGTTCGAGCAGTTGCCCCCGGAAAAACGGGCGCGATGCGTTGAGGCGTTCGCGCGATTCGCCACGCTGCCACCGGCCGAACGCGAAGAATTCCTTCGCAGCGCGCAACGCTGGGCGGAAATGTCGCCCTCCGAACGTGAGACCTGGCGCAAGCTGGTCAGCCTCGCCCCGGTGCTGCCCCCGCCACCGGCCGGCCAGGTCGCTCCCGCCGAACAAATCATCACTTCTCGTTGAGCTGGCCCGGCCCCGCAACCGCGTCGCCGACCCGCAACCACACAGCCGCCCCGCTTGACCCCGACCGCCGCGCGAAACTACTGTTGGGCCGATGCGCCGTTTCCTGTTCCCGATCGTTTGCGCCCTGGCCGTTTCGATCTCCGCCGCCGACGCCACTTCCGCGCGCCTCATCAAGGTGCTGCCACATTTCCTGGACCGGGAGGGACGCCACGCGCTCTCGCCCAGCCTCTATGACCGCGACGCCTACCAGGCGCGCTTGCGCGAGCATCCCGAACTGCGCTCCGGCATCCGCTTTGACGTGCAATGGCGCGCCCGCACCGGCCGCCCGACGCCGTTGACGCTGCGACTGGAATTGCGCGGCTCGGCGCGCGGCGACCTGCCCACGCAGGTGACACTCGAAACGCGGGTGCAGGTGGACCGTTCCGGCGCAGGGGGCGGTTGGGCGCGCCTGCATCTGACCGGCGAGGATTATCGCCGGTTCGGCGAGTTGACCGCCTGGCGCGCGACACTCTGGGACGGCGAAACGCAGGTGGCCGAGCAACGGTCTTTTCTTTGGTAGCTCGTCCCTCCGCGCCCCAGCGAATCGCTTGCGCGCCCCTCATGCGCCCGGTCCGACCGGCGCGAGTGTTGGCCCTCCGGCCCGCGCAAAAAAGCGGTTGCTTTTTTTGAACAACGCGCTCCACACTGCGTCGAACAAATTGCTCGACGCTCGGATGCTTGGGCGACTATCGGTTCCTCACGACCAAGAACAGTTGTCGGGTGAATGAGCGCATTGTGCTTTGCCGTCGTGGGAACCGCTTCCAACAAGGCGGAACTCCTCTACATCTGGGAACAGGCCACCCCGGAGGGGAAGGCCATCATCATCCTTTTGATCCTGTTCTCGATCCTGGCCTGGTCGGTCATGACCTCCAAGGCCCTCCAAATGCGCCGCGCCCGGAAGCTCAACCAATACTTCACCGCCGAGTTCAAGTCCCAGAAATCCGTGCTCGACATGTTTGACCGGCGCATCCAGGCCGAAGGCTGTCCGCTCTTTGCCGTGTATCAGGCCGGCAGCCTGGAACTGGACGCGCGCCTGCGCACGCCCGATGGCGGACGCCGCCGGCACGTCTCGCTCAAGGGCATCGAACACGTCAAGCGCCTCATCGAAAACGCCGTCGCCCAGGAATCGCTCAAACTGGAGTCGGGCCTGATTCTGCTGGCGATTGCGGTCAGCGGCGCGCCGTTTCTGGGGTTGCTGGGCACGGTCTGGGGCGTGATGAGCACCTTCGGTCACATTGCGCAGCAGGGCAGCGCCACGATGGCCGCCATGGCCCCGGGCGTCGCCGCCGCCCTCATCACCACCGTCGCCGGCCTGCTCGTCGCCATCCCTTCCATGTTCGGTTACAACTGGCTCGTGCACACGCTCCGTGTCCTGACGGTCGAACTGGACAACTTCGCCCAGGAGCTGGTCTCGAAAATGGAAACCGAATACCTGGCTGAGGAAAACAACCATGCCGGCTGAAACGCGGTCCGAATCGCGCATCCAGTGCGCCAGGTGCGGCTTCGTCAATCCGCCGGAGGCGCGCAATCACTGCCGCCGATGCGGCGCGCACCTCCGCATCGCCTGCCGCCACTGCGGCCACGGCAACCTGCGCATCGCCGAACATTGCTCGGTCTGCGGACACGAACTGCATCGCAACTTCTGGCAACGCGTCAGCAACTGGACCTTGCGACGGTTCGGGCGGACGGGGTCGTTGGTTTTTTTGGGCCTGGCCGTGGTCGTTGTCGCCTGGGGCGTTTACTACGCCATTCGCGCGCACGAACGATTGCGCACCCCGGCGCCCAAGGCCGACAAGCCCACCCCGGAGGAAATCGCCCGCAAGTATCAATACCGCCGCTGACCGTTTCGGCCCTCAGCAGCCGCTCAAGCCATGCGCCGCTTCACCAAACGCACCGCCCTGGTCACCCTCAGCGAGATCAACATCACCCCGCTGCTGGACCTGGCGTTTGTGCTGTTGATCATCTTCGTCATCACGACGCCGCTGCTCGAGAAAGGCCTCGAATTGCGCCTGCCCACCGCCACCGGCCAGGCCGAAAAAAAACTCGACCAGCGCGACATCCGCACCGTCGAAATTGACCCGCGTGGCGTCTATGCCCTCAACCGCCGCCCCATGCGCCTGGACCAGATCGTCGCTCAACTCGCCCAGGACTTCCGCTACAATCCCAACCTCGTCATCTACGTGCGCGCCGACGAAAACAGTCGCATGAAGGACTTCGTGGCCCTGGTGGACGGTTGCACCCGCGCCGGCATCTCCCGTTACTCCATCCGCACGCTGCCGCCCCAGCAACGATGAATCGCACCCAGAAAAAATGTCTCATCGCGTCGGCAGCGATGCACCTGTTGCTGATCGCCTTGCTGGTGGTCGGACCGGCATTTCGGAGTCTGGATCGTCTCGAAGATGCCCGACCCCTCATTGATTTTGTGCCGCTCAAAACGATTGATGAGGCACTCGCCGGCGGCGGCAACCCCCAGGCCGCCCCTGCGCCACCCGCTCCCCCGCAGCCCAGCCCGCCACCCCCGCAACCGGTTGTTCAACCACCAGTGCTCCGTTCCCAACCCACCCCCGCACCTCCCGAACCGCCCCAGCCGGCCCGCGATCCGGAAAGCTTTGAACTCAAACCCGCCACCCGCAAAGCGCCCGACATCCAGCTCACGCCCGTCGTGCGCAAACCCCAACCGAAACCCACGTCGCCACCCCGCGACACGCAAACCGAACTGGCCCGAGCCGCCCGCACCGCCGCTCAGCGTCTCCAGCAGAGTCTTTCCTCGGCCACCACCACCGTCGAATTGCGCGGCCCCGGCGGCGGCGGCCTGCCCTACGCCAACTTCCTCGACGCCGTCAAAAAAGTTTATTCCGACGCGTGGATCGTCCCCGACGACGTGACCGACGACGAAGCCACCGCCACGGCCAGCGTCACCATCGCCCGCGATGGCTCCGTGGTCTCGGCCCGGCTGGTGCGCGCCTCCGGCAATCCGCTCGTGGACGCCTCCGTCGAGGCCGTGCTGCGGCGCGTGACCTACGTCGTGCCGCTGCCCGAAACGGCCCGCGAAAACCAACGCACCGTCACCATCAGATTCAACGTCAAAGCCAAACGCGCTCTCGGATGAAGCGATTCTTGAATCAACCTCTGGTTGCCCGAGCCCCGCGCCCGGTCGCCCGTCACCGCGGGTGCGCGGGCCTTGTTGCCCTGGGCCTGTGGCTCGCCGTCGCTCGCGCCCCCGGTCAGTCGGACGTGGTGGACATCGTCCGCGAAATCGTCCCCGGTGCCACCCGGCCCATCCCCGTCTCGATCAGCGGCTTCACGGGCGAGGCGCTCGAAGTCATTCAGTTCGACCTTTTCGTTCAGGGCTTCAGCTTCACCGCGCCGGACACCGCGCAGTTTTTGTTGAGCGGCAGCAATGACGGCAGCCTCACCGGCCGCGCCACCGACCGCATCAACAAGTCCCTCCTGGTCAACAAAAGCTACACCGGCGCCACGTTGCGGCGGCAGGCGCATGCCTTCGTGGAGGATTTCATCCGCGCCCTCGGCCGCACGCCGATTGACCCCTCGAAAAAAATCGCCTTCAAACTCGACACCGGCGCGAACAGCGAAATTTACGTCGCAGACTTCGACGGCCACGGCGCGCAGGCCGTCACGCGCGACAACACCATCGTTGCCGCCCCCGCGTGGGTGCCCGGACGCCTCGCGCTCTACTACACCTCCTACCGGCTCGGCAACCCGGACATCTTCTTCCACGACCTGAGCAGCGGCCAGCGGCGCGTCTTCGCGCGGTATCCCGGCCTGAACACCAGCGCCGCTCCCTCGCCCGACGGACGCCGCGTGGCCATGATCCTGAGCAAGGGCGGCAGCCCGGACGTGTACGTGGCCGACGCCGACGGCGGCAATCTGGTGCAACTGACCCAGACGCCCGCCGATGAATCCTCGCCCTGCTGGTCGCCGGACGGGCGCTGGGTTTGTTTCGCCACCAAGGTCAACGAACGCCGCGTGCTCGCCAAAGTGCCCGCTTCCGGCGGCCCGTTGCAGATCATCACCACCCGCGGCATCTCCAACCCCTCCGAGCCGGACTGGTCGCCCGACGGCAAGTGGATCGTGTTCACCGCTCAGATGGGCGGCTTCGAAATCTGCGTCGTGCCCGCCGGCGGCGGCACCGCCACCGTGTTGGTCAGCGGCGAAGACCCCTGTTGGGCCGCCAACTCCCGCACCGTCATCTTCGCGCGTCGGCAGAGCGGACGCCGTGTCCTGTCCCTGCTTGACGTGCCCACCAAACAAGTCAAAGATGCCTCCCGGTTTTCGGGAAGCAGTTCTCAACCCAGTTGGGCCAGATAGCCCTGCGCCGAAGGACCGAACATGAACTCAAGCAAGCTGACGTATTTGCTGATTTGCGCAGTCGCCGCGAGCCTCGCGGCAACCGGTTGCAAGAAAAAACCCACCCCCATCACGCCCCTGCCCGGCGCCCGCGCCGGCGTGCCCGGCGGCGAAAGACCCAGCGAACTGCCCGAAGGCGGACGCCTCGGTCCCGGCGAACCGGTCAGCACCGGCGGCGGCGCCCTCGCCGGCCTCGAAGAATTTGAGGGCATGCTCGCCGACCGCGCCGCGCTCGCCGCCCACACGGTGCACTTCGACTTCGACAGCGCCGTCGTCAAACGCAGCGAACTGCCCCACGTCGAAGCCGTCGCCGCCGCCCTCAAGGCCGACCCCAACGTCAAACTCCTCATCGAGGGCCATTGCGACGAGCGCGGCACCGAGGAATACAACCGCGCCCTGGGCGAACGCCGCGCCCTGGCGCTGCGCGAGGCCCTGGTCAAACGCGGCATCACGCCCGTCCGCATCCGAACCATCAGCTACGGCGAGGACCGGCCCGTGGACCCCGGCCACAACGAGGAAGCCTGGGCCAAGAACCGCCGTGGCGAATTTATCCTCTTGCGTCCGAAATAAGGTGCTGAACGTTCCGAAGTTTTCGGCAATCCGGCGCGCCGTCCGCCCGGGCCGGGCACCGCGCCCACCGGTCGGCCGCTGCGCCCCCAAAGCGCCAGTGCGCCCGAAATCGCAAGTGCCCGGCCACCTCTGCGGCTTCCGCCCAAACCGCGGTCAACCGCACGTCATGCCGACCGGGAAATTTCCTCTTGCATCCGAATTCGGTCGCCGTTTATTTAAGCCTCAGTTGGTTGACCGGCGACGGGCCGGTGTTGTGATGGTAACTCGGACATGAATCTTCAACCGGTGAGGGCGTCTTGAGCCGCCCTTTCGCTTCACGTCATTCTTCGTTCGCCCCGATGCCGCGCATCAACGGGAAGATTCGCGCCCGTGAGGTGCGGGTCATCGGGCCGGACGGCAAGCAGGTTGGCATCCTTCCGCTCAACGAGGCCCTGGCGATGGCGCGCGCCCACGGCGTGGACCTGGTCGAGGTCGCCCCCAACGCCACCCCGCCGGTTTGCCGCCTGGTGGACTATGGCAAGTTCCGTTACGAGCAGGCCAAGAAGGAAAAAGAATCCCGCAAACACCAGCACGCCAATCAGGTCAAAGAAATCCAGCTCAGTCCGCGCATTGACCCCCACGACCTCAAGATCAAGGTCGGCCACGCCATTGACTTCCTTTGTGACGACATCAAGGTGAAGCTCGCCCTCAAGTTCCGCGGACGCGAAATGGCCCACACCGAGTTCGGCTTTGACGTCGTCAAAAAATTCCTCGACGCCATCGCGCCGTACGGCCACGCCGACTTTGAACCCAAGCTCGTCGGCCGCGGCATCCACGTCATGATCAGCCCCCTGCCGCGCAACAAGCGCGCCAGGAATCCGCGCGAGCTCGAACGCGAGGCTGCGAATCCGACAGCGCCGGCGGCCCCGCCGCCGCCCCCCCCCCTCCCCCCCCCCCCCCCCCCCCCCCCCCCGCCGCCCAACCCCGCACCGGCCGGCGCCCAGTCCCAGCGCACCTTCGGCCACAACCCCTTCGCCGATCTGAGGCTGCCGGGCACCGACGCCCCGGTCGAAACCCACAACCAGTAAGCCGCCCGGCCCACCGCCGCCCGCGGGGCTTCCGCTCGTCGCCTTATCGCGCCAACCAGCGTCGTTTGACGTTGTCTTCCGAGCGCTTTGCCGGAAACCTTCCGGGCATGAAACGCGCCCATCTGCCGGTCAAAAAAACCTACAAGCTCTACATC
>JAOAIM010000182.1 GCA_026414705.1 Verrucomicrobiia bacterium | reverse complement strand
CCAGCAGATTTCCAATCTGCGCCACGCCCCGACGCTCTCACGCTCTGACGCTCCCACGCTTGAACTCCGGTCACCACGGTTTGCCGCCGGCGCGCGTGCCGCAGAAGTTCACCCGAATGCCCAGCGCGTTGGCCATCGCCGCCTTCGTTAACGCGCACAAATCCGCCGCTTTGCCATCGGTGGCATAGACGCATTGGACGTGATTGGCCTTGTGTTTGGCCATCATCTGGTCGCGGGTCACCCCGTAGGTGACGGCGTGCATGATGGGCCATTGCCAGGTGGTCGCCTTCCAGCGGCGTTCGGTTTCCTCGCGCGGCAGGGCCACCACTCCCGCGCGCCCGATGTCCATGTGCAGGCGGTCGTCGGCCACATAGATGCGCGACCAGACGATTTCGCCGGGCTTGGAGATGCCGCGCAACGTGCTGCCGCCCTTGGGGAAATACATCGGCGGTTGACGAAAACCTTCCGCCCCGGCCCAGCCGTCCACGAAATGCGCCGGCGGCGCCGCGCCGCTGATCTCAAAGACCCACACGTAATCGCGTGTGCTGCCGGAGCGATCCCAGTCGCCCCAGCGCACGTCGTGGAGGGTGTTCTCGACCGGCTGGCCGAGGGCTTCGTGGACGCGCTGCGTGATCAAGCCGTCAAGGCCCGCGCATTCGTCCACCTCGTTGAAGTGCGTGAGCGGTTTGCCCTCGAAGAGCACGCGCTTGCCGTCGCGCGAGCGCACGGGCGGTCGGTCGGTGTTGTTGAGCGTGCCCTCGACCAGGTCGCTGGCGGGCAACAGGTCCTTGAGACCCTGCTGATACTGGATGCCGATGGCGTCGCAGCCGAAGTCGTCGGCGATGCGCACGGCGGCGATGTACATTTTGCACTGCCAGAGGATTTGTTCCTCGGTCAGATCGGTTGCGTCATTCGGCCCGGTGTGGAATTTCATGCCGCGGCGCAGGTACCACTCGAGGATTTCGCGTGCCTCGGCGTCGCTGACCTGTTGCATGGCGGCGTAGAGCGTGGACTGGCTGAGGCGTTCCTTGAACACGCCGGTGGCGTGGAGCAGGTGGTCGGGGATGATGGCGTTGAACATGCCCATGCAACCTTCGTCAAAGACGCCCAGGATGGCCTTGTCCCGGCGCAATTGTTCGGCGAGCGATTCGCCCAGGCGCCGGGCGCGGTCGGGTATTTTCACGTCACCGAACGGCACGACGTGATCGGTCTTGTGGGTGCATTTGCCGGTTTTGAGCCACTGGCGCAGGCGGGTTTTGAAGTAATCGTCGGTGAAGTCCTCGCTCCAGAGGGTGGAGTAGCGCACGCCCTGTTTGGTGAGCGAACCGTTGAGGTTGAGCATGCCGACCAGGCCCGGCCAGGTGCCCGACCAGTTGGCGACGGTCAGAATCGGGCCGCGATGGGTCGTCAGCCCGGCCAGCACGTGATGCGAGTATTGCCAGACCGATTCGGCAACGATCAGCGGCGCATCGGGGTCAATGTTCTTGAACACTTCCAAGCCCCGCCGTTGCGAATCAATGAAGCCGTGTTGCGCGACGGGGTCGAAGGGATGCGCGCGCACCAGTTGCCAGCCCTCGGCCTCGATGGCGGCGCGGAGTTTGGTTTCCATTTCCTGCTGGGCGGGCCAGCAGACCTGATTGGCCGAGAGGCGCAAATCCCCGCTGGCGATGAGCTGCACCTGATTTTTTTTGAGTTTCGGAAATGATTTTTTGCTGCGAGTGATCTGGTTTGACATGGCTGCTCCCAAGGTTGTGGCGCGCCCGGCCCGCGCCTCCGCCCGCCCGGCGCTCCGGTGCGCTCCGGCCACCTGACGCTCCGCGGACGTGCCGATGCGCGCGGGGTCACGCCCTTGCGCCGTCAGAATAGCGTCCCCGGCGGGGCGCGGTGCAACAGAAATCCTTCCGGCGCGTCCGCGACCCGTCGCGACGCCGAATCACGGCTTGTCAACCCGCTCGCACCTGCTAGCCTGCCCGTCCTTTATGAAAGCGGACATTCATCCGAAATACGTGGACGCGGAAATTCGTTGCGCGTGCGGCAACGTGGTCAAAACCCGCTCCACCAAGCCCGTGATCATCGTCGGGATTTGCAATGTCTGTCACCCGTTTTACACGGGGCAACAAAAGTTCGTGGACACCGCCGGGCGCGTGGACAAGTTCCAGCAACGCATTGCCAAGACGCAGGCGGTTCAGGCCGCCCTGGCCGCCTCGCGCAAAAAGAAAAAGTAGCCCTCCCATTTCGCGCCGCCCGTCCGGCCCGCGGCTCGCGGGGGGGCGGGCGGATTCTTTTTGAGGCGCGGCCCGACAGCGCGACTCGCGTTCAAGTCCGAATCTGAGCCGCGCTTTCAGGCCCCACCGGCTCGAGCATGGACCTCAAACCGCACATCGAAAAATT
The DNA here is from genome assembly GCA_026414705.1 of Verrucomicrobiia bacterium. Lineage (GTDB taxonomy): Bacteria > Verrucomicrobiota > Verrucomicrobiia > Limisphaerales > JAOAIM01 > JAOAIM01. The sequence goes on along the minus strand of JAOAIM010000182.1, from coordinate 5,367 downwards.
CGCCCGCCGCCTCGCCGAGGTGGAACGGGCGTTGAGCGACCCGAAGGTCTTCGAGCAGCCGCAGCGCGCCCAGGAGCTGGGCCGCGAATACGCGCGCCTTCGCGAGTGGACCGCCGCGGGTGAGGCCTACGCCCGGACGCTTGCGCAACTGGAGCAAAACCGTGCCCTGCTGCGCAGCGAACCGGCCGGCTCCGAACTCGCCGCTCTGGCTCAGGAGGAAATCCGCCGCCTCGAAGTGGAGCGGGAGCGCCTGGAGCGCCAGCTCTGGCAGGCCCTGCTGCCGCCCGAGCCCAACGATTCGCGCAACACCATCATCGAAATCCGCGCCGGCGCCGGCGGCACCGAGTCCACCCTCTTTGCCGCCGACCTCTATCGCATGTATGTCCGTTACGCCGAGGCGCGCGGCTGGAAGGTCGAAACCCTTGACGCCAGCCCCTCCGACCTGGGCGGGTTCAAGGAGGTGATTTTCCTGGTGTCCGGCACCGAGGTGTATCGGCGGCTCAAACATGAAAGCGGTGTGCACCGGGTGCAGCGCGTGCCGGCGACCGAGGCCCAGGGCCGCATCCACACCAGCACCTGCACCGTCGCGGTCTTGCCCGAAGCCGAGGAGGTGGACGTGGAGATCAAGCCCGAAGAGCTCGAAATCACTGTGTGCCGCGCCTCCGGCCCCGGCGGCCAGGGCGTCAACACGACCGATTCGGCCGTGCAAATCCTTCACAAGCCCACCGGCCTCATCGTGCGCTGCGCCGACGAACGCTCGCAGCAAAAGAACAAAGCCAAAGCCCTTCGCGTCCTGCGCGCGCGCCTGCTCGACCTGCGCACTGCCGAGCAAAACGCCCAATACGCCGCCCAGCGCCGCGCCCAGGTCGGCACCGGCGAACGCAACGAGCGCATCCGCACCTACAATTTCCCCCAAAACCGCGTCACCGACCACCGCATTGACCTGACCCTCTACAACCTGCCCGCCGTCCTCGACGGCGACCTGGACCCGATCCTCGACGCGCTGCTGGCGCGCGAGTTGGAGGAAAAATTGAAGACCTTGAGTGCGTGAAGACCGGGGAACGTGTGGGATTGGGATCGGCCAAATCGTGATGGGTGGAATCGTGATTGGTTGAACCGTAATTGTGGAAGGGTGATTGGTCCGGTGGTGATTGGTGGAATCGTGATGGGTGGGATGGTGATTCGTTGAGGCGGTTGGGGGCAGGACGGATTCAACCGCGCCGGAACCGGTGCGGCGACCAACACGCTCGCGCGCATGAAACCGCTGGCTGACTGCAAACTTTACGCGTTCGTGGACACCGCGTATCTGCGCGGGCGCGCGCCAGAAGTGCTCGCCCAGCAACTGTGCGACGGCGGAGCGGACCTGATTCAACTGCGCGCCAAAACCGCCTCGCTCGAGGAGATTCGGCGCATGGCGGAGGCGATCTTGCCCATCACGCGCCGCGCGGGCGTGCGGTTGGTCATCAACGATTTCCCGGCGCTGGCCCTGGAGGTCGGCGCCGACATGGCGCATCTGGGCCAGGAGGATTTCTTCGATGCCGGCCATCGTTCGGTGGACGAGTTGCGCCCGCCCGGCAGCGCCCTGGGCATCGGCCTGAGCACCCACGCGCCCGACCAGGCGCGGCGCGCGCTGGCCGCCGGGCCGGATTACATCGCCATCGGCCCGGTCTTCCCCACGCCCACCAAACCCGCTGCGCCTCCCGTCACGCTCGATTACGTGCGCTGGGCCGCCCAGCACGTGCGCATCCCCTGGTTCGCCATCGGCGGCATCAACCTCCAAAACCTCGACGCGGTGCTGGCAGCGGGCGCGACGCGCATTTGCGTGGTGTCAGCGATTCTCAACGCCAACGACGTGGCGGCGGCATGCCGGGAGTTTCGACGGCGTTTGGGCTGATGCGCGCCCGGCGCACGCGACTCAAGCCGATTCGCGCCGCCGCAGCGCGCTCTGGATCATGAGGAATTCGCCGAGGTTTTCGGCGTTGAGCAGGCCCACCACGCGGCCCTCGTGCACCACGGGCAGGGAGTGGCAGTTGCATTCCTGCAGCCGCGCCAGGATGTTCTCGGCCACATCAAAGGGCGTGGCGACCTGAAAATCCCGCTGCATGACGCTGTCCACGCGCGCCATGCGCCCCATTTCGCTCAGGCCGCGAATCAGATCGTTGCGCGTGAGCACGCCGACCAGCCGCCCGTCGGCGTCCACGACCGGGAAATCTTGTTGAAACCCGCCCAAAATGTATTCGACCGCCCGCGCCAGCGTGTCGTCGGGCGCCAGCGTCCGAAAATCGGTGATCATCACCGCGCGCAACGGCGTGTTGACCAGCGCCGATTTCATCTGCACCAACCCGGCTTCCTGTTCGGCCCCGATCCACACGAACAACGCAATGAACAGCAGCAGCGGATTCCAGAACAGCCCGACAAACCCGAACACAAACGCCATGAACTGGCCCAGCCGCGCCGCGATGCGCGTGGCGCGCGCGTAATCCATCCGCGTGGCCAGCAACGCCCGCACCACGCGCCCGCCGTCCATCGGAAACGCCGGCAGCAAATTGAACAGCACCAGGAAAACGTTCACCGCCGCCAGCCGCGCCAGAAACGGCCCGCCCGTCACGCTCAACTGTTCCACCGGCACGACAATCGCCGCCGCCGCCAAATACCCGATCAGCAGCAGCGCGATGACCACGTTGACCGCCGGCCCGGCCAGCGCCACCCACAACTCCTGCAACGGTTGATCGGGCATCCGTTCCAGTCGCGCCAGCCCGCCGATCGGCAGCAGCGTGATGTCCCGGGTGCGGATGCCGAACCGCCGCGCCGTCAGCGCGTGACCGTACTCGTGCAACAACACGCACGCGAACAGCGCCACGAAAAACGCCACGCCGTTGAGCGCCGCCGCCAGATGCCGGAATTGAATCCAGTGCGTGATGCCGATGAAGCCCAGCAACAGCAGAAACGTGAAATGAACATACACGTCAATGCCGAAGAACCGGCCGAGTCGGAAGGACCAGTGCATCGTGGTGTGTGTTGGTGTTGTGGTTTGGCGCGCCGCGCCGCCCCCGGCGACCGTTTCTGCGGGACGCCGACCGGGCTTCAACCCGTTGGGCCGGCCGGCCCGCGCGTCTGCTTCCATTTCTCCCGCAGCAACCGGTGCAGTCGCTCCTGAAATTCGGGCGGTAACTCATATGGCTCACCGGCGCGGTAGAGCGTGATCGTTTTGCGGATGTTGTCCACCACAATCTGGCAGGGGTTGCAGCCGGCCAGGTGTTTCTCGAACTCGGCGCAGATGCCGGGGTCCACCGTGCCATCCACGTATTCGTTCAACCACGCCAACAGTTCTTCACATTTCATGCGCCCATCCGCATTGAGCCGGCACGCCCAAAATGGTTACAAAACCCGGCCCGGCCGAAAAGCCGCAATCAATCCGCGTTCTCAGTGCCGCGCCGCCACCGGGGCAAAAACGCCGGCACCCGGCGCGCGTAATCAGCGTATTCGGGAAACCGCTCCCTCAGCCAACGTTCCTCCCGACGCGCCTTGGCGATGAAGAAGGGGATTTGCGCCAGCGCCAGCCCCAACGCCACCGCGCTCTGCCAGCACAACGCCCAGCCCAGCGACAGCAACATCACGCTCGTGTAGAGCGGATGCCGCACCCGCGCGTAGATGCCGTGCCGGACCAGGCGCGCGTCCCGGCGCGGTTTGGGGAACGGCGTGCGGCTTTTGCCCAGAACGCGCGCGCCCGCCACGCCAAACACCGCACCCGCCACCAGCAACACCGCCCCGGGCGCCAGCAACCACTCGCCCCCAAGCGCCCCGCGCGACATCACCCCGCCTGCCAGCACCGCGCTCATCAGGGCAAACTGCGCCACCACCCAGCCCCCGCCACGTTCGCTGAAACTTTCACGCACCGGCGCAATCAACCAGACTGCGCGCCAACACGCCAGCACCCGAACGCAGCGGGCGGAAAACCCCGGCCATCCCGCCAACGCAAAACCCGCAACCGTCCCCCGGCCCGCAGGCGGCTGAGCCTGCATCTCGCACAGAACCCTCCGCAACAACACCCTTCAGCCCCGTGAAAAATGCCGTCCCGCAGCGCGGCGCGCCCCGGCACTTCGGGCCAGGTCGCGCCGGGCTGGATTGCGCGCCCGAATGCCGCCATAGTCGGCGCGTGTCGCGCCCAGCGCACATGCGCCCCGCTTCGGCGGCTCTTTTGCTCCGGCAAACGTCGCGCTCCTTCTACCTGACGTTGCGCGTGTTGCCGCGAGCCGTTCGCCCGCAGATCGCACTGGCCTACCTGCTCGCGCGCACTGCCGACACCGTTGCCGACACCGAACTGGTGCCGCCCGAACAACGCCTGGAGGCCCTCCGGCAGTTGCGCCAGCGCATTCGCAACACGGCCCGCCCGGCGTTGAACTTCACCCACCTCGCGGCGCACCAGGGAACCCACGCCGAACGCAAGTTGTTGGAACAGGCCGAGGCATCGCTCGCCGCGTTGGAGACACTCGACCCCGCCGACGCGCGACGCGTTCGGGACGTGCTCGACATCATCCTCAGCGGCCAGGAACTGGATTTGCAACGCTTCGCCGAGGCGTCGGCCCGAAATGTCCTCGCCCTCCAGACCGAGGCCGAACTGGACGATTACACTTGGCGCGTGGCCGGATGCGTCGGAGAATTTTGGACGCGCCTCTGCCGCGCGCATCTATTCCCGAACGCGCCGCTGGATGAAACCCGCCTGCTGGCCGACGCCGTCCGCTTCGGCAAGGGCCTTCAACTGGTCAACATCCTGCGCGACCTCGCCGCCGACCTGCGCAAAGGCCGGTGTTACCTGCCGCAAACCGAACTGCGCCGGCTCGAGCTCGCGCCCGCCGACCTGCTCAACCCCGACAACGAGGCGCGGCTGCGCCCGCTCTACGACCGTTACCTGGATTTGGCCACTGCGCATCTGACCGCCGGCTGGGCCTACACCAATGCGCTGCCGTGGCGTTGCGCGCGCGTTCGCCTGGCCTGCGCCTGGCCGATTCTCATCGGCCTCCGAACCCTCGCGCTCCTGCGCACGGCCCGCGTTCTGGAACCCACGCGCCCGGTGAAAGTCTCCCGCGCCGAAGTGCGCCGTCTGCTCGCCCTCTCGGTGCTCGCCTACGGCGCACCAGCGGCACCCCCGCGGCCGACCAGCGAACGCTGACCAGCGAATGGAGCGTGGAGCGTGAGAGCGTCAGAGCGTCGGAGCGTCGGAGCGTTTGGGCGTAGTGCAGATTGGCGATCTGCGGTGTCGCCAACTGGGGAGTCGGCGCAGCTAAAGCGGCGGCAAGCCGCCGCACTCCAAGACGCTGGCGCGCAGGGCGGGCGCGGCTTGGGCAATTCCCTCTCCCTCGAGGGAGA
>JAOAIM010000181.1 GCA_026414705.1 Verrucomicrobiia bacterium | reverse complement strand
ATGTTGCACAGAGCGCTCACCCTCACCCTTTCCCTCTCCCTCGAGGGAGAGGGGATTGCCCAAGCCGCGCAGGCACAATGCGATGACCTGTCGCTCACATGCGCCCCTGTTCAAAGTTCAAAGTTCAAGGTTCAGAGTTCAGAGTTTTGTGAGTTGGGATCGCCGCCTTCACTCCGCGACTGGAAGTCGGCGAACCAGCGAGCTGGAAGCCTGGGCTATGCTCCCCCGCTTCACGCTCTGACGCTCCACGCTCCGACGCTCTGACGCTGGACGCCCTCGCTGTTTGCGCCCTGACGCTTCGGCGTTGAATCTGAACGACGGTTCAACCGGGGATTGGACCCCCGAAGAGGTTTTGCAGGGCGGCAATTGCGCCGCGTAACTGGGGCTTGGAAATCGTCAGCGGCGGCGTGAAGCTGAGCACGTTGCCGTGCTCGCCTTCGGTCAGGAGGATGTAGCCCCGGCGCAACATGGCTTTGACGATGCGAAATGCCTCCTCGCCCGCCGGAGCGCCGTCTCGCCGACGCACCTCCAGCCCAACCATCAGGCCCATCCCGCGTGCGCTCAGTCGCAAACCGGTGCGTGGCGCGCGCAACGCGCCGAGTCGTTCGAGCAGCCAGGTGCCGACCAGGGCGGCGCGCTCGGGCAGCTTCAAGCGTTCGATCTCGCTCAATTGCGCCATGGCCATCGCACAGCCGACCGGATGGCCCGCAAACGTGCTCGTGTGCAAGGCCTCGCCGCGCGATTCGGGCCACGCGGCGTCCATCACGTCGGCGCGGCCAACACAAGCCGAGATGGGAAACCCACCCGCCAGCGCCTTGCCCAGGCAAATCACGTCCGGCACGACGCCGGTGTGCTCACAGGCAAACCATCGGCCCGTCCGCCCGAATCCGGTGTAAATTTCATCCACGATCAACAGCGCGCCGTGCTCGTCGCAAAAGCGCCGCAGCCACGGTAAAAATTCCGGCGGCGGCATCCGAATGCCGCCCCGACCTTGAATCGGTTCGACCAGGACCGCGCCGATTTTCGCGCGCCGCAAAATGCGCCGTGCTGCATCCGCCAGGCGCTCCAGCCAGCCGTCGTGGTCGCGGTCGGGAGCTGCCTCTGGAAACGGCAGGAAATGGGCGAACCGCCCCAGTTGCGCGCGGAAGGGGCGACGGAAAAACTCGCGATGCGTAACGCTCAGCGCGCCGTAGCCCAGGCCGTGATACGCGCCTTCAAAAGCGATCACGCCCGGCTTGCCGGTGGCGAGCACCGCGGTCTTGAGCGCGGCCTCAACCGCTTCAAAGCCTGAATTGCAGAAGAGCGTTTTGCCGGTGAGCAGCGGTTGGTTTTCGCCGGATGCCGACTCCCTCGGTCGCTCGGTCCAACGCTCGAACGTGATGCGGCTGAGTTCGCGCGCCAGTTGAGCCTTGAGCGGATGCGGATGAACATCGCCCATGGCGTGGAGCAGTCGGGTCAACTGTCGTTGGGCGGCGCGCACGACCCGCGGGTTGGCGTGCCCGGTCGCGGCCACCCCGAACGCGGCGGTTAAATCCACGTAGCGGCGGCCCTCCGCGTCCCAGACGTGCACGCCGCGCGCGCGCGTCCAGACCACGGGCCAGGAGCCGTCCGGGGCGATGCAGGTGACGTTGCGTACTTCGTGGGCGCGGAGCAGTTGGAGGACTTCGGTGGTGTTCATGCGTGAAACCCGCCGCTCACACGCCGCGCTGGTCCGGCGGCCAGATGATCTTGTGCAACTGCGCTTGAAAGCGCACGGGCAGGGCGTCGGCCAGAATGCGTTCAGCCAGTTCACGACGCGAGAGCGGCGTCTGGCCGGGCGGCACCGGCTTGAGCGAAGGATCGCGCTGACCGGGCGCGAGCGGATGCACCCACGAGAAGAGCACCGGGCAGATCGCCTCGAGCCGATGCGCGCGGAGCTGCACTTTGGCCCACTCGTAATCCTCCACCGTGCCGATGACGAACTTGATTTCGTCCGTGGCTCGCAGGTGCGCGAGGTTTTGCCAGCGATTGCGTTCGACCTCGCCGCTGCTGGGGCACTTGAGGTCCATGATGCGATGCACGCGCGCGTCCACGGGCGCGATGTCCAGCGCGCCGCTGGTTTCGAGCAGCACGGTGAAGCCCTCGTCGCAAAGCTGTTTCATCAGCGGCAGCGCGGCGGGCTGGAGCAGCGGCTCGCCGCCGGTGAGTTCAACCAGGGGTAATCTGAGATTTGGGATTTGCGTGGCGGCGGTTGCGAACGGCGCGGCGAGCTGGCGCACCTGATCAAGCACGGCGTCCAGAGTCAGGCGCCGGCCTTCCGTGAAGGCGTAGGCGGTGTCGCAATACGAGCACCGAAGATTGCACGCGGTCAGGCGCACAAACACGCAGGGCAACCCGGCGAAGGTGCTTTCGCCCTGCAAGCTCAGGTAGATTTCGTTCACTACCAACGTCTCGCGCACGGGAACACTTTCCCGGATTGTCCACGCCCTGACAACGGGGAAGGGACGTTGGCAGTCGGCGAATCAAAAGCAGCGACACCGTCATACCAACCTTTGAACTTTGAACCTCGAACTTTGAACAGGGGCATGCATGAGCCTTGGGGTCACACGACGGGGAGAACCGGCGTCGTCATTCCCTCTCACCCGAGGGAGGGGGCAGAGTGCGGGTGAGGCACCGCACGGCGGTGAACATCGAACATCGAACAACGAACACGGTTTAAGGATGCGGTCGCGATTTAATGTTGCAACGGACGTTGCGGCCTGGCGGGGTGCTGGGCCGCCGATGGAACGCGGATTTCACACGGATGGTTGCGGCAAAGCCGTTTTCGCCCACCGGGCGGGGCGCCGTTTCTGCGCAAGAGCTTCCCTCCGTGTCCTTCCGTGTTTCATCCGTGGCTTAACTGCCGGTTCGAGGCTTAACGGCCGTCGCGGAACTTCGGGGCGGGCAGGGCCGGGGAGGGCGACGGGGCATTGGTGCGGGCCGGTCGGAACGCCGAGCGCAACAGCCAGTGGCGCTTGAGGCCCTGCACCAGTTCATCGGCATGCACGATGGCCGACGAAATTTCGCTCAGGATGTTGGTGTTGGCCTGCACCTGCGCGTGGAGGTTGCTGGTGATGCCCGCCAGGTTGTCGAGGGAACGCGCCAGGTTCTCGGCCAGCGCCGTGAGGTTGGTGTCGGCATTGGCCAGGGCGCGTTGCGCCTGTTCGAGCGTGGCGTGGAATGGGCGGGCGCCCTCCGGACCGAGCAGCCACTGGCCCAGCGCGCCCTCGCCGCGCAACTGCGCGCTCAGAGCGGCGAGATTCGTTGCTGCCGGACGCGCCTCCAACAGAAGGGCGTGGAGGTTGGAGGCCGCGCTCGCCGTCTGGTTGAGCACCGCGGCGAGCTGGTTGGTGAGCGCGAGCACGTCGGGCAACGCGCGTTCGACCTGCGCCACGAGTTTTTCGAGTCGCTCGTTGAGGTCGGGCGTTTCGTCGGCGAGCAACCAGTAGATGTTGGCCTTTTGCTGGGCTCTGGGGTTGTGCTCGCGGATGAATTTGACGTAGCTGCCGGTCGGGTCGTCCCAGACGGCGGTGGGGGATTTGCGATGTTCGCGGCTGTCGAAGGCGGGAAAGCGTTCGCGTCCGAGTTCGCGCAAGCGCGCGAGCGTCTCGGCGTTCAACGGACGGAGCGCCTTCAACACGCGGTTCGTTTCGGTGGCGTCGTAGATGTCGGCACCGAGCAGCCAGCGTTCGGGCGATTCGAGTTTTTCCGCCTCGGCCAGGGTCAGCTCGCGCAGGGGCGAGAACATGTAGATCGGATACCCGTTGGTGCCCTTGGTCACTTCGAGCACGCGTTTGCCCAGGAAGTTCGCCAGCACGCGCACGCGCGAGCCTTCGGTCCACAGATAACCGTAGTTGGGTTCGACGATTTCGAACTCAACATAGACGTGGTGGTAAAAATCCTCCGGCGGCTGCGGCAGGATGCGGGTGATGCGTCCGGCCTCGAAGCCCATGAGCATGACCGGGTCGCCCTCTTTCAGGCCGGTGGCGCGGTCCACGAAGGTGAAATACGGGGCGCGGGTTTTGAACCAGCCTTTGCGCTGGGCGGTGGCATAGACGTAATAGACGAAGCCGACCACCAGCAGCGCGGTGGCCAGCAGGACAAACCAGCCGACGGCCCGCTCCATGCGGCTGAGGCGCGTGCGCAGTTGCGGGGTGAGGTCTTGCATCGGCGATTCGACTCCGACGGATGCTCAACTCTGGCGTTCGGAGAGTGCCGTGTCGGGGCCGCAAGCGCCAGTCGGCAATTCGCGCTGGCGCAACTCGCCAACGAGCGGATCGGTGCAGGCGTGCAACGCGGCGCGGTCGCCAATGACCGTGAACCGGCCCTCATGCAACAGCGCAAATCGCGTCGCCGCGCCCATCCACGGTTCAAATGAATCGTCGGTGGCGATCAACGTGACGGGAGGCAGTTCGAGAGCGGTCTGGCCCCGGGCCAGTGCGCCCAGAAACGTGAGCCACCAGGCGCGATGCCGCGCGTCCAGGCCGCCGAGGGGGTTGTCGAGCAGGAGCAGTTGCGGGCGGAGGGCCAGGGCGCGCGCCAGGCCCGCGCGTTTTTGCCAGTTCCGGCCTAGCGTTTGCGGCAGCCGCTCGGCCCACGGCGTCAGGCCGGTTGCTTCGAGCAACGGTTCGACGCGCCGCCGCGCGGCGTCCGCCGGAAGCCGCTCGTGATAGCGCAGCGGCAGGGCCAGATTGTCCGCCACGCTCAGGTGGTTGAACAACTGGCCGCCGTCAAACACCAGCGCCACGGGCGGAAACGCCTCCAGCGGCGCATCGCCGGTGACGGGCATCTCCACGCCAAAGCAGCGATACGTGCCGCGCAACGGCGGCATCAGCCCCGCGGCAAACAGCAGCAGGTCGGTTTTCCCCGAGCGTTGCGGCCCGGCCACGACCCAGACTTCGCCCGCGCATACGGTCCAGTTGACCTCCGTGGCGACGGGCTGCGTCTGATCGCGCATCGCGCCGAAGCTGACCTGGCGCATCTCCAACAGCGCCCCGGCGGGCGCGGGGCGGGCGGGGGACACGCTGTGCGGTTGGCTCGGAGGAGCAGGATTCACACGTTCAGGTAAACGAGGATGAACAGGGCGTCCAGGAGCACGCAGCCGACGATGCTTTGCGCGACGGCGCGCACGGTGGCGTTGGAGACCGCATCCAGCGGCAACGGACGCGCCAGGCCGTGGTAACAGGTCACGATGGCAATGACGAAGCCGAACGCGGCGGTTTTGAGGGCCAGCAACGCGAAGTCCGGATACGTCAGTGCCCCGGCCAGTTGGCTGAAGTATTCGCCGGGCCGGATGGGCACGTCCTGCAGAAACGCCCAGATGTATCCGCTGAGCACCGCCCCCAGAATCAGATACACCGTGAGCGCGAAGGTGCCGAGCATCAGCCCCACCACGCGTGGCACCACCAGGTAATGCACCGGGTCAATGCGCAGCGCCTCCAACGCCTCGACCTCGCCCAGGGCGCGGACCGTGCCCAGTTCGACGACGTTGGCCGTGCCGACGCGCGCCAGCACCAGCAGGGCGGCCAGCAACGGGCCGATCTCCCGAACCACCGCCACCACCATGATCGAACCGAGCCATTGAATCGCGCCCACCTGCGCCAGCACCGCGACGGTCTGGCCGATGACCAGAAACCCCAGCGCCAGCGCGACAAACAAAAACATCGGCAACAGCCGCACCCCGCAGCGGGCGATTTGTTCGCAAATCAACTCCCGAATCAACGGCACGGGCCGACGCAGTTTCCGCGCGCACACGCCCAGCGTGATGAGCGCAAACGCGCCCAGCTCCTGCATCGTGACGAGGAAGAGGAAGATTTTGCGCCCGATGAAGTTGGCGTAGGAACGCGACACCGGCGCGCGCAGCAGGAAACTGGTTCGGGACACGTCAAACGCGCTGGCCTCGGTGCGATCCACAAGCCCAGCGTAGGCGCTTGCGCCGCGCCCGTTCAAGCTGTTTGGCCGGCCAGCCCGCGCTTGTCGCCCCGACACCGCTTTCCCAGACTCGCGCCCGTCGCCCATGACGCCGCCGACGCCCGACGCCACCGATGCCCCGAGAAAGGCGCGCTGTTTCCGGCTGCGCGCCCTGTTGGGCTGGAGCAGCGTGGTTTACGCGGTTCTGCTCGGCGTGTTTCTGGCCGTGCTGGAGTTGTGGAGTCGCCCGCACTGGTTGTGGAGCGGGTTGCTGTTTTTGCCGCCGCAACTGTGGCTGGCGCCGCTGCTGGTGCTCACGCCGCTGTGCGTGCTCTGGCACAAGCCGCTGTGCGCGCTGCACCTGGCGATCGCGCTGGGCGTGGGTTTCGGTTACATGGGCTTCCGATGGCATCGCCCGCTGGCCGCCCGCGCGCCCGCGCTCACGGTCGTGACCGCCAACGTCGGACAACGCGACCCGCGCCGGCTGGCGGCGTTTCTGGAACAAACACAGCCGGACGTGGTGCTCTATCAAGATGGGCGTCGGCCCGGTTTGCTGCCAACGGCAAATCGCGCGGGTTTTTGGAGCGCGCGCCAGCGCGAGTTTGTGGTGGCGAGTCGCTGGCCGATCCGGGGCAGCGGCCTGGTGGGAGCATTGCGATACGATCGGCAGCCGGTCGCGGCGTGGTTTGAGTTGGATTGGAACGGGCGGGCGGTGGTGCTTTACAACGTGCACATGCCGACGCCGCGTCGGTTTTTGGAAAAGTTCCGGGGCGAAGGTTACGGGCTGGAAGCGGTGCGCTGGCGCGGGTTGCTCTCGCGGGCTGACCGCGACGCCAACGCGGCGTATTGGCAGGAGCGACAGCGGCTGGCCGAGGCATTGCGCGAGGCGCTGCGCCGGGAGATGCGCCCGATGATTGTGGCCGGTGATTTCAACATGCCCGACCACGGCTGGCTTTACCGCATGTTCGCGCGCGAATGGACCGATGCGTTCGCTGCGCGCGGGCGGGGCTGGGGCATGACGTTTCCCGGACGCGGCGGGCCGGTGCAGCAGCTCATCGGCCCGTGGTTGCGGCTCGATTATGTGTTGTGCGATGCGCACTGGCGGGTGCTCGATTGCGTGGTCGAACCGCCTCAGCCTGCCGAGCACCGGGCGGTCATGGCCCGACTGGAATTTCAGGGCGAAGACGCGAAAACGCCCGGGCGGGATTGATCGGGCCGCGGCGCATCCCTTGAGTCCATCCTTCAATTTGGAACTCAGGAAAGCAGGAAGAGGAGGAGGGGAAGGAGGAACTCAAGAACTCAGGAAGGGATTGGGGTCGGCACTTGGGGGATGGAAGATCAGGAATTTTCCTGAGTTCCTGATTTCCAAATTTGAAACGAGTTCCTGAATTCATCCTTCAATTTGGAACCCAGGAAAGCAGGAAAAGGAGGAGGGGGAGGAGGAACTCAAGAACTCAGGAACGAAACGAGACCGGCCCCTGGCGGGGGAATGGAGAAATTTCCTGAGTTCCTGATTTCCAAATTTGAAACCCGTGCTGACGGGATTGAATTTGGAACTCAGGAAAGGAGAGGACTCGCGCTGGTGCGGTGCGAAGCAGAAAATTTTCCTGCCTTCCAGATTTCCAAATTCAAATCCGTTTGTAGCGGGACAGGATTAACAGGATTTTCAGAATTTTGTCCCGGACGCCTTCCGACAGGTGGCGCGTTCGGGACGCGGACCCGTTTGGAAAGCAGGAACTCGGGAACGGCGGAAACCACAAAATCCAACGAGCAAAGTTCCCGGCCGCCAGCGCCCTATCGCCAATCGGCAATTGCCCCTTCCGGAGTGCTTGAGTTCCTCCTTG
>JAOAIM010000017.1 GCA_026414705.1 Verrucomicrobiia bacterium | reverse complement strand
TGCCCGGTTTGCGCTGAAAAAATCCGGCTCAGATAAAACGGACTGCACCCGACCTTGCGTCCGAGTTCCTCCAGCGAGGGCGGGTTGGCGAGATTTTGTTTGAGCAGGAAGATGACCTGTTCGACGCGCTCCTGCGCGAGCCGTTGCTGGCGTGTGCAAAACAATTCCTGCTCCGGTTGCGTCAGAAACGTCACCGCCAGCTCCAGCGCCTTGCACCGATACCACACCGGTTGGGCGGCGGCATAGACCGGCGGCTGGCGCAGCGTGGCGATGAGTTGCAGATGATGCGCGGTGAGCCGCACGGTTGCCCCGGCCACCTGCTCGCACGGGCAACCGTCAATGGCCGCCCGCACCGCCGGATGCAACACCTCCTTCATCTCACCCAGATGCGCCGCCAGAAACGGACACGAGAACTCGACGGTGAAAAACTGGTGGCGCTCGCCCGCCGCGCGCCGGGCGGTGAGCGGCGCCTGACGACGGCAGTAAAACCCGGCGGTGTTGGCGCTGAACTCGGCGCGCTGGCCGTTGCCCTCCACAAAGCCCCGGCCCGCCAGATTCAGACACAACTCGACGCAGTCGGGATGAAACGTCGGCGCCCAGTCAAATTCCTGTTTCGCCACGAAATCGTGCCATTCGATGCTGAAGCCCAGCCCGCGAAAACTGCCAAAGACCCGTTGCCAGCCCGCGCCCACATCCCGCCAGGCCCCGGCCTCCGAAAAGGGCGGCGGCTCGGCAGGTCGGCTGGTTTGAGCCGACCCGGCGCGCTGCGTTTTGATGCTGGTCCTGGCGTTCATTGCGCCAAAAACGGTCGGGTTGAAGAGATGTTCCGTTGCGCGCCGGTGCGATGCAAGGCGGGAGTCCGGTCGGCCGGGCCTCCGGGTGCGGGCGGGGGTGGCGAGCCGTTGTCGCCGGCAGGTTCCAATTAGCGCGGGCGCGAGGCGGCGAGAAGGGCGCGCGCTGTTTCGCTCATCATCGCCGGATGCCAGGGCGGGTCCCAGACCAGTTCCACTTGGGCTTCTTGGACTCCTTCAAGATTGAACAGAGCTAGTTGCGCCCCGGTGCAGAGGCTTTCGTGCATCGGGCAACCGGGCGTGGTCAGCGTCATGCGCACCCGCACGCGCGCGCCCTCAATCGCCACGTCATAGACCAGGCCCAGGTCCACGATGTTGCAGCCCAGTTCCGGGTCCACCACGCTGCGCAGCGCGTTCCAGACGGCGGTTTCAGTGGGCGTCGGCGAATTCACGGCGCGTTGGCGTCGGCGGGTTTTGTCGAAAGCGGCGGGCCGAGTTGTGGTCGCACCAAATGGCGCAGCATGAGGGCGACGTTGGCCAGCAGCGCGCCAACGCCCAGCACGAGCAACCCCGCACCCGCGCGCACCAGCGGCGCCTGGGACGCCAGAATTCCCGCGCTCACCACGAGCAGCCCGGCCAGGTAACTGCCGTGTCCAAACCGTTGCAGCCGACCGGAAAACATCTCGGCAAACGCGGGCACCCGCGCCAGCCCCACGTGCCGGCTGTAAACCCCAAACCAGACCAGGAACGGCACGATTTTGTAAAGCATGCCGATGACCGCGAGCGTCACAAACCCCAGCAGACCCAGAAATCCGTAAAGATTTTCCAACTGGCCCGTGAAGGTGTTCAACGGCAAACGCGGCCAGGACAGCACCAGCGCCAGGGCGCAAACCGGCAGCAGCCACGCCACGCCCGTCAGAAATATGACCAGCCCGCCGTCGAGCGCCGGTCGCTTGCGCGCGCGCAGGATGGCGCGCAGTTCCCATGCGTAAATCGCCAGACCGGCGACCGTCAGAAGCGCAAAGAGCGGTTTGAGCGGGCTGCGCAGCAGGACGGTGAAAAATGCGCCGAACAGCCCCACGTTGAGCAGCGCAATCGAGAGCCGGGCGCGGCGCAGACTTTGCACCTGGCTCAGGGCGAACATCGGCACCAGCTTGTAGGACACGCCCACGATCAGGAGCGTGAAGAACCCCACCGCGCCCAAATGCGCGTGGGCGTGCATGGCGCCGAGTTGATCAAAGCGCGCCATGAAATGTGAAACCTCTCGCAACGCGGCGACCAGCGAGCGCACGCCCACGGCCGTGGCCAGACCGGTTTCGGAGTCGTAGGTGCACTTGTAAGCGGCGATGGCCAGGCCGAACAAAATCGCCGCCGCCAGCCAGCCCAGCGCGCCCGCGATGGCCAGGGCTGTCAGATCGCGCCGCGGCGCGCGCCAGAGGGTTCGCGCCAGATTCCAGACGAACAGTCCCACGCCCAGCGCGAACACCGAGCCGAAGTGACCGACCTGTTTCATGTTCCAGACCCAAAACATCCAGACCATGCCGCCAACGCCGAGGACGTGCAGGAGGAACTGCCATGTTGCGAGGCGCTCGCTCCAGAGGCGGGTTTGCAGCGCCACGGGCACCAGTTGGTAGGTCGCCCCCATCGCCACCGAGCTTAACCAGCCCAGCACCAGCAGGTGCGTCAGGGCGATGATGTGCTGATTGTAATGGTAGGTGGCCAACAGGTCGGGCCGTGCCACCAAACCCAGCAAACCGGCGAACAGCGCCAGCAGCCCCGTCAGGATGAATCGCAACGGCAGCCAGATCGAGGGCGCATGCGCGGTCTGCGGCGCGGTCGCGCCCGGCGAGGCGGCATCGCGCCCGCGCTGGAACGCGCCGGACCGTTCCGACCACAGCGGTTCAGCTCCGGCGGATATGCGTAACGAAACTCCCATCGGGTTGTTCCTCGGTGTGCGCCGTGAAACCGCGCGCTTCCAACACCGGGTAGAGATGCACGGGGCGTCGGTCGGTTCGGGCGCGCAACATGCCGCCGCGCGGGAGTGCAATCAGCGCCTCGAGGATTTTCACCATCGGTTGCGGCGGTTCGAGTCCGCGCGCGTCCACTTCGATTTCGCCCGGAGGCGCTGCCGTTTCGGCGCCGCCGCAGTTGCAGGCGCTGTGCGGCGTTGGGCTGGCCGGCGCCGGCGCCGATTCGCAGCGCGAGAAAACAACTTCCCAGTCGCCGCCGGGCAAAGCGTTCGGTTCGAAGCTCAGGCCCAGTCGGCGCGCCACTTCGTAGAGCGGCACCGGCTCGAACGGCACGATCAGCCGCAGCGACCGGCCTTCACGAACGCGGCCGAGCGCAGCGTGGATTTTGTCGCAGGGATGATTTCCGGCGCGGAAGTCGGCGCGCACGTCCAGGGTGATTGCCGTTTGAGTCATGGCCGGAGCGCGTTGAGGTTAAAAGTTCAGCACCGCCTGCAGGTAAAACCAGTCGGCGTCGCGCGAGCCGGTGGGGGCGAGCGACTGCCGCACGTAATCGCCCCGGAAGAAATGCCCGTAACCGGCCTGGATCGAGCCGAGGGATTTGAGCGCGATGGTGGCGATGAGGTTGATTTCGGAGCCGACGAAGCGGTCGTTGCCGGGCGCGATGCCGTAGCCGCCGGTGCGACGCGGCAGGCCGTTGACGGCGTAGAAAAAGTCGTCGGTCTCCGCGAGCCAGAAGAGGTGATAGTCGGCCGTGAGCGTGACGCCGCGGGCGGGTTTGATCGAGGCGGCGAGGCGGACGTTGTGCAGGTTTTGCCACGAGAAGAAATCCATGTAGCCGTAGAACTTGTGGTTGGTGGGGAAGAGGTTTTCAAAGGTGCGATGGCGTCGGTCGGTGGGATCGCTGTCGCCGCTGGCGTAGTTGTATTCCAGGCCCAGGCGCGGCGCGGTTTGGAATTGCGTCCAGGTGTAACCGCCCGCCACGTGCGCGGCGAAGGCTTCGTGTTCGAGCCGCCGGCCGAGCGTCGCGTCATAAAAGTTTCCGAACTGCCCCGCCAACTCGGCGGCGTAATCCCAGCCGCCGAACTGGCCGGGCAGCGATTTGACCCGCAGGCCGAGGGTGTAGATGTCGCGCGCGCCCGGCCCGCCGGCCTGCGGGCGACCGCGCGTGGCCGTGGGCGAATCGTGCCCGGTGTTGCGCGCCAGCAAATACAGTTGCGTTTCCTGCTTCGGCACGAGCGTGCGGCTGGACGCATACGCGCCCCAGAACCAGTCGTAATCGTTGGCCACGTTGAAATGGCCGTCGTTGATCAGCACCACGCGCCCGACGAAGGCGTCCACCCACAGCGCGTCGCGCTCGAACCGCAGTTTGGCGGCGTCGAACACGCGCCCGATGTTGTTCCAGTCAAACGCGCCGACGAGCCGCTCGTCGCCGTAGCTCAGCTCCTGCCGCCCTGCTTTGAGGGTGAGCGGGAATTGTTTCGGATCGCCCAGCGCGATCCAGGCCTGGTGCAGGTCGAACACGTCCTCCTCCGGTTCGGGCCTGCGCTTGTCGAAGACGGTCGAGCTGTCGCGCGCTTCGGCAAAGGCGCTGAACCACGCGCACGGTTTCCAGCCCAGGTGTACTTTTTCGCGGAAGAGCCAGTAGTGGTTGTCCGGTGTGGCGTCGCTGAAGTCCACCGCGCCGGCGCCGGCGCCCGGCACGGCGAAACCGTTTTTGCTCTCGAAGCGCGCGCGCACCTGGCCGCCGATGTCCCAGGCGGCAAACCCCGGCGAGTGCTCCCGCAACCAGTCGTTGAGCAGCCCGGCGCCCGGCGTGGCCGCGGCCGGTTTGGGCGCATTCGCAGGCGCCGTGGACGCGAGGGCCGAGCCCACCACGGCCAAAGCCATGACCAGCGTGCTCAGCCTTTTTGGGATTCGTGCCGACCTGCAATGTCGTTCATTCAGCCGATCCATTTTCATGGCCCAAGATTCGGTCACGCGGCGCGGCATGGCATTGATTCAAATCAAACCTCGTCGCGCGCCGCACCGGCGACCTGTTTGGCATTCTCGCATGGCGGACCAAGACCGGCGAATGGACACCGCACACCGAGGTCGCTTTCAACGGAGCGCGAAGCTCTGCGCAAGCCACTAAAACGACTCAGCCCCCTCGAGGCGGTGTCGGTCACCGGATTGAAGCTCGGTCAAGAGGGGAGTTTTGTGAGAAGGGCAGACCTGGGCCGCTGTCCAGGGCAGCAGACACTCAAACCCGGCCTGCTCGAAGTGCCGGTCGGTCGTGAACGCCTCGGCGAGGCCCTCCTGCTCCATCACCACGAAGCTGGCGCAGTCCACCAGTCCCCGGGTTTTGTCGGCGCGCGACGAATACAACTCCAGTTCGCGTTGCCTCAGCTCGGGATTAATGCTCACCAACCGGGTGTGTGGACTTGCCAGGAGGTCTTCCACAGCACCGCAGAATTCAACCCGCTCGCGCGTGCGCGCCCGGAGCAAACGCGATGTGGTTTGGCGCTGCGGGGGTTGTGGCCCGGCGACGCGACCTGCGGCGTTCGCCTTTTCGTTGCGGGATTTGACCCGTGTCAAAGACCCGGCTTCGTGAGGTTTTATGCTGAGGGCGTGAGGGCGGCGGAACGAACCGAGGTTGAAACCCTGCGGGCCAGGGCTGGGTTGAGCATCCTGGTTGGCCGCGAAGGGGGCGTTCGGAGACCCTCGCTCCGGGCCGCCGCAGCGTTCAACGCCGGTCAGTCGCCTTCCGGCAGTCAGCCCGCGTGGTGCGACATTGCACCCAGACATTTCGGTCTGCCTGCAGGCCGGGTTGAAAACAGTCCGTTCAAGCGCGACAGAAAAACCACACCATGAAATCTCCATCCCAGAACCCGCGTTCGAGTCCATGGCTGTTGTTGTTGCCGTTGGGAGTGTTGGTGAGCGGTTTGGTCGGGGCGCTTGTGTCCGGTGACGCACTGCTGAGCGCGCGCGCTGCGGCGCCGGCAACCACACCCGCCGGCGCGAGCGCCGCTTCCACCGCGGTGTCCCCCGCCAGCGCCGTCATCAAAAACGAGTCCTGCTTCGAGTGTCACGACGAGATGCGCGAGGCGTTTCAGAAGGGATTCCACTCGGGCCTGAGCTGTCTCCAATGCCATCCCAACGCCGCACCGCACAATGCCGATCCCGACACGCACGCCGCCGGAGTGGACTACCGCTGGGAAAACTGCGGCACCTGCCACAAATACCAATACGAGACCATGAAGATGGACGACCCGGTGCGCATCGGCAGCTTCGGCGGCACGCCCGCCGACCCGCACGCCGCGCCCAAAACCAACGATTTCCCCCTGCTGAACAAACTCATCGCCGGCCACGGTTTCACCATCGAATACAACGAAGACCGCTCCCACAACTTCGCCCTCAAGGACCACATTGACGTCAAACGCAAGCAATACGCCGTTTGCATGCAGTGCAAAGCCACGCCCGTCGCCTACAACTGGGGGCGCGACTGGCAGGGCATCAAACTCGACGAAAACGCCGACTGGAAGGAAGTCGTCGCGCGCGTGCCGGAGGAAATTCGCCAATACGGCATCGCCTGCAGCCATTGCCACGATCCGCACGCGCCCAGGTTGCGCATCATCCGCAAGGCCCTTCAGAAGGCCATCGCCGAAAAAGGCGTCAACCCTTACTGGCCGGAGAAAAACGTCAAGAGCTTCGACGCCGCCGATCGCCAGCACCAGCAAACGCTCGTGTGCGCGCAGTGCCATGTCGAATACACCTGTGGCCCCGGCGCCGACAAGGTCGTGCGCGACCATTTCCCGTGGGCCAAAGCGCGCGACCTGCACGACCACTACACCCGGACCTTTGATTACAAGCAGGACTGGAAACACGCCCTGACCGGCGAGCCGCTCATCAAGAGTCAGCACCCCGAAGTCGAGACCTTTTGGGAAAGCAAATACGAGCGGGCCGGTGCCTCCTGCGTTTCCTGCCACATGCCCAAGCTCACCTGGAACGGCAAAACCTTTACCTCGCACTGGATGACCAGTCCGTTCAAATACCTCGACCGGCACCTCAAGGGCGACCGCCAATACGGCGCGTTCCCCTGCGCCGAGTGCCACAAGGTGGACGCGGAACGCCTCATGACCCAGGCGCGCCGCGTCCAGCAACACGTCTTCGAGCTTCAACAAAAGGTTCAACTCGCCCTGAGCGATGCGATTGACGCGATTGCAGCGGCGAAGAAAGCCGCCGAAGCCGGCCAGCCCGTGGACGCGGCCAAACTCCAGGACGCCATCCGCCAGCATCAACTCGCCCACGTGCGTTGGGAAAATCTGGTTGTGTCCGAAAACAGCATGGGCTTCCACAACCCCGAAGAAGTGCTCCTGGAACTGGGCAAAGCCGCCGACTTTGCACGTCAGGCGCAACTCAATGCGCGGCTGGCCGTGTCCGCTGCCGGCTCGCGTTGAGCGTGGCGCACGGGGACGTTGACGCGTCAAAACGCTCGAAGCGTGAACGCACGGCGGCCTTGCCCGACCCGGAAGTCTCTCCCGCCCCCGCTGAAAACGGCCATTCGACGCCAGGGACAACGCTATAGAGCGCTCAGAGAACCAAACACAGGCGCTGCGCCCCCTCGAAACGCTCTTGGAGACCGGCTCCGGGGCACATGAGCTTGAAAGCCCTCGTTAATATAAATGCAGCACAACAGATCACTTGGTTTCCGATAACAAGCTAGCGGGCGGCGCCCGAACCTGTGCAGCACGAGAACGCCGCCCGCTATCCTGGGAGGAACCGTCGCTCCAGACAGCTAGTTGATGCGTATAAGCTTACTTCTCAATTCCGAAGGCACTTCTGAGATGCTCACGATTTTGAGAGCACGCTCATCAGGATTCAGGGCGACGCTCTTTGTCAGGTTAATCGTGTATTGTTCAGGCAATCGGAACATCGCGCCCGTCAAAGGATCAACAACCAAAAAGCCGATGAGTCCCCCAAAGAGGAGGTTTCCGACGTACCACCCGTTTAGATTTGCAGAGACACTTCCACGGCCGGTATTGTAGCCAGCAAGTTTTACCTCAACGTCATACCGGGCAGGTGAAAAGTACCCGGCGGATGCGCGCAGGGTGAGCGTGGTTGGTGTTGTCCCCCGATGTATTTCCCTACCGTCCTTATCCGTAATCACTATTTCTGCCCCCGAGGGATTACTGGCAAATGTAATCGGCCACTCCGATTTGCTGACAATACTGGCGCAACCCGCAGTCAGGAATGCAACGCCAACTGCAACCATGGTTTTTCTCATAGGTGTTTTCATTTTTTTGGAATAGGTTTTGTTTTTCGTGTGTTTTTTTGCCCACTCAGGCAAAAATCTTGTCCCGACTCCCGACCGCTTCGATTAACGCTAACTTGTCCCAGCGGTCCAAAAGAAGCAGGCAGCAGGTGTCCGCGGCCGGCTGAATGACCCGCGCGGCAGTGTGGTCAATCTGGCTTCAGAGTTGAACGAAGCGTTAGCCCGCTTTTCAACTGGGGCAGCTTTGGATGGGACGAGCTTTTTGCAAGCCGCCAGGGCCGTGGGGGCGCGGCTGCTCCTGCCGACGGTCAACCGACGCCAATCGTCGCTCGCCTCCAAGACAACTATCTTTTCGGTGGCCGGCTCCTTAATTTTACGTTCGACTACGGGATCAAGCTCGGAGAGAAAGCCGGATTTGGTGTGTTGCTGGCGGTTGGGTAGTGACGCTGTGAGCGTTCCCAAGGCAGTCGTGGTGGAGCAGGCTTTGCGAGCGCTGGCGACCTGAGTGCATAGCAACTGGTTTCCAAGCGAGTGGCGCTCCAGTGCTTGAAAAGGCCTCAAGAGACCATACTTCCTAATCGGACCGGGTTCCAAATGCCCGTGGCGGTATTGCAATCTCGCAGTCCGCATAAAGCCCTACGGTCGCTCGCTCCCGACTTCCCGCCAAATCGGGGAACAGCCCCTTTCTAAATAAAACCGCCTCCGCCGTCAACTTCGATTTTCTCCAGCAAGTGAAGGATCAAACCGTGGACGGGCAATGTTGGGCGCAGATGCGTGGAGAATCACCCTCAACGTCCGTGCTCTCTGCGCAATATGTGGGTCAACGGCGCCGAGTTGCCAGCCTCGTGCGCCGGGGCGGTCGTTTTGCCCAACGGTGGGACGCGGTGCCGCTCAGCGGCTCTTGGGCAGGGCGCTGGTGCCGGCGTAGACGGCGTTGCGGCCCAGGCGCTCTTCGATCCGCAGCAGTTGGTTGTATTTGGCGAGCCGGTCGCTGCGACTGAGGCTGCCGGTTTTGATCTGGCCGCAGTTGGTCGCCACGGCGATGTCGGCAATCGTTGCGTCCTCGGTCTCGCCGGAGCGATGGCTGATGACCGCCGTGTAGCCGTGCGTGCGGGCCAGCTCCACGCAGTCGAGCGTCTCGGTCAGCGACCCAATCTGGTTGACCTTGACGAGGATGGAGTTGGCCACGCCGGTTTCGATGCCCTTGCGAAGATACTTCACGTTGGTCACGAACAGATCGTCGCCGACCAGTTGCACCTTGTCGCCGAGTTTTTCGGTGAGTTTTTTCCACGTGGCCCAGTCGTTCTCGGCGCAGCCGTCTTCGATGCTGACGATGGGATATTTCGCCACCAGTTTCGCGTAGAGTGCGACCAGGTCGTCGCCGCTCAGGGTTTCGCCGGTGCTTTTCTTGAAGGTGTATTTGCCGTTGCCGGCGTGGAACTCGGAGGCGGCGACATCGAGAGCCAGGTAAATGTCGCGGCCCGGCTTGTAACCGGCGTCCTTGATGGCCTGCAGGAGCGCTTCCAGGGCGTCCTCGACGCTTTTGAGGTTGGGAGCAAAGCCGCCCTCGTCGCCGACGGCAGTGCTGAGGCCGCGTTTTTTGAGAACGGCCTTGAGCGCATGAAAAGTTTCGGTGATGGCGCGCAGCGCCTCGCTGAAGGTCGGCAGGCCCAGCGGCATGATCATGAATTCCTGGAAATCAATCGGGGCATCGGAGTGCGCGCCGCCGTTGATGACGTTGGCCATGGGCACGGGCAGCACTTTGGCGTTGGGGCCGCCCAGGTATTTGAACAGCGGCAGGCCCAGGCAGTTGGCCGCGGCCCGGGCCGTGGCCAGCGAAACCGCCAGGATGGCGTTGGCGCCGAGTTTGGATTTCGTCTCGGTGCCGTCGAGTTCGAGCATGATGCGGTCCACGGTGAGCTGGTCGAGCGCGTCCACGCCGCGCAGGGCGGGGAAAATTTTCTGGTGGATGTTGGCGACGGCTTTGCGGACGCCCTTGCCGAGGTAGCGATTTTTGTCGCCGTCGCGCAATTCCAGCGCCTCATGTTCGCCGGTGCTGGCGCCGGAGGGCACGGCGGCGCGGCCGGTCGTGCCGCAGGCCAGCGTGACGTCCACTTCCACGGTCGGGTTGCCGCGCGAGTCGAGAATTTCGCGCGCCTGAATGTGTTGAATCTGTGTCATGTTCGAGTCTCCAATTGAAACCACGCCCTGAAGGCCCGGCCAGCATAGAGGCGGTGTCGGGCGCGTCAAGGCGGTGGGGTTGGTTTGCCCTGCGGCATACGCTGAGCGCGCGTCGGGGATGTTGGTCGGGCGCAAGCGCTGCGTGTTGGTTCGCTCGCGGTTGCGCGTGCGTGGGGGATTCCACCAGCCCCGCACAGAAAGCGCCCCCGGACCGGCGTAGTGCCGGGCTCTCACCCAGAGCGCACTGCAAATCGGGAGGCATCTCGGGATGCGCCCTCCCGTCGCGGTGTTCAGTAAGGGCGTTTTGTCGGCACAAACCCGAAGCAGCACGTTGGAGTCGTGGCGTTTGGGGCGTTGGGTTGACGCCCAGGGGCAGCGATGGTTTATGGGGGCGATCGCGCCGGCCCGCGCCGCCTCGAAAAAGTCCGGGCCATGGACGACAATGAGCCAACAGGTGAGCGCACGGGAACAAAATGAGAAGAAGTTCGGCCAATGGGAAAACCTGCCCGGCGGTGGGCGGCGTTACTGGTTGGACGTGATCGGTCGTTTGGGCTGGCGCGCCCGATACATCAAGGAAGTGGACGCCGGCGAGAAAACCGTTCGTTTCTGGCAGGAGATTTATGACGACACGGGCAGACTGGTCGAAGTCCATGAAAAATATCCGGTGGATAGAGGCCACCGGAAAGTCTAGAGTCGGGACATGACGATCACCAAACAGGCGGTCGCGGAAAAACTCGCCGCCTACCTCCGTCACGACCTTCCACTGACGCAATTGGTGGACTGGGCGGAAAATGCAATGATGGAGGGTGAGTTCGCGGCAGCGGATGCAGAAGCAATTCGTGACGTGGTCTCCCGCCTGGGACTTGCCGACGTCCGCGCTTTTGGCCTGACGTGGGAGGAATGCCGGGCGCTGCTGGCCCGACTGGGCTACCGCGCGCAGGTGGAGATCGTCACCTGAAGCCCTGCCGCACTCCGGCGTGCAACGGCTCGCGGGCGTTTGGAGTCGCGCACAAGCGGCCCCCCCGCGTTTCGGAATCCACCCGCCGTCGCGGGCCGGCGCGACGGGAAAAACACTTTTGCGCGGTGGGCTGAGAGCCTATTTTCACGCGCCATGTCCGCGATGGCGACGCAGACCGCAAGCGCAGACACGGGGCACACGCACCGCACGTTTTTCCGGCAGAGCGGTTGGTTGATGACGGCCAACGTCGTGGCCGGTGTGCTCTCCTGGGCGGTGCATTTCCTGAACAAAAAAATTCCCGACGCCGAATACAGCAACTTCGGCACGTTGCTCATGGTCACGGCGTGCGTGCCGACGTTGCCGCTGCAAATGGTCTTCGCGCATCAGTCGGCGCAGGCGCTGGCGTTGCATCGGGAGCGCCAACTGGCGGGCATGGTGCGCCTGACGGTCTTCTGGCTGGGGCTGGTGTGGGCGGCGGTGGCGCTGGGCGTGCTGGCGTTGCAATCGGCCATTCTCGCGCGCTGGCAACTGCCGCTGGCCGGGTTGTGGATCACGATGTTTGCGGTGTTGCTGGCGCTGCTGGCGCCGATGTTCGTCGGGCTGTTGCAGGGCAAACAGGACTTCTTTGCGATGGGCTGGGCGATGATGCTGGGCGGACTGGGGCGCATCACGGCAGCGACGGTGCTGGTCCTGGGATTTGCCTGCGGCGCCAGCGGCATGATCGCCAGCGCGCTGGTCGGCGGCGGGGTGATGGCGGCGATTGCCTTCTGGCGCACGCGCGATCTGTGGGCGCATCGGCCCGAACCGTTCAACGCGCGCGAGTCCCTCGGCCAGATCGTGCCGCTGATGCTGGGCTTCGGCGCGTGCCAGTTTTTGTTCACCGCCGACACGGTGTTTGCGAAGGCGTTTTTCAGCGGGGAGGAAATGAAACCCTACGTGGCGGCGGGCACGCTCTCGCGGGCGCTGCTCTGGGCGGTGTTGCCGCTGGCGGCGGTGATGTTCCCCAAGCTGGTGCGCGGCCACGCGCGCGCGGAAAAAACCAACCTGCTCGGGCTCGTCGCGCTGGGCACGGGCGTGTTGACCGTGTGCGGAATGCTCGGCCTGTGGCTCACCGGCCCGTGGGTGGTGAAGGTGGTTTACAAGTCGGGCGACGTGGACGGGGTGATGCGACTGCTGCCCTGGTATGCGGGCGCGATGATCCCGCTGGCTCTGGCCAACGTGTTCGTGAACGACCTGCTGGCGCGGAATCGCTTCGGCATCGTCGGCCCGGCACTGGTGCTGGCGGTGGCCTACGGGTTCACGCTCGTGCAGGTGCTCAACCGGTTTCCGGGCCGCCTCGAAGTGGTGCTGCAAACGCTGGGCCTGTTCAATCTGTTGCTGTTGCTGGTGAGCGTGGCGTTTGTGCGGCGCGGTCGGGCCGCCGAACCGCCGCGCGCCGGTGAGCCGACGCCGCCGTTGTCGCCGCCGGCGATTTGAGCGATTCGCCAATGCCCGTGGCGCACGCGCCACGACGGAGTTTGCTTTTGCGTTTTGGAACGCGCTTCGTCACCTTGGCCGCCCGGTGAAGCTCAACGAACTCGCCCTTGCGGAATTGACCGAAAAGCTCGCGCGGCGTGAGGTGTCTTCGCGCGAGGTCACGCAGGCGTGCCTCGACCAAATCCGCCGCCTCGATGACCGGTTGCGGGCGTTTCTGCACGTCAACGCCGAGGACGCGCTGGCGCAGGCCGATGCCGCCGACCGCGCGCTGGCGACCGGGGCAACGCACGCCCAACAGCCGCTCCTGGGCGTGCCCGTTGCGCTCAAGGACATCATCGCCGTCAAGGGCCAGCCGCTGACCTGCGCCTCCAAAATCCTCGGCAACTTCGTTTCGCCCTACGACGCGACGGTGACCGAGAAGCTGCGCGCGGCGGGCGCGGTGCTCCTGGGCCGGCTGAACCTTGACGAGTTTGCAATGGGCAGCTCGACGGAGAACTCGGCGTTTGGCGCGACGCGGAATCCGTGGGATTTGACGCGCATTCCGGGCGGTTCGTCCGGCGGTTCGGCAGCGGCGGTGGCCGCGCACGAAATCATCGCCGCGCTGGGTTCGGACACCGGCGGCAGCGTGCGCCAGCCGGCGGCCTTGTGCGGGTGCGTGGGCCTCAAACCCACCTACGGGCGCGTGTCCCGCTACGGCCTGGTCGCGTTCGCGTCCTCGCTGGATCAAATCGGCCCCCTCACCAAGACCGTGCGCGACGCGGCGGTGCTGTTGCGCGTGATCGCGGGGCATGATCCGCGCGACGCCACCAGCGTGCCCGAGCCCGTGCCGGATTACGCGGCGGCGCTCGAAGGTGACTTGCGCGGTCTGCGCATCGGTCTGGCCCGCGAATACATGGTCGGAGGACTGGACGCGGAGGTGAAAGCCGCCGTGGACGCCGCCGTCGCCCACCTGGCAAAGCTCGGCGCGGAGATCGTCGAGGTTTCGCTGCAGCACACCGAGTTCGCCGTCGCCACCTATTACATCATCGCCACCGCCGAAGCGTCGGCGAACCTGGCGCGATTTGACGGAGTTCGTTACGGCCTGCGGGTGGAGGGCGGCGACCCGACGGAAATGTATTGCCGCACGCGCGGCGCGGGGTTCGGCCCGGAGGTCAAACGGCGCATCATCCTGGGCACGTATGTGCTCAGCAGCGGTTACTACGACGCCTACTACCTGCGCGCGCAAAAAGTGCGCACGCTCATCCGGCGCGATTTTCTGGAGGCGTTTCAAAAGGTGGACGCGATCGTGACGCCGACCTCGCCGACCGCCGCGTTCCGACTGGGCGAAAAAACCGAAGACCCGTTGCAGATGTATTTGTCCGACATCTACACGATTTCGTGCAACCTGGCGGGGATTTGCGGCATCAGCGTGCCGTGCGGTTTGACGCGCGCGCCGCGCCTGCCCATCGGCCTGCAATTGCTGGGCAAACCGTTTGGCGAGGCGACCCTTCTGAAAATTGCCCACGCCTACGAGCAAACCACGCCGTGGCACCGCGAGCACCCGCCGGCGGTTACGGCATGATGCGGGCGGTGCTCCGGGGCGAACCCGCGGAAAAGCAGCCGCATTGCAGCGGGCCGGGGTTTGACGCAGTGCATCCGCAGCCCGCCAAACGGACACGATCCGAGAGCACAGCGCCCGGCGTTGGCGATCCGGCCTGTCAACGGAGCCCTTCCGCTTTCGATTTCTTTTTGTCCGCGACGCCCGGAGCAGCCATTAAGCACAGCGGCGAAGCGCTACGTCTCCAGACTTTTCAAGTCGCGTCAGTGCCCGACGTGGGCTCGTCTTTCAGCGCCATCGGGACGTTTTGGTCCTCACGTTGGAGCTGTTCGCGGATGCGGTGCACCTCGGCAACGATCGGATCAAAAACGCGGTAGGGTTCGGGACAAGGCGGGGTCGGCTCTGTGGCTTCGCGACGCCGCACGCGGGCATGAAGTTCTTCGGGCGAGTTCACCACCGCCCCGGAGTGTGGATGCTCGGCTTCCCAGGCATCCATTTGGAGAAGAAACCGGTGCAAATCGCCGCCCGCTTGTGCATCCAGGCGTTCCTTCACCGTCTCAATCTCCCGGAGTATCCAGCCGACTTTCATACTCGATTGTTCCCATCAATTGCAGCGGCGTGCAAACGATCGGCAGCCGATAGCCCTCTTGCTCGGCCACCGGTTGCAGTCGCGCTTGAATCACCGCATTGGCCAGGTGCTTGAAATTCCACGTTAAAAGGTAATTGACCTTGTAAACGGCGGCGAACGCCAGATGCACAGCGTCGGCTTTTGCCTTTTGTGGTAATGCGCCGCTGGCTATGAACACCGCTGCCAGCGTGTCCACCGCGGGCGTTCGCCGCAGCAGGGTCAGGCTGCTCAATGCTTCCAAACGCAGCCGGCTCATCTCGGCGTCCCCGGACGCGGCCTCGCGCAACACCTCTGGCGACGTTACGCTCTCGAAATACGGACGCCTCAACCGCCACCAATCCCGTGTCCACACATGCCATTGATACGCCAGCGTGCCGGCTTGCGTGCGCGCCACAAGAAAGCTCACGACCGTCGTTTCAATGTAAACGGTTTGCATCGTTCAGTCGCGCAGTCCGACCGTGGATCGCGATCAGCCATCGGCGAAACTTCGCAGGGCCCCGCGGTCATCCGCCCCCCGACTTCGGATCTCGGCGATGAGGCGATGGCTCACACGAAGCCCCGGCGCGAATCGAAAACCCGGCCACACGGGCAGCCTATCCCGGCGCGGCACAGTGACAAGGCAGGTTTGGCATCGCCCAATCACGTCCCGGCACGGGCGATTGGCCATGCGCACACGTTCGGATCCTTCCATTCACCCCCCGCCCACTCCACGCTTTTCTTTTTCGCGGCATCGCGTCAAGGATTTCAACGCCATGCCGCGCAGCACCAAAACCGCCGGACCCAAAACACGGCGCGTCCGCGCGCCCGCAGCCGGGTCTGCGCCCGACCCGCGCCTGCGACAGCGCGTGCGCCAGCTCATCACCGCGCTGCGCCGCACCTATCCCAACGCGCACTGCGAGTTGGCCTATTCCAATCCGCTGGAGTTGCTCATCGCCACGATCCTTTCAGCCCAGTGCACCGACAAGCGCGTCAACATGGTCACCGCCGAGCTGTTCAAGAAGTATCGCACCGCCGCTGATTACGCGAACGCCCCCCTGGCCGAGCTGGAGCAGGACATCAAAACCACCGGCTTCTACCGCAACAAGGCGCGCAACATTCAGGCCTGCTGCCGCGCGCTGGTTGAGCGTCACGGCGGCGAAGTGCCCCGGACCATGGAGGCCCTGACGGCGCTCGATGGCGTCGGGCGCAAAACCGCCAACGTCGTGCTCGGCAACGCCTTCGGGATCAACGACGGCATCGTGGTGGACACGCATGTCGTGCGCCTGGCGCGTCGCCTGGGCCTGAGCCGCCAAACCGACCCCAACAAAATCGAGCAGGACCTCATGCAACTGGTGCCGCGCCCCGACTGGACGCTGTTCAGTCACTGGCTCATCTGGCACGGACGCCGACGCTGTTTCGCGCGGAAGCCCGACTGTGCCCAGTGCGAACTTGCGCGCCTCTGCCCCTCTGCGGGGAAGGTTTGAGACCGGGCACGCGCGGGCGTTGTTCGCAGCGCTCGCGCGGTCCGGGCAATGAGGCTTCCGCTGCCCCAACCGTCACCATGAGCACGGAATCCTGGTTTTACCTCGACTCCGGCGCCGGCGCGCCGGACTTCAACATGGCGCTGGACGAGGCGCTCCTGGAAGCGGTGTCGGAGCTGGGCCGGCCCGTGCTTCGATTCTACGGTTGGACGCTGCCGGCCGCCTCCTTCGGTTACTTCCAAAAAATTGCCGAGGTCGAACGCCTCACGGCGTTGCGCCCGCTGGTGCGACGGCCTACGGGCGGCGGCATCGTGCCCCACGACCGCGACTGGACTTACAGCCTCGTCGTCCCGCCGTCGCATCCCTGGTATGCGCTGCGCGCCGAAGCCAGCTACCGCCGCGCCCATGAATGGCTTCGGGATGCTTTCGCCCGGTTGGGCGTGTGCACCCAACTGGCGACCGAGTCCCGACGGGCCGGGGCTGGGCAGTGCTTCGCCGGTTGGGAACAGTTCGATCTGCTCTGGCAGGGTCGCAAGCTTGCGGGCGCAGCGCAGCGTCGCGCCCGGGCGGGATTGCTCATTCAGGGTTCGGTACAGCCACCGCCGGGTTTGGCGCGCGAGTCGTGGGAACGGGCGCTCCGGGCCGTGGCGGGAGCGGATTGGGCACCCTTGCCCCACGCCGAGAAATGGTCGGCCCGCGCGAGAGAACTGGCGGCGCAAAAATATTCCCTGCCGCAGTGGAATCGCAAACGCTGAGCCTCAGGGCCGCCGCGCGCAACCTGAGCAGCCTCACAAAAACGCGCGACGCGAGCTTCAGTCCTCACATCAGGCGCTCTTCAAGCAGACGGCTTGAGGGCCGATGCCACGCTCCGAGCCCGCCTGAGCCGAAGCATGCTGCCGGGAGCATGCCGACCGCGCTACGGCCTGAGTTCCAACCGGAAGAACTGCTGCGGCAACGTGGGCGACGGCAGCGGGATTTCCATCCAGCCATTCGTGCCGGGAATCGGCTCGCCCCACGGCCACCACTGCATCAGGTTTGTTGAGGTCCAAATCTGGTATTGCATGTCCGCAATGCCATACCAGCGCAACGCGCCGTGCGCGCCGCCGGGTTGCCAGCTCAGCAGCGGGTTCAAAGCGCCCAACAGGACAAAGTTTTGATTCGTCACGGAGCTGCTCAGGTTCAGGTAGCCCCGCTGTGCAGGCTGGAAGGCGAAATTTCCCAAAGTCGGTTGAATATAGCCCGTCCAGGTCGGCGGCACGGCTGCGACGTAGGCGCCGTTGGCATCCGTTCGCACCACCGGCCAGCCGCCGCTGGGTTGCACCCACACGCCGACCGCGGGCCGGTTGTTCGTGTCCCGAATCGTGCCGGATACCGTCAACCACGCGATTTGAAACACGCCCGTATGGACCTGGCTCATCGGCTTTCCGTAAAGCCAGCCCAGAATGTCAGGCCCAATTTCGAGCCGATACTCTCCGGGCTGATAGCGCAACGGGAAGCTCACCCGCACGGTGAACAGGCCCGTTACCGTGGTGGAAAGATTCGCGCCGGGCAGGACACCGCTCGGGGTGATGAGCCGGAAATCGCCTGCGTCCACGGACGACGCCTGCACCCGGTCGTCAAAGGTCACGTCCACAAAGCTCACCGCGTTGCTGACGACGCCGCTGGGTGTGATCGCGCTCACCTGCAGGAACGGCAGATTGGTGGTGACGAACAACGTGCCCGCGCGACCTGCGTTGGCGCCGGGGCCGCCCGCCACGCTGACCATTCCGGTAAACGAGTTCAACGGCGTGTAAATGGCGATGCGCCCGCCGCCACCGCCGCCGCCCAACGTCGGTTCGCCCGCGCCGCCGGCGGCCGTGATCAAGCCCCCGCCGGTCAACACCGGTGCAGTGAGCCAGATGCTCCCGCCCGCGCCGCCGCCGGCGTGTTCCACCCAACCGTCGTTGCCTTCGGCGCTCAACACGCCGTCCACGCGCAGCGGGCCACCCGTGCGCACGCGCACCGTGCCCCCGCCTTCCGAGCCGGGCCAACCGCTCAGGAACGCCCCGCCGCCACTGCCGTGGTTGGTGGGTTGGAACTCCCAGCCATAAACTGCTCCACCGGGCGCACCGGACGCCGACGCGCCGCCGGCGCCGCCGTGTCCGCCGCCGCCGCCCTGATCGCCCCGCACACCGCCCGCGCCAGGCCCGCTGTTGGCTGCATACCCTCGACCGCGCACGGTCAATTCGCCCCCGGGCGCGATGGTCAAATGGTTTTGCACCAGCAGGTCCAAACCGGCCTGTTGCGGCAGGTGCGTCAGCCGCCCGCCCGGACCGATCTCCAACGAGTTGAAGATCGGGAAGGGTGTTTGCGGATGCACCACGGCGCCGCCACCAATGCGAAGGTCCACTGGCAGATTCGTCGGCCCATACAACGGCGTGTTGGTGCCCGACAAGCCGCCGTTGTCCACCACCAACAACATGTCGCGCGCGTTCCAGGGTTGGTCACCGCCGCGTTTCCAGCAGATCGTGCCGGCGCCACCGGCCGCTGCGCCCGGGCCGCCCTGCGCCGTGACGGTGCCGGTGAACAGATTGGTTCTGCAAAAGATCGTCACCCGCCCGCCGCCGCCACCGCCGCCCGTGCCCGAACCCGCGCCACCATTGGCGGCAATGGTGCCCGAACCCGCCAGCGTGCCCACATCATACAAATGCACGCTGCCGCCGGCGCCACCGCCGCTGTTCAATTCGCCGTTGCCCCCGTGCGCGGTGATGCTTCCGTTCACCGTCAACGTGCCGCCGACCGACAGATGAACCTGTCCACCGCCCCTGCCGCCAACGGGCGGCACGGTGGCACTCCCACTCGCGCTGGCACCGCCGCTGCCCCAATTGGTCGGAAATTCGATGCTACCCGAAGCGACCGCCTCCGGATTCAGTGCCCCCAAACCACCGTGACTGCCCCCGCCTTTGGGCGTCAACCGGCTGTTGCCGGCCCCCGGCCCAAACCCGGGCAGATGCCCCGTCCCGTCCGCGTGAATCCGACCGCCCGCGTGAACCGTGGCATTTCCCAAAACTCGAAGCTGCTGGTTGGAGAAGATCACGGCCGAGCTGGGGAACACCTCCAAACCGTTGAACGTCAGATTCGAACCCGGCACCAGCCCGGCGCCGCCGCGCACCCACGCCACAGCCGAATCCAACGATTGGGCCACCAGCGTGTTGGTGCCCTGCTGGCCGCCATTATCCACGATCAATTGCGGCGACTCTCGACCCACGGCCCAGTAAATCGTGCCCGCACCACCCGGCACGTGACCGGCCCCGCCCCGCGCCGAGACCGTCCCCGTGAAGGTGTTGCTGCTGGTGCAGATGATGGCGACGCGCCCGCCGCCACCGCCGCCGCCATTGGGCCAGTCGCCGTTGCCGCCGTCAGCACTGATCCACCCCGCGCCAGCCAACCTGCCCACGGTCAGATACACACTGCCGCCCGCGCCACCGCCCGCGCCCAGGTGCAATCCCGGCAGACCATTGGCGGAAATCCGTCCGTCCAATCGCAACAGCCCGTTCACGGTCAGGCGAATGACGCCACCCCCCATGCTTTCGACGTTGGTGGTGGTAACGCTATACAAGCCGCCTGCCCCACCAGGTGAGGTAGGCGCGGAGACGCTCGAAGCGATCGGCAGCCCGCCAGCCGAGTCGCTGCCACGAAAGGCTCCATTTCCACCCCAGCCGGCATGTCCCCCGCCCCCGCCGCTGTAACCGGAGAACGAGTATCGCCCTGTGACCACTCCGCTGAGGGCCCACCCGAGTCCGTCGGCCAGCAATCCGCCTCCGGCCTCAATGGTTGCATCCCTCGAAAAACTCCAGGAAGGAGACCGGTTGGACGGATTTGCGAGTATCCAACTGTTCGAACCGACCAACAGGCTGCGCCACCAGGACCAAGGAGTGGATTCAATGACAACTGCGCCCCCGCGCACGACCAGCTCGGCATCGCTCACACTCGATATCGGTGTGTTGGTCCCGATCAACCCGCCGTTGTCCACGATCAACTGCCTGGGCTGGCCCACGAGCTGCAGGTAAATCGTGCCTGCGGCGCCCGCAGTGGCGCCCGGTCCGCCCCGGGCCGAAATCGTTCCCGCGAAAGCATTCGACCCGCTGCAAATCACGGCGATGCGCCCGCCACTGCCCCCGCCGCCGTTGGGCAGGTCGCCGCTGCCGCCGTCGGCCAGCAGTTGGCCCTGCCGGCCCACCGACTGAGCGACAGCCACAAGCTGCCGCCCGCACCGCCACCGACGCCACCCAGCCGGCCCGGCAGCCCTCGCGCCGAAATCCGGCCGTCCAGTTGCAAGAGACCGTTGACGGTGAGCTGTAGCGCGCCGCCACCCGCCCCGCCCAGAAAGCCTCCGCTCCCACCCGCGCCACCAACGCTTGCCGGTTGGGTCATTGAACCGGTGGGCGAGCCTCCCGCAGAAGAGCTTCCACCGTGAGCGCCGTTGCCGCCGTAGCCACCGTGCCCGCCACCGCCGCCGCTCCACGTTGGTTGAGTTCCCGCCGAATAGTAGCGTCCATCGGTCGCCGACCCGCTCCGTCCGGGCTGGTTGCCCAAGCCGTCCAGCGAAATCGCTCCGCCTGGCTCAATCCGTAGATCGCCGCTGACCGTGAGACTGTTGACCCTGCCGGTCGTGAAAAACACATACTGGCTGTCTGCGCGAACCAGCAGGTTGCGCAACGCGCTCAGCCCGCCGGCCCGCGCGCCGCCCTGAACGATCAGCCACTCGCCGCTGCTGTTGACGTGCGTGTCCGTTCCCAACCAACCGCCGTTGTCCACCAGCACCTGCGCGGCGCCGAGCGGGTTGGTTTGAAAGTAAATCGTTCCCGCCGCGCCGTTTTGGTAACCGACCCTGCCAAACGCCGTGATCGTTCCGCTGAACAGATTCGTCTCGAAATCCACCGCGATGCGACCGCCCGATCCGCCGCCGCTTTGCGAGAGCAGGGCCGAACCGCCGTTGGCGCTGATGCGACCGCTCCCGCTCAACGTGCGCGCGCTCAACCACACGCTGCCGCCCGCACCGCCACCGCCCCCGGCCGAAGGCGGCCATTGGCCGTCGGCCAGAATCACTCCGTCCAACTGCAACGTGCCCCGGACATCCAACCGCACCGCACCGCCGCCGGCCCCGCCGGGGAAATTCGTCGAGCCGCCCCCACCACTGCCCGCCGACACGGGCGAGGTGACACTTCCGTAATAGCCGCCGCCGCCCGACAAATTGGTCCAAAAGCCCATCCCGCCGTTGCCCGCGTGTCCGCCACCGCCGCCAGCCGCATTCACGCCATAAACCTGAAACAGTCCCCGACCCGACCCCTGGCCCCAGGCAAATCCCTTGCCCACTGCGTCCACCCCACCGCCCGACGCCAACCACGCATCGCCCAAAACCGTGAGTTGCAAATTTGTCAAACCCGGCGCGATCGCCAGCCAACTGTTCGACTCGACCGTCAGTTGGTTGACCTGCATCGCCACCGTGGGGCAAAGCACCGCCCGCCCGCCGACCCACAGCGCGCTCACTTCCGAAACCGCCACCGGCGTGATCGCACCAATCTGACCCTGATTGTCCACGCGCAGCGTGTCCTGCCCCAGCGTGTTGTCCCGAAGCCAAACCGTGCCCGCGCCTCCAGCCTGATAGCCCGCGCCGCCCCGCGCCTCCAACATGCCGGTGAACAAATTCGACGCGCACTCCACCACGATCCGTCCCCCGCCACCGCCGCTGGCGTGAATGGATTCGCCATCGCCGCCGCCCGCGCTGACGCGCCCGCTGCCCCGAAACGTCTGCGCGCTGATCCACACGCTGCCACCCGCGCCGCCCCCCGCCCGACCGCTCAGGCCGGCCGCCCCGTCCGCCGCGATGCTGCCCTCCAGCGTCAATGACCCGCCCACCCGCAGGCGAATCGCCCCCCGCCCGCGGCGACCGGACCGTTCAACCCGGCGCCGCCGCCACTACCAAACGCCGCCGGCTCACGCGCCGATCCGTAGGCCGCCCCGCCCGCCACGTTGTTGGCAGCGGCGCCGCCCTGACCGCCATAACCGCCGCCGCTGCCGCCGTGCGTCGGCCAGGCCGCCGCCCGACCCGCGCCCGGCCCGACCCCGCCCGGATGTCCGCGCCCATTCGCGTGAATCGCCGCGCCTGCCATCACCGCCACGTGCCCCGGCACGGTCAGGTCCAAACCCAGATACGGCGTCCAGCGTTCGGCCTGGTAACTGACGCGCACCGGGCTGCCGTCGGGGATGGTCGAGTCCGGCGTGCGCTGCAACGCGGTGCGACCCGCGCCCAGAAGCACCAGGCGATAATCCCGATCGAGTTCAAACACCACGGTTTGGGCCGGGTCGGTCACCCGCACCGTCGCGGAGAGCACGTTCGAGTGCGCGAGCGCGACGGTGTTGGTGCCGGTGAGCGTGAGTCGCTCATCGGCCGCGACGACGAGGTTCGTGATCTGGCCGCTGGCGTTGGGCGAATGCGTCAGCACGCCGCCCTCGGCCACCAGCACGTTGGCGAAGGTGTGCGGGCCGTCCACCGTCACCGTGCAACGCCAGATGATCAGGTCCTGCCCGTCGTAGGTGGTGTCGCCCGGCCCGATGACGGCATCCTCCAGAAACAACACCGCGCCCAGCCGCGAGGTCGCGGCACTCAACAACAACAGCCACAACACAAACACCGGGCGCTGCAAACCGCCCACCGGCGAACGCCCAAAGAGGAAACGAGCGAGCGTTTTCATGGTGCGCGAGACGATGGGAAGAATGGACGAGCAAAACGGTGGACGCTGATGCGCACGATCCCCATGCGTCCGCGGGTCGGCACGCCTTGTTTGACCGGACGCCCCAAATTCAGCTTGGGGACACCGTTTCACTGAAGAACCCGCCAAAACTTTCGCACGGTGGGCGTGAAATTGCCAACTTGAAAACAGCAAACATTTCGCGGGGTGGCGGGTTTCGGCCGGGTGGACGTCGCGGCCGTCCCGCCTCCAACTCCTGGTCCACGGCGTTGCAAGTTTGCAACTTGGGACACGCTCCGACGCTCTCACGCTCCAACGCGCGCTCCCTGTTCCTGAGTTCCTCCTTCGATGTTCGATGTTCAGTGTTCGTTGTTCGGTGTTTTGCGGCGCGCGCTCCCGTGCTCCCTCTCCCAGCGGGAGAGGGTTGGGGTCTGTCTCTTATACACATCT
>JAOAIM010000180.1 GCA_026414705.1 Verrucomicrobiia bacterium | reverse complement strand
GTTCAAAGTTCAGTGTTGGTAGGTTGAGTGACGCCGTTTTGGATCCGCCAACTGGAAGTCGGCGAACCAGCAGGCTGGAAGCCTGCGCTACGCTCCCCACGCTCCACGCTCCAACGCTCGACGCGCCGTCGCTGCGCTCCGGCTGCAGGCCGGGCTTCCGGGTTCAACGTGCCCGCGCAGCGGGGGCTTTCGCCGCGCCCGGGTTTTTGCCAGAATCGCCCCATGTTCGACACCATCAAAGCGCAACTGGCCGGAGCCGCCGAGAAACTCGCGCACCTGCGGAGGTTTCTTTGACGCCCCCGCCGCGCACAAACGCCTCGGCGAGCTCAACGCGCTGATGGCGGGGGAAAACTTTTGGAGCAACCGCGACCAGGCCCAAAAACTCATCGAGGAGGCCAGCACCCTTCGCAATAAAATCGAGCCGCTTCAACAGGCCGAAAAGCGCCTCGACGACCTGCGCGTGATGGTGGAACTGGCCGAGAGCGAACCGCCCGGGGCGCGCGAGAAACTCCTCGCCGAACTGGAGCGCGACACCGCCGCGTTTCTCAAGGACCTCGACGCGCTGGAGCTGAAGGTTTTCCTCAGCGGGCCACACGACCGGAGCAATTGCATCCTGAGCATCAACGCCGGGGCGGGCGGCACCGAGGCGCAGGACTGGGCCGAGATGCTCGCGCGCATGTATCAACGCTGGGCCGAATCGCGTGGTTGGGAGGTCGAGGTCACCGACGCGCTGCCGGGCGAGGCCGCCGGCCTCAAAAACATCACCATGCTCATCAAGGGCGAATACGCCTACGGCTACTGCAAAGCCGAGCGCGGCGTGCACCGCCTGGTGCGCATCTCGCCCTTCGACGCCAACAAACGCCGCCACACCAGCTTCGCGAGCGTGGACGTGATTGCCGAACTGCCGGAGACAACCGACGAAATCGTCATCCCGCCCAACGAACTGCGCATTGACACCTACCGTTCCGGCGGCAAGGGCGGTCAAAACGTCAACAAGGTCGAAACCGCCGTGCGCATCACGCACATCCCCACCGGCATCGTCGCCGCGTCCCAAAGCCAGCGTTCCCAGCACCAGAACCGCGCCACAGCCATGCGCCTGCTGCTCTCCAAACTCTACGCCCAGCGGCTCGACGCCCAGAAAGCCGAGATGGAACGCTTCTACGGCGAGAAGGGCAGCATCTCCTGGGGCAACCAGATTCGCAGCTACGTTTTCCAGCCCTATCGCATGGTCAAAGACCTGCGCACCGGCATCCAGACCGGCGACGTGCAGGCGGTCATGGACGGCGACCTGGACATGTTCGTCAACGGCTGGTTGCGCGCCGGTTGCCCCACCAAACGCATGCAGGGCGTTCGCGACGAGGAGGAATAAGGCCCTTGACCGGCCCCAGGTTCGCTGTCATTGAAGCCGTATGAATCGCGAGTCCATCCGACGCCAGCTCTCCGGGGGCGGGCCGTATATTGTTCGCACGTCCGACGGGCGCGAATTCACCGTCCCACATTCCGAATTCGTGCTGGTCGGGCGGCACAACCTGGTCATTGAGAACGAGGACGGCGCGTTTGACATCATTGACCCGGTGCATGTGGTCTCGATCCGACCCGTGCCCCGGCGCAAGGCGGGGCGGAATCGCGATTGATTCAACCTCAACGACCCGGTTCAAGATCGCCGTCGCGCCAAAGCTTTTGACCGAACCGCGCTGAATCGCGGGTGAAACCATCTGTTCGAGGCGCAGCCGCTGAGTCATCAACCATGCCGAACATCCTTGAGACCATCGTGGCCGCCAAACAACGCGAGGTCGAACGCCTGCCCGCGCGCGAGATCACCGTTGAAACCCTGTGCGCCGCCATCCGCCAGCACGGCCCGCGACGCGATTTCTTCCGCGCCTTACAACGCCCCCGCGCCGGCGACATCGCCCTCATCGCCGAGGTCAAGAAAGCCTCGCCCTCGGCAGGTTTGATTTGCCCGAACTTCGACCCGGTGCAGATCGCGCGAGCCTACGAAGCGGCGGGCGCAACGTGCCTGTCGGTGCTTACCGACGAACCGTTCTTTCAGGGCAGCCTCCAGCATTTGCGCGCCATTCGCGCTGCGGTGTCTCTGCCGCTGCTGCGCAAGGACTTCATCATTGACGCGCGCCAGATTCTCGAAGCCATCGAGGCGGGCGCGGATGCGATTCTGCTCATCGTGGCCATTCTGGATGACGCGCGGCTGGCGGCGTTTCACGCCCTGGCCACCCGGGCCGGCCTGACGGCTCTGGTGGAGGTGCACGACCCGACCGAGTTGGAACGCGCACTGGCCGTCGGCGCGACGCTCATCGGCGTGAACAACCGCGACCTCAAAACGTTTCAGGTGGACCTGGGCACGACGGAAAAGATCGCCGCACTGCTGGACGCGCGCGCCCGCTCCGGGATGACCGGCAACTCGCCCGTCCTGCTCGTGGCCGAGAGCGGCATTCACACGCGAGCGGACGTGGAGCGGCTCAAGCGGGCCGGCGCGCGGGCCATCCTGGTTGGCGAATCACTCATGCGCGGACCGGACATCCCTACCCGTGTTCGGGAGTTGATCGCCGGTTGAGGCGCTCGCCCCTTTCGCCGCCGGGCAGCAAGACAGCGAGCCGCCGGGGTAACGGGGCGTTCATGATCACCGGGTCGTCTGCCGTTGCGCGTGCTCCTCGTCCAGCTCCCGCAACTGCTCGATGATGCCGACCAGCTTGCGTCCCGTGGGCGTGAGGCGGTATTCGACGCGGAGCACCTTGCCCGGATATTCGTGGCGCGTGATCAGTTCGTAATTGAGCAGTTTGCGCAATCGCTCGGTCAGCACCTTCGTGGAGATGCCGGGGATGAATCGCTCCAGTTGACCGGGCCGCGTCACGCCGCGCCCGATCGCCGCCAACACCGCCGCCGACCATTTGCAACCGACCACGTCTTCGAGCCGCCGATACGCGGTGCGCTCGGGCAGCGACAAAAACTTGGGCTTCGTCGGGGGTTTTTGTGCCATGCCCCAAGTGTAGCCGGCGCGCACCCGCAACGCAGCCGGGAACAAAACGGTAACCGCCCGGTGCTTGGCTCGGGCGACCGACTCAGATCGCTCCAGCATCCGCGTCCAGCCGCGTCCCTCCGTGGTTTGAATGCGTTTTCCAGACGAGTGGCGTGGCATGAATCCCTGCGCGAAGCCAAGCCGAGGCCAACGGCAACCGGCGTTTCAGTTCGGAGCGGTTTTGCCAGGCGCCGGCTTGTGGCTCACGCACCTTCGAGAATCGCCACGGCGGCAGCGTAGTGGTCGGTGTGGCTGAGGCTGATCCAGAGGCTGTGGCCGCCCCGTTGCTGGAGCAGCGGCACGGCGTTGCCATGCAACACCACAAACGGCGCGCCGCTGTCCCGATGGCGAATTTCCATGTCGTGCCAACCCAGTTGCGCGCCGATGCCCGTGCCAAACGCTTTGGAGACGGCCTCCTTGGCGGCAAAACGCCCTGCGATGAACGGCGCCGGCTCGCGATGCGCGCGGCAGTAGGCGATCTCGTCAGGCAACAGAATCCGTTGCAAAAAACGGTCGCCAAACCGCTCCACCGCCGCGGCCACGCGCGACACTTCGATGATGTCAATCCCTACGCCGATGATCATGTTCGCAGAGTTGAAGCGCGGCGGTGCGCCCGGCTCGCGCGGCTCAGCCGCGATAGCTTTCCATGAGCGCCAACATTTCCTTCACCGCTTGCGCCAGACCCACAAACACCGCGCGGCTGACGATGCTGTGGCCGATGTTGAGTTCGACCAGGTGCGGCACGCGGTGGAGCGCGGGCAGATTCAGGTAGTTGAGGCCGTGCCCGGCGTTGACCTTCAGGCCCAGTTCATGCGCCTGACGCGCCGCGCGGACAAGCCGGTCCAGTTCCGCCTCGCGCCGGGCCGCGTCGTCAAAATGCTCCGCATACGCGCCGGTGTGCAATTCGATGAACTGCGCGCCGGTGCGCGCGGCGGCGGCCACCTGCTCCGGGTCGGGTGCAATGAACAAACTTACCTCGATGCCCGCGTCGTTCATGCGCCGGCGCGTTTCGGCAATGGCCCGTTCAGCAGCCACCACGTCCAACCCGCCCTCGGTGGTGATTTCCTGACGCCGCTCCGGCACCAGGCAGATGATGTCGGGCTTGAGGCGCAGGGCGATCTCGACGATTTCGGGCGCGTTGGCCATTTCCAGGTTCAGCCGGGTGCGGACGATTTCGCGCAGCATCCAAACGTCGCGATCCTGGATGTGGCGTCGGTCCTCGCGCAGGTGGACGGTGATGCCGTGGGCGCCGGCGGCCTCGCACTCACGCGCCGCAGCGATGGGGTCCGGCTCGCCGCGTTCGCGCCCGCGATAGCGCGCCTCGCGGAGCGTGGCCACATGGTCAATGTTCACCCCGAGCTTGAGCATGTCCGATGCAGCCTGTAGCGGAACCTCGCGGGCAGGCCAAGCCGATTCGCGGCGGGACGCAGCGGGTTCGGCGGCGCGCCACATTCTTCTGGTTGCGGGGCGACGTCGGTGGCATAAAGCCGGACGGGCGTCTGGCGGCAGCACACCGCCAAAGCACGTTTTGAATTATGGCACTGTTTGGCAAAGTCCAGGACCTCCTCGCCGTGGTTCATCCTTCAAGTCGGCTGCAACGCGGGCTGGCCTTGCTGCTGGAATTTCAACAGGGCCGCCGCGCCGACTGGACCGCCGCGCTCAACGCCATGCAAGCCGGCGACAAACAGGAAATCCCCATCGAGGGCCGCGACCTGTTTGCCATCCTCCAGTGTTACCGGCCCAAGGACCGGACCGAGGCGCGCTTCGAAGCGCACGAACGCTACACCGATTTGCAATACCTCACAGCGGGCGCCGAATGGATCGAGGTTTGCGACCTGCACGCGCGGATGCCCTCGCCCACCTACGACGCCCAGGGAAATGTGTTTTTTCCGATGGGCGACCCGGCGGCGGTCTCGCGCATCCGGCTCGGGCCGGGCGACGTGGCGGTGCTGTTTCCGCCGGATGCTCACGCCCCGTGCTTGAGAGTCGAAAATGCGCCCGTCGAACTGGTGCGCAAAATCGTCATCAAGGTCCGGGACGCCTGTCAGATCGGGCCGCCCACTCCTTGAACGCCGGTGCGTCACTGTCGGCTGCCCCGGTGTGGCATTCGGCAGTGGGGTTCGCGAGGGTGGACCCGATGCACGCTGCGTTCGGCAGGTGTTTTCCGTTTGACCCCGCGGCGCGGAGACCGCTAGCGTGCCCAGCCTTGTTCGGTGGAACGTTATGATTGGCACAATCCGAAAACACTCAACCTGGCTGTGGGCCGTCATCATCCTGGCCACAGTGGTTGCCTTCGTGATTTATTTTTCACCGCGTCAACCGGATTTGACCGGCCGCAGCACCCCCAACTTCGGTCGCATCTACGGTCGGCCCATCACGCGAGACGACTACCTCGACGCCCAGCGCGAGGCCGAATTGCAATTCTTCTTCCGCTACGGCACCTGGCCGGAGGCCGAAGCCCGTCGCCTGGGCTACGACATCGAACGCGAAACCTACTTCCGGCTGCTGCTCATTCGGAAGCTGGAGGACCTTGGCATTCGCGTCGGCCCGGAGGCCGTCGCGCGCGTCGCCGCCAACCTGCTCCGCTCCATGAGCCGCAACGAGCCGCTCTCCCTCGACCAGTTCGTCAAGCACGTCCTCCATCGGCGCGGGATGGACGCCGAGGATTTCGAGCGGTTCATCCGGCATGACCTCGGCATTCAACAACTGGCCGCCGTCGCCGGCCTGAGCGGGCGACTAGTCACCCCCGAAGAGGCGCGAATGCTTTACGAGCGCGAACACACCCGGGCACTCACCGAAGCCGCCGTCTTTTCCGCCTCCAACTACCTGGCCGAAGTCACCGTCACGCCCGACGCGGTCGCGCAGTTCTTCACCAACCAGATGGCGCGCTATCGCCTGCCCGAACGCGTCCAGATCAAATACGTCCTGTTCCCCGCCACCAACTACTGGGCCGAGGCCGAAAAACAATTCGCCGCCATCACCAACTTCAACGAGCAGGTCGAGGCCGTCTGGCGCGCACTGGGAACGAATTTCTTCCGCGACGCCCGCACCCCGGAGGAGGGCCGCCAGCGCGCCCGCGAGTGGATGCTCCGCACCAACGCGCTCACCCGCGCACATCTCGCCGCCACCGAGTTCGCGCGGGCCGTGTTCGACCTCGAACCGATGCGTGCCGAAAACCTCGACAAGGTCGCCACGGAAAAGGGCCTGGCTGTTCGGGTGAGCAAACCCTTTGCACGCGATTTCGGCCCCGACGACCTGCCCGTCGGGCCGGAGTTCACCCGCGCCGCCTTCGCGCTCTCCGCCGAGGAGCCGCTCGCCGGGCCGTTTGTCGGCGAGGACGGCGCGTATGTGATTGCCCTCGACCGCCGTCTGCCGAGTGAAATTCCGTCCTTCGACACCCTCCGCGAAACGGTCACCGCCGATTACCGCTTTGACGAGGCGCGCAAACGCGCGCTGGCTGCCGCCGAGAAATTTTGGAGCACGGCGACCAACGCGATGGCCGCCGGCAAGCCCTTTGCCCAGCTCTGCCGCGAGGCCAACCTCACGCCGCAGGAACTGCCGCCGGTGGCGTTGAGCACCCAGGAGTTGCCCGGCGTCGAATCCCTCGTCACGCTCACCGAACTCAAGCGCGCCGCCTTCACCACGCCGCCCGGCCGCATCAGCGGCATTGTGCCGACGCGCGACGGCGCCCTGGTGCTCTTCGTGCGCGAGCGCCGTCCGCCCGAACCCGATCGCATCAACGCCGAACTCCCCGCCTTCACGCGCGCCGTCCGCGACACCCGTCAGAACGAGGCGTTCAACGACTGGTTTCGCAAGGAAGCCGAAAAGGGACTCCGCGAGACGCCCCTGCTCCAGCGCCCGCCCACCGGCGCGCCCGGCCCGGGCTGACCGATCCGGCGCGCGTCGCCGAACCCCGCCGCCGCGCGCACCCTCATGTCCGCGGTCGTCAAACTCTCCTCGCCCGAAACCCGTGAGTTTTGGGAAATC
The DNA here is from genome assembly GCA_026414705.1 of Verrucomicrobiia bacterium. Classification (GTDB taxonomy): domain Bacteria; phylum Verrucomicrobiota; class Verrucomicrobiia; order Limisphaerales; family JAOAIM01; genus JAOAIM01. Next base: position 830 of record JAOAIM010000180.1, on the reverse strand, counting down.
CCGGTCCTTTTTGAGGACGAGCACCTGCTGGCGCTCGACAAACCCGCCGGCCTGCTCACCTCGCCCGACCGCTACGACCCCCGTCGGCCCAACCTCATGAAACTGCTCCACACGGCCATCGCCGCCGGCAAACCCTGGGCGCGCGAACGCGGCCTCACCTACCTCAGCAACGCGCACCGACTCGACCTCGAAACCACCGGCGTCCTGCTCCTGGCCAAAAGCAAACCGGTCCTGGTCAAACTCGCCGATTTGTTTGGCACAACCCACGTCGTCAAGGAATACCTCGCCCTGGTGCATGGCGCACCGCTGCAGGACCAATGGGAGGTCCGGGCACCCCTGGCAGCGCATCCGACGCGACCGGGCTTGATGCGCGTGGACCCCCAACACGGCAAGAAGTCCGCCACGATATGTGAGGTGCTGGAACGGTTTCGCAGCTTCACGCTCCTGCGCTGTCGCCTGCTCACCGGGCGCACCCACCAGGCCCGCGTGCACCTGCGCCACGTCGGCCTGCCCCTGGTGGGCGACGCGCTCTACGGCGGCCAACCGCTGTTGCTCTCGCAGCTCAAGCCTGAATACCGGCTCAAGCCCGGCCGGACCGAACGCCCGCTCCTGTCCCGCCCGGCGCTCCATGCCGAGCGATTGAGCCTGCCGCACCCGGTCACCGGCGCGACGGTGCAGATCACCGCCCCTTGGCCAAAAGACCTGACCGTGGCGGTGAAATACCTGCGGCGCTTCGCAGCCCTTCCGTCTCCCTCAGCCCCCGAAACCGGCGCTCCGCCCGCACCCTCGGACAACCAGCCGACTGCTGGCTACAAAAACGAACTTTGAAC
>JAOAIM010000179.1 GCA_026414705.1 Verrucomicrobiia bacterium | reverse complement strand
AGATGTGTATAAGAGACAGGTTCATTGCGGGCGGGACGGCCCACGAAATTCGGCGTGCGGATGCCCCCGTCGCCGAACTGGGGCGGGATGGTGATCCGGGTGCGTCCGTCGGGGTCTTTTTGATACCACTCCAGGAGTGTGCGGTTGGTGGGCGAGGCGTAGGCGCCCATGTTGGCGATTTCGATGCCGATGGAGCGGCTGTTGGAGGTGGTGGCGTGCCAGGCGCGCTCCTTGAGGTCGAGCGTCTGATAAATGGTGCCGTCCAGGTCGAGCATGAAGTGCACGCTCAGGCCGCGCAGGTCATGGAGCACCTTGAAGCACTGGCGCGCGGTGCCGCAAACGTCGTAGTGAATGACGAACTGGTCCACGACCCGTTGGAGCAGGGGCAGGTCCCAACCGCCGCCGCGCACGCGCTCGATTTCCTCGGGTGTCAGGCCGGCCTTGCGCAGGTTGTAGCGGTTGGGCGTTTCGAGCGCGGGCACTTTTTGGCGCGTGGTTTCCCAGTCAGCCTCTTCCAGGGGTGCGAATCGGCGCTCGACGCGGTAGGCATCGTAACCGCCCGGATCGGTCCACAACACCACGCGTGTGCCGGTGTGGATGTAGCGCCCGGCCGCCACGATTTCGTCGCCTTTGCGTGGGAGGAAACTGCCGATGCGGGGGGCTGTGGCGCAACCGCTCAGTAACGCGCCAACCAGCGCGGCACTGGACGCGGCGAGCAGAGGTGGTTTGGAACAGCGCATTGCACCGATTGGCGATGGCCGCCTCAAGCCGTGGGCACGGCCGGCGGGTTTTTGAAAATGTCGTGTTGGCTGGGCATCGGCGGTTTGAGCGTGCGAAACGGTCCCCAGGTCATTTTGGATGGGTCGCTGTAAACCAGTTCCGGGCCGTATTGGAAGGTGGATTTGAGGATGTCGTCCCATTCGACGACCGAGCCGCTGTAAGCGGCCTCGCGTCCCATGATGGCCGTCAGGGTGCTGTCGGTCACCTGGGCGGCCTCGTTCAGCTCGGCGTCTTTGAGGATGGCCTCGATCAGGTCAATGTGCTCCTGGACGTAGGGACCGATCTTCTCCTTCTCCTCGTCACGGGGGGCGCGCCAGACCGGGCCGTTGGTGGGGCGGATGATGCCCTTGGGATCAGCGACGCCGGTCGTGCCCACGGCCGCTTCGCTGACCGAGGAGAAATCGCGTTTGATCTGGCCGCAATAACTTTGCATGCGCAGGCCGCTGGCGTATTCGAATTCAACGGCAAAGTTGTCCCAGATTTCGCCGGGCTTGTCGCCCAACTGCTGGCGCGCGCCCATGCCCCAGGCTTTGACCGGATGTGCGCGGGCAATCCAGTTGCACACGTCAATGTTGTGGACGTGCTGCTCGACGATGTGGTCGCCGCAGAGCCAGATGTAGTGATACCAGTTGTGAATCTGCCGTTCGAGGTCGGTGTCGCCCTTCAGGCCGCGATGCCAGATCGGGCCGCCGTTGACCCAATAAGCGCGCAGGGCGCGGATTTCCCCAATGGCACCGTCGTGGATGCGCTTGATCGTTTCGATGTAACTCGCCTGGTGTCGCCGTTGCGTGCCGGCGACAACCTTCAGGCCTTTTTTGCGCGACTCTTCGGCTGCCGCATACATGATCCGGCATCCCGGCCCGTCCACGGCGACGGGCTTTTCCATGAACACGTGTTTGCCGGCCTCGACGCAGGTGCGGAAGTGGGCCGGACGGAAACCCGGCGGCGCGGCCAGGATCACGTAGTTCACGCCCGGCTCGTTGATGGCCTTCAAATACGAGTCAAAGCCGCTGAAACATTTTTCCTCCGGCAGCCCGAAATGCTCCATGCCCCTGCGCGCCTTCTCCGGGAAAATGTCGGCGACGGCAACGATTTTGGCCTCGACGCCGACCTTCTCGGCCGCGGCGAGGAAATCCTTGCCCGCGCCGCCGCCGCGTCCGCCCAGGCCAATGATGACGCCCTTGAGAACGAGCTTGGGCTGCGCGCGCAAGATGGCCGGCGCGGCGAGCGTGGCGACGGCTGCGGCGCCGGTCGTGGCCAGAAACCGGCGACGCGAGACGGCTGCGGTGACGGGAGTTGAAGTTTGGCAGGCTGTGTTCATGGTGTTGTGCATGGTTGAGGTTTGAGTTCTTGGCTGCGCTTTGAGAGCCGTGGTGTTCATCCGGTGCCCCGGCAGGTTGCGCCGATTTAATCCTTCTCCACGCCGCTCGTCCAGTATTTGACCATTTCTTCCGGCGGCGGGACTTTGAGCGGGCGCACGATGCGGAAGCCGACAAACTGCGCGTCGGTCAGATACCAGATGCTCTTGGGCAGTTGGGGGTCGGTGGCTTTCCAGGAGCGGTCGGAGCCGCGCCGGGCGGCGCTGCGCAACGCGGGCGGATCATCGTCCCATGAGCCGCCGCGAACCGAGTGCGGGTAGGGCTTGGTGGCGCGATTCCACGGGTCGGTGACGACGCCCTGTTCGGCGCAAAGCTTGTAGAACTGCGCGTCGTATTGATCGAGCACCCATTCGGCCACGTTGCCGTGCATGTCATAGAGTCCCCAGGGATTGGGCTTTTTGCGGCCGACCTTCTGATACTTGGAATTGCTGTTGTCGAAGAACCACGCGTATTCCTCGAGCTTCGAGGCATCGTCGCCGAACGAGTATGCCGTGGTGGTGCCGGCGCGGCAGGCGTATTCCCATTCCGCCTCGGTGGGCAACCGGTAGAAATGGCCGGTCCGGGCGCTGAGCCAGTGGCAAAACTTGTTCGCCGCGTGCTGGGTCATGCTGATCGCCGGGAAACCACCCTTGCCCATGCCGAAGCTCATGTCCACATACGGCTTGGACGGGCGCGTGACCGCGTCGGAGAGCGCGTCCACCGCCGGGTCGGTCTTGTGCGTCTCACGCAGTTTCTTCTCGTCATCCGGATACATGAACAGCAGGTAGGCGTCCCAGGTGACCTCGCACTGGCCCATCCAGAAGGGCGAAATGCGCACCCGATGCTGCGGGCCTTCGTCGGGCTTGCGACCCGGCTCGTTGTCCGGGCTGCCCATTAAAAATTCCCCGCCCGGAATGGGCACCATCACATACTGCACCGCCGTGCCGGGAATCGTGTTGGTGTAGGGCTTCATGTCGGCTTCGGACTTTTCGGTCTGCGTCGCCACGATGCGCTTGTGGATCTCGGGCACGGTCGAATCATCCCGGTCGGCCAGCGATGCCAGCGGGCCGTAGGCGCCCGCGACGTATTTGCCCTCAGCCAGCGCATACAACTGGTAATACGCGGCGGGCCGATTGTTCGTGATCGAGGAGAAGAGGAAAATTCCCTCCGGCAACGCGACGGCGGCGCTGAGGAATTTGTTGGTCGGCCCGGCCAGGGATTGAACGGCAACCGGCGCGCGCTCGCCGTCGCACTCCATCAACTCGGCCGGTGATTGCTCGCCGAAAATCGCGAGCAACCGCGCGCGCGTGCCGCTGTTGACCGTCACCAGCCCCCGGAGCGGCTGCGCCAGCGTGAAGGATTTCAGCGGCCCGGCCTGCAACCGGCCGCCCGACTCGCTGAGCGCGCACCACCACAAGGTCGGCTCGCCCGGCTTGAAAAACACGAAATCCTTCAGGGCCCCGCCCCGAAAATGGCCGGCCACGTAATCGCACTCTGCGGGCAATCCGGTCACGCTGAGCACTTCCTCGGGTTTGCCGGTGTCGAACTTGAGCAGGCGCAAGGTGCTGCCCTTTTCGCCCGAAGCCAGCACGGCGAGTCGCACCGGGCCGTTGGTTTGAAGCGCGAGCACATTGGCGCGGCCCTCCGGGGCACTCAGCGGCGCGTCGAGCAGTTTCTTGAAGCCCTCGCCGCGATTGCGGAAAAGCGTCGCCAGATTCGGCGTCGGATCGCTGTTGTAGATGCTCACCACATACAGGTCGGCCAGGGGCGTGTTGTCCGTGCCGCCGATGTCCACGGCGGCGACGGTGTTCGGGCCGAAGGCCTCGTTGGGCACGGTCAGCACCGTGCTGTCCATCTTCGGGTGCGGCGCGTCCACGACCGTGACGAGGTTTTCGTCTGCCGAGGCGAGCACCAACGCGTCGCGTTTGGGGTCGGTCAACCGGCCCACGCTCACGCCGGTGACGTGTTTGAGGCCGCCGGATTTCCAGTCGGCCCAGTCAAAAAAATCCGGGGAGAGCTGATAGCCGATGCGCACGCGCGCGCTGTAACGGTCCACGATGGCCACGTCCGTTTTGCCGTCGCCGTTGAAATCGCCCGCGGTGTAGAACTCCTGCTCGGTCTCGGTGACCCAGGCTGCGGCGGTGGCGGTGCCGGCCGCGCAAACCAGCGCCACCGCGGCCAGCCACCTGCCCGCTGTGGCGAGGAAATCGGAGCGACCAAAAAGACGGTTGAAGAGATTGAGCGTTCGAGACTGATGCAGAGCGTTGTTCATCATCGTCGTGTGGCTCGCTGCCCGGAAACCGACTCCCGCGAGCCGCGCAAAAATGCCCGCCCCCGTGCGGTAATGTCCAGCCCGAAGCCTCGGCCTTGCCTGTGCCCGACCGGGTGGACGCGCATCCCGCGCAAGGAATTCAAGAGGTCATCCGACCGACCGCCGGGCCGTCCGCCCGGGATCGAGTCGGCCCTGATGCGGTCTTTGCAACGGGGACGCGGGTGATTAGGCTGCGGGAGGTGCCGGGCCGCGAATTCGAGGACGAATCGTTCATTCGCGCTCACCGCGTCAGCCCCCTCTTTCGGGAGACGAGGTGGACCGGGAGAAATTTTTGCCTGCGCCCGGCGCAGACGCCGGTCTCTGCGACACCTTCGGCCCGCAGACGCCACCTTCCCGGTGCCCTGGTGCCGCAACGAGTCCCGGTGGTGAGATTGGTGCGTGGAACATCCAAAAGCGGGATGAAGACCGCGCGACAAACGCCACGACCTGACCCACGATGGGCCCGCCCGAAAACCGAGCGGGCTGTTGCCCTGTTCGATCGCCCGGCTCACGGGAAAACGGAGCGATGGAGATTGTTTACATTGAAACGACGGTGGTGAGTCTGCTGGTCTCAAACCCCAGCCAGGACCTGCTGGTTGCCGTCCAGCAACAGGCAACACGCGACCGGTGGCGACTGCGGCGGCCAGCGTTCCTGTGCATCACCTCCGACGAGACACGGCGGGAGGCGGCGCGAGGCGACGCGGAGCAGGTTCGACTGCGATTGGCGGCGCTGGTCGGCATGCCCGTGTTGGCCATCACCCCGGAGGTGGAGAATTTGGCAGCCGAGTTTTTACGCACCCGCGCACTGCCGCCCGTTGCGCGCTCAGACGCAATTCATCTGGCAGCGGCCACAACGGCGCGGGCGGATTATTTGCTGACGTGGAACTGTCGGCATCTGGCGAACGCACAAATCCTGCGTCGTCTCGAACGGGAGGCTGCGCGGTTCGAATGGCCGTTGCCGACTGTTTGCACGCCTTTGGAATTGATGGGAGAGTCCACGTATGAAACCGAATCCAGTTCTTGAGGAGCTTTGGCGGATCAAAGACGAACTGGCGCGCGAAGCGGGTGACGACGTGCATCAACTGTGCGAAAACACTCGCAAGTGGGCCGCCGAACATCCTCACCCCGGCCCGGTCGTCCGCAACGCGGATGAGTTGCGGCAACTCCTCGCCGAAATACAACGCCGGCCGCCTGCCGAGCCGACGTTGACCCTGAAAGATCAACCGCCGCACCAGCCTTGAGTCGGCGCGAAGCCCGTCGAAGACCGCCACAACCGCAGCTCTCGAAAACCTCAGTGGTTGGTGGCCGGGTGAGGTCGCTCAACCTCCGCGCTTCTCGTTCGTTGAGTCGCACTTTCATTGCATCAGCCCGAACCCCGTGAACGGGGCAATCCGGTCTCCAAGCTGTTCCTTGACTTGTTTCATTCTGCGAAAGCCGCCGAAGCGGCTCTGACCGGCTGAGCCGGCGCTTGTCACCAGCCTGAGCCCGGTGGGAATGAGAAGTGGGTCAAATTTGCAGGCTGGCAGGCCCGGAGATCGTTGTGGGAGGCTGCCCGCTCCGGGGCGCAAATGGATTTCGACCCCCGAACTGGCCGCGAATCAGGATCGCGACCGACCCTCCTCCACATCCGTGTCGGACGCTTCGAGCAGCAGGCTTTGGGGTTTACAGCGCCAAAGGCTCAAAACCGGACGGATCAAACAGCGGTCGGACTCCAAACGGCGCGTCATTCACCGTCTGCAGAGAAATTTGGCCGCGGCCGATGCGCACGGCTGCGAACCCGGCCGCGTGCCGCGCATACAAATCCCCGTGCGCCTCGAGCGTTGCGATCTGCCATTGCTCCGGCCAGAGGCTCAGGCCGCGATAGTAATGATGCCCGTTGCGCTCGACGTGTTCGATGCCGAACAACGCCATCGTGGCCAGGTCCTGCAACAAGGCCACCGGCCCCAGCGTGCAAAGGTCTTCGCCCGTGAGCACCCCGTGCCGGCCCGCGCGCCGCCGCGCCGCCAGCAGACACGCGTTGGCCAGCCCTTTGACGATGCCCTTGCAACTCTTGTGGCTCGCCCCGGCATAACCCAGTCCCAGCGCGCGGCGCACATCGCCCAACGCGCCGTCCGACTCATCCACGATCAGCAGCGGTTGCCCCGGCCAGTTCGAAAGCACCCGCGCCACCGCTTCGTCGAGCGCATGATCCCGGTGAACCGGTTGTTCCACCACCCAGAGGCGCGGCGACAAGTTTTGGAGCGCCGGCTCGGCCTGCGCCGCACGCCAGAACTCACGAAACGCGCCGAAGTCCTTGAAATTCTCGTTCCCGTCGAGCGTCACGACGAAATCGCCCCCGGTCTCGCGCTCGAACAACCGGCCCAGGTCCGCCAGCCGTGGAAAATCGCGCGCCGGGTCACCGAAAAGTTTCACTTTGAAATACCGCAGCCCGTAGGCGCGGATGCAACGTTCAAGGTCCTGCGGCAAACCGTCGTCCACACGCTCCGCCTCCGGGATGTCCCCTGCGGAGAGGGGATCGCCCAACCCCACGGTGTGCCGCACAAAGCACCAGTCCAACGGGCGCCGCCGCAGCAGGTCACGCGGTTCGGCTCGCCCGAGCTCGGGGTAAAGCTCGCCCAACCGGATTCCGAGCCGGTTGTCGAGCACCAGCCGGTGCAACGGTTCGCCCGTGGCGCGACAAAGCCCGTCGAGCACCGCGCGCTCGATCAGACTCACCCCCAGATTGGCCAGCAGCGGGGCCAGCCCGCGGGCCTGCGCCCAACCGGTCTGTTGGCGATCCAACTCCCGCCAGAACTCGAAAAACGTCACCGGCCGGCGCGCAATCTCCACCGCAAGTTTCGCCGCGTGGCCGATGACCGCATACATTTCCGGCAAATCCTGCTCGAAGGTCGTGACCGGATTTTTCGTAAACCACTTTGGCGGCAGCCCTTCGCTGGCCAGGCCGACCGACGCGGCGGCATCCGTTTGAACGTGCGTCCGGGCGAACAGATGCGGCACCTCGGTCATGCTCGCGATCCCGTAGCGAAAGGGAAATCGCGTGCGCGTGCGATGCACAAAGAACTCAAACGGCGCGAGCGTGAATCGGTCGGTCATGCGGCGTGTTCAGAATGTTGACGGCGTTCAAACGCCCCCCTCTGTGGAGGGCTTCAGGCCCGATGTCAACCGCCGCGTGTTCGATGTTCAGTGTTCGATGTTCGATGTTGTGCAGCGCGTCCGCCCGCGCTCCCTCTCCCAGCGGGAGAGGGCCGGGGTGAGGGAGAACGCGGCGTGGGCAGGAGGCTGTCCACATGCTTGCGGAGTTTCACCCTCACCCTGCCCCTCTCCCTCGAGGGAGAGGGGACTCCCAAGCCGTCCACGTGCAAGGCGATGACCCGTGACGCTCGCAGGGCACT
>JAOAIM010000178.1 GCA_026414705.1 Verrucomicrobiia bacterium | reverse complement strand
ACAAGGCGATGATCCCTGACGCCCGTGCGCCCCGGTTCAAAGTTCAAAGTTCAAGGTTCAAAGTTCAGAGTTCGGTGCGTTGGTGTCGCCGCTTTGGATTGGCGGACTGGAAGTCGGCGAACCCGCAGGCTGGAAGCCTGCGCCACGCTCTCACGCTCCACGCTCTGACGCTCCACGCGCGCGCAAAGCTGTGGCGCCCATTCGGGGCTTGAGAGGGTTGAGGGCGTCGCCAACCCAGGGCGTTGCCCTGGGCTACCGTTGTGATCGCGCCTTCGGCGCTCAAAGGGGTAACTGGAACGGTATTATCGGCGAGACGCGGGCGCTCCCGTTTCATTCGATGTTCGTTGTTCGGCGTTGGTGGTTCGATGTTGCCGCGGGCGTCCGGTCGTGTTGCCTCCCGGCGGGAGCGACGGAGCTTCGCGTTGCGAGGCGTCGCGTTTGTCCGCGCGTGAGATGGTCCGGCTAAAACGCGACGGCGTTCTGCACCTGCTGGAAGTAACCGGTCCAGAATTGCACGATCCGCGTCGCGATCCAGAGCACCAGCAGCAGGTAAATGGCGCGCGGCACCCAGCGGGCGAGTTCCTCGAACCGGCGCGCGCTCTGTTCCTGATAAATGCGTTGCAACTGGCGCAGGCTCTCTTCGAGTTTACCGCTGATCTCGCCGGTCTGATAGAGGTTGGCGAAGGTTTCGGGAAACCACGCGCTCTGGCGCAACAATTCGCCCGGGGTCGAACCGGCGGCGAGGCGCGGTTTCCAGGAATGCACGAGCCGACACAGACCCGGCGAGGCGCTGGCGTGAGCGGCCAGCGCCCAGGCTTCGTGCACGGTCACGCCCGAGGCAAGCAACGCTTCCAGGGCGGCGGCCAGACGCGAGAGCGCCAGGTCGCGTCGCGCCGCGCCGAGCACCGGCACCGGGCGCAGCACTGTTTCGACCCCGCGGCGCCAGCGCACGCCGTGTCGGCTCTGGTTGAGGTAAACCAGCAGCGCCACGAACAGATACAGCGGCAGGAGCACACCGAACGTTTGCCGCAGGTAGGCGAGCCAGTCGCCGCTGAGGAAAAATTGCGCGAACGGAAGGATGAACACCGCCAGGTGCAGCAACAACGCCGGATAGGCGAGTTGCGAGAGGAATTCGCGCACCATCGTGGCGCGTCGGCGGTAGTAGTCAGCCAGGAGGTTGAACGTCTGGTCGAGACGGCCGCTGCGCTCGCCGGCGTCGAGCAACGCATGATCGAACGCGGGCCACCAGGTCGGCTCGGCGGCCAGGGCTTCGGCGACGGAGCTGCCGGTGTTGAGGCGTTGGAGGAGGCGTTGGATCGGCGGTTGCCAGGCGCGGGCCGGCGGGTGGCGCTGGAGCTGGTCGAGGGCCTTGAGGAGCGGGACGCCGGCGGCGGTGAGTTGGGCGAGCTGATGGTAAAACTCGGCGCGCTGCTGAAAGTGTCGCGGCGCGAAAACCAGCGGCATACGCCCGTTGAGGGCGGCTCAACCCAGCGCGCGGTCGAGGGCGTCCTTGAGGGTGCGCTTGTCGCGCGCGCCGCGCATCTGCTGGATGACCTGCCCGCCCTTGAAAAAGATGAGCGTGGGGATGGCGGTGATGCCGTATTGCGCGGCGAGGGCAGGTTGCTCGTCCACGTTGACCTTGGCGATTTTGGCGCGCCCGGCGTATTCGTCGGCCAGTTCATCGAGCACCGGCGCGATCATTTTGCACGGCCCGCACCATTCGGCCCAAAAATCCACCACCACGGGCACAGACGATTGCAGCACTTCGCGGTCAAAATTCCCGTCGGTCAACGTGACGATGTTGGGTGAAGCCATAGACAAAAAATCCGGTTCAAGCTCCGAGTCAGCGAGCCCGGGCCGGCCTCAGCTCGTGGGGATGCCCAGGATCAGATACAACGTGCTGGCCACCGCCACCAACCCCAGCACCGCAGCGGCAATCGCCAGGGTGACATCGAGCGGACTGGTGACCGGCTGGACGGCGGGGGCGACACGCGGCGCGGCGGGCGCGGCGGCCGGCGCCGGACGCGCGGCTGCCACGGGCGCCGGCGTGGCGCGGGGTGCGCCCGGCACGGGCGTGGGAGTGGGCGCGGGGGCCGCTGCGGGTGCGGCTGCGGGGGCCGCAGCCGGCGCCGGGGCGGCCGTGGCGGTGGTGCCGGTGGGCGGCAAGGTGGGCAGCTTGATAGTGGGCGCGGCGGAAGGTTTGGGCGGCAGGGTGATGCGAACGGTTTCCTTCTTGGGCTGGACCTTGCCGGTTTCCTTCTTCGGCGGAACGGCCCCGGGCGGCACGTTGGGAATGTTGTCAGCCATAAATCAATTCTCCGGCTCAAGATAGAATCGGGCCGGGGTGTGTCAAACGCTTAATCGGACGGCCCGCCGGCGCGTGTGCCGGGCCGCCGGTTCGACCGGATGAATGTTTGCCGGAGTCGCTCGATCGGTTAGGCTTTGCACCGGGCTGTGGCGGAAAACCAGCCCGCAACAAATCAAAACCGCATGATGTCTGATCTTGCCAAATTCGCCGCGCGGCTGAGCGAATGGATTCGCCGCGCGCCGCCGGGAGACCGCACGCCCACCGGAGACGCAGTCCCGCCGGGGGCGGAACACGAACCTCAATTCAACGCTCTGGCGCTGGAACTGTTTGCGCTGCAATTCGACGCCAATGGGGCTTACCGAAAACTCTGCGAGGCGCGCGGCGTTCGGCCCGGGCGATTGACGCATTGGAGTGAGATTCCCGCCGTGCCGACGGCGGCGTTCAAGGAACTGGAAATGACCTGCCTGCCGCCGGAACGGCGCGAGCGGGTGTTCGAGTCCAGCGGCACGACGCGCCGGGCGACGAGTCGGCACTTTCACGACGCAACCTCGCTGGCGCTCTATGAAATGTCGGCATGGCGCTGGTTTCGCGCGCACGTGACGCCGGAGGTCGGGCACAGCCCGATGCGCTGGCGCGGGTTGTTTCTGGCCCCGCCGCCGCAAGAGGCGCCGCGCTCCTCCCTGGTGTCCATGTTCGAGGTGGTGCGGCGCGAACTGGGTCTGGGCGCGGAAGTGTTCGTGGGCCACGTGAGCGGCGACGGCGCATGGGAACTGGACGGGGAAACGGCGCTGCGGGTGTTGCGCGAGGCGGGCGAACGGGGCGAGCCGGTGTTGGCGCTGGGCACGGCGTTTTCGTTTGTGCATTTGTTGGATGGCCTCGCGGCCGGCGGTTTGCGGTTTGCGCTGCCGCGCGGATCGCGCGTGATGGAAACGGGTGGTTACAAGGGCCGCGCCCGAGAGTTGTCACGGGCGGAACTGCACGCGCAGGTTTCGGAACGTTTGGGCGTCCCGCTCGAAAACATCGTGCGTGAGTACGGCATGTGCGAGTTGAGTTCGCAGGCATACGACGCGGTGGTTTGCGGGGAGGAGGCGGCGACGCGGCCGCAACGGCAGTTTCGATTTCCGCCCTGGGCGCGTGCGCGGGTGGTGTCGCCCGAAACCGGCGAGGAGGTGGCCGTGGGTGAAACCGGTCTGTTGCGCGTGTTCGATCTGGCGAACGTGTGTTCGGTGCTGGCGGTGCAAACGGAGGATTTGGCGGTGCGCGGCGAGGAGGGATTTGAACTGGCGGGGCGGTTGGCGAACGCCGAGCCGCGCGGCTGTTCCCTGCTGGCCGCCTGAGCCGCAGCGATGAATTTGCCCAACTATTTTCTGGCCGACCTCTCCCCGGGCGCGCCGTTGGACGCGGCGACCGTGCGCGAGGCGTGCCTGACGCTCAAGCGCAACCGCGCGCGGTTTCTGGCCGACCGGTCCACCGAGGAGATGATCGGGCTGCTGGCGCAGGTGGCCTCCGAGTGGTTGCGTCCGCACAGCGCGTTTCGGGTCATGGCCCTGGAAGCGGGGCCGGCGGCGACGGGATTTGGGCGGGCGACGCTGGCGCGCGGGCTGGACGCTTTTTTCGAGCAACTCACGGTGGAGCGGTTGCGCGCGCTGCTGGTGCAGGAGCTGGGAGACGCGCGCGCGCTGGACCAGTGCGTGAGCGAAGCCACGCCGGGCGAATTGCGGCGAGCGCGCATTGCCACCGGGCCGGAACTGCTGGTGCACATTACGGCGGGCAACCTTCCCGCCCCGGCGCTCATGAGCATGGTGCTGGGGTTGTTGACGCGCTCGGCGCAGTTTGTGAAGTGCGCCAGCGGCGCGTCGCTGCTGCCGCGGCTTTTTGCGCACTCGATTTACCGGGCGGACGCCAAGGTCGGCGCCTGCCTGGAGGTGGCGGAATGGCCCGGCGGCAACGAGACGCTCGAGTCGNCCCTGTTCGAGCAGGCGGATTGCGTGACGGCGACGGGCCGGGACGAAACGCTGGCGGCGATTCGCGCGCGGTTGCCGGTGCGCACGCGCTTCGTGGGCTACGGACACCGGGTGAGCTTTGCGTTTGTGACGCGCGTGGCGCTCTCGGTCGAGCGCGCGCCGCAAATTCTGGCCGACGCGGCGACGGACATCGTGGCGTGGAATCAACTGGGCTGTCTTTCGCCGCACGTGATCTACGTGCAGCGCGGCGGGGACTGGACGGCGCGTCAGTTCGCATCCGAGCTGGCTGGGGAATTGGAACGACGCGAGGCGGGCGAACCGCGCGGCGCAGTACCGATTGCCAGCGCGGCGGAAATCGCGTCGCGCCGCGCCGCCTACCAGGTCCGCGCGGCGCATTCGCCGGCCACGGCGCTGTGGCAGAGTGCGGGTTCGACGGCCTGGACGGTCGTCTATGAGGAAGACCCGACGTTTGTGCTCTCGTGCCTGAACCGGTTCATCTACGTGAAACCGGTGCAGGACCTGGACGAGGCGTTGCGGCAGGCGGCTGCCGTCCGGGGGCAGGTCTCGACAGTGGGCCTGGCGGCGACGGACCTGGAGTGGCTGGAACTGGCGAGGGCGCTGGCGCGCTGGGGCGTGACGCGAGTCTGTCCGCTGGGCCGGATGCAAACCCCGCCGTTGACGTGGCGGCACGATGGCCGCCCGCCGTTGGGCGAACTGATCACGTGGACGGACGTGGAGATGTGACGCGGGCGTGCGAGGCGTGGAGCCTGGAGCGTCGGAGCGCGGGAGCGTCAAAGGGTGAACCTTTGAACCGGCTGTTTCGCGGGGGGGTGTGATCAGGGGCGGGGATGGAATTTGCGGTGGATTTCGCGCAGGCGGTGGCCGGTGACGTGCGTGTAAATTTCGGTCGTGCCGATGCTGGCGTGCCCGAGGAGTTCCTGGATGACGCGCAGGTCGGCGCCGTGTTCGAGCAGGTGCGTGGCGAAGCTGTGTCGGAGCATGTGCGGGGTGACGTTGCGGGCGATGCCGGCGCGGCGCACGCGGCGCTTGATGCGCAGCCAGAGGGTGACCGGGGCGAAAGCTGTGCCGCGCGCGGTCAGGAACACGTTTCCCGGCGAGCGCGGCCGGAGGAGTTTGGGCCGGCCCGCGTCGAGGTAACGGCGGAGCGCTTCGACCGCTTTGCGGCCCACCGGCACGACGCGTTCCTTGTTGCCCTTGCCGATGACGTGGATGAAGCCCGCTTCCAGGTGCAGTTGCTCGAGCCGGAGGTTGCGCAATTCCGAGAGGCGCAGGCCGGAGGCGTAGGCCAGTTCCAGGATCGCCTGGTCGCAGAGGGTCTGCGGGGTCTCCGGGGTTTCGGGCGTGAGGAGCTTTTCGATTTCCGCGTCGGTCAGCGCCTTGGGCAGGCGCTGCCAGCGGCGCGGCAACGAGAGATGTTCGGCGACGTTGAGCGGCAGCAATTTTTCGTTCTCGGCGAACCGGTAGAAGGCGCGCAGGGCGGCGATTTCCAGGTAAAGGCTCTCGGTGCTGAGGCGGCGCGGCACTTCGGCGGTGGCGCGCGCGCGCGGACGCGACTGCTCGCTCTGAAGGAACGCCTGCAGATGACGGAGCTCAACCTGTTTCCAGTCGCTCAAGCCGTTGCGCCGTGCCCAGTTCAGGAAGCGACCCAACAACCCCGCGTAAGTGCGCGCGGTGTGTTCGGATTGGCCGCGCTCGTGTCGCAGGTATTGCAGGAAATCCTCGACCAGCGCCTGCATCGTGTCGGGTGAGGCCGCGTCGGCTTTGGGGCCGCCGGGTGTGGAAGTGCCTTCCTGCATGGGCGCGGAGGAATGGAAACCGTTTGGCGCGGGCGATTCAACCGCTTTTGCGCCAACAAAAAAGCCCGGCCGCGTGGCGCGCAGCCGGGCTTGCGAAGTGAAGGCGTGCCGGGGGTTTGCGTCCCGCCCGTTACGGCACGGTGTAGTAAACCCGGTAGTAACGCTGGTTGCCGGTGGCCGTGGCGTCGGTTTGCGACGCGGTCGGGCCGGTGGCCGTGTTGGTGCTCACGTTCACCCAGGCGGGCGCGCCCAGGTTGGTCGCGTATTGGAGGACGTAAGCCTTACCGGCGAGGGTGTTGGAATAGTTGACGGTGACGCTGCCCGAGCCAACACCGCTGATGGAGGTGATGACCGGCGGCTGAATGGGCGTGACGCCCGAGCCGATGATCATGACGAACCCGCGCGTGGTCGCGCCGCTGCCATCGTCATAAGCGCCGACACCGACGATGACCAGGTCGCCGTTGGGTTTGACGCCGATGGAGTAGCCGCGCGACAGGCGCGTGAAGAAACCCAACGCGTTGTTGGTGGCCGCCAGGTCGGTGAGGTCCTGCACCGTCCAGTTGGTGGGGTTGGGGTCGCCCGTGTCCCACAGAACGGCCTTTTCCAGGCCGCGATTGTTCATGCCCACGGCGTAGCGACCATCGGCGCTGCAGCCGTAAGGGACGGTGCGGTTGCCGGTCGTGACCGTGTCCGGGTAGTCGGGCAGCTTGTGGATGAAGGACGGGATTTCGGTTTGGCGGGTCGTGGCGTCGGGATTGTTCGGATCGCTGGATGGGGGCAGACCGTTGGTCAGATGGGCCTTGAAGCCCCAGAACGCCACGCCACCGTCTTCGGTGGAATACGAGATGCCAAAGACTTTCGTGCCGTCCGCCGAGATGCTGAAAGCCTGGCCGTAGTCCTGGCCGTCCAGACCGGTGAAAAACCAGGTGTAGGGCGTGCCCAGCCCGCTCCATTGCAACACGTAAAGCCGCCGCGTGGCCGTGGTTGGCCCGCGCCAGCCCACGCCGCGTCCCGTGGCCGAGATGCCCTGCATCAGAGCCTGATCACCGCCGCTGATGCCCTTGCTGTCCCAAATGACCGTTCCGGCGCCGACGCTCATCGGCCAGTCGCCAAACAGTTTGCCGACATACACCGGGACGTTGGCGCTGGCGGCGTGCCGGAAGGTGGAAAAGAACACATCATTGGTGCCCCAGGCGCCCAGCGAGTTTGCAACGGGGCCGGCGGGCGAAGAACCCAGGTTGAAGTCCCGCCGTGTCCCGGGAATCCATGAGGCGCCGCCGT
The DNA here is from genome assembly GCA_026414705.1 of Verrucomicrobiia bacterium. Taxonomy (GTDB): domain Bacteria; phylum Verrucomicrobiota; class Verrucomicrobiia; order Limisphaerales; family JAOAIM01; genus JAOAIM01. The sequence continues at coordinate 537 of JAOAIM010000178.1, read as the reverse complement.
TGGTGCTGTTCCAGTTGGCGTGCCAGCCGGCGTTCCAGCCGTCCAGAACCAGTTCCTGGACGCCGTCGTAGGTGCGGTAGCCAATTCCGGTGATGAGGCTGGCGTAGGAGCCGCCGTTGAGAATGTCGTTGCGGATGATCCCGGCTTCCACGTCGTAAATGAAACCGGGCCCGTTGGTGGTCGTGCCGCCGCCCGTGCTGACAGGGCCGTGGAACCCCCCGGCAAACCGTCCGTCAGGCGTGACGCACCGCAGTTCGTTGCGATTTTGATTGTTGTGATAGTTGGTGTGGACCGGCATGGCGATAAGCGTCACGTCGGCCAACGCGTTGGCCGGCCCGACCAGCGCCAGGCCGACCGCGCACAGAAACGAGCTTTGCACGAGTTTCTTCATACGAATCGGACTTTTCTGGTTTCCGCTATTTGGTTTGGTCGTCCCCTTGATGGGGTTCGCTTGGGGCAAGCTGGAAGTCCACCTGCGCGCTGTCAAACGCTTTCACAAAAAAACTCGCCCGACGTTGACAACGCGCAACCCGATGT
>JAOAIM010000177.1 GCA_026414705.1 Verrucomicrobiia bacterium | reverse complement strand
GGTCATGGCCCGGCGGAGTTGCGCGCTGAAATCAGTTCAACAAGACCGTTTCGGCGCGTCGCCCGGCGAAGCGCAGACAGCGGGTGTAACCGACGCGGCGGGCGAGTTGGATCGCTTCGGCGAAGTTCAGCCCGAGTTCTTCGGGGGCGTGGGCGTCGGAGCCGAACGTGATGGGTACGCCGTGTTCGAAGGCCAGCCGTAGGAGCGTCTCGGAGGGATAAATTTCGCGGCAGTCCTTTCGGAGTCCGGCGGTGTTCAGTTCGATGGCGCAGCCGTGTCGTTTGGCCGCGGCGAGGAACTTTTCGTAGAGCGGGGTGCAGTCACGCGGCGGGCGGTGGCCGAATTTTTTCGGCAGGTCGGCGTGGCCGATGATGTTGAAGAGGCCGGATGCGGCGGCCTGGGTGAGGCGCTCGAAATACATCGTCCAGACCTCGAACGGGTCGTGTGTTTTCCAGCGGCCAAGTTGTTGGGGATCGTCCACCGCCCAGGTGTCCGAGACGTAATGCACCGAGCCGATGAAGTAATCCCAGGGATGTCGGGCGGCGAGCTCGCGAATCCAGGTTTCCTGTCCGGGCAGGTAATCCACCTCCAGCGCCAGGCGGATGGTCAGTTGGGGGAACGCACGGCGGGCGGCTTCGACCCGCGCAACGTAGTCGTCGAGTTGATCGGCGCGCATCCGCCAGTTGTCGAAGTTGTCGCGGGGCATCGGTGCATGGTCGGAGAAGCCGATTTCGGTGAAGCCCCGTTCCACCGCGCGGCGGGCGTAGTCGGTCGGTTCGCCGACGGCGTGGCGGCACAAGGGCGTGTGCATGTGATAATCGGGCGGCATGAGCATGGGTGAATTGTTTCGACGGAACCCGGGTGAGTCGAACGAAAAACGCGCGGTTGCGGAGCGTTGACAGGTGCAGGCGCGATTTTCCAGCATGTGGTGGCAAAGGCAGAACGCTTTGCCCCGAACGCGCTTCGGGGTTTTTGTTTTTCACATGGCGAACACGATTCTGGTCGGCGCCCAGTGGGGCGATGAGGGCAAGGGCAAGGTCATTGACGTGTTGACCGAGCAGGCGGACGTGGTCGTGCGCTACGCGGGCGGCAACAACGCCGGACACACGGTGCTGGTGGGCCGGATCAAATACGTGCTGCACCTGGTGCCGTCGGGGATTTTGCGGCGCGGCAAGCTCTGCGTCATCGGCAACGGGGTGGTCGTGGACCCGGTGAGCCTGGTCGAGGAGATTCAGACCCTGCGCCGGCTCGGCGTGCGCGTGGGCGAGAATTTGGTCGTGAGCGAAACGGCGCACGTGGTGTTCCCGTATCACCGCGAACTGGACGCGCAACGCGAAGTGCTCAAGGGCAAGCACCGGATCGGCACGACCAAACGGGGCATCGGCCCGGCCTACGGTGACAAGGCCGCACGCGTGGGGTTGCGCGTGATTGACCTGGTGAACCCGGAGCGGCTGGAGGAAAAATTGCGCTTGCGCATCCGGGAAAACAACGAGGTGCTCCGGGCGCTCGGCGCCAAGCCGCTGTCGTTTCGGCGCGTGTTTGACGATTACCGCCGGGCCGGCGAGTTCCTCAAACCGTTCGTGGGCAACACGGTGATTTTGCTGCACGAGATGATGCAGCGCGGCAAGGACATCTTGTTCGAGGGCGCGCAGGGCACGTTCCTGGACATTGACCACGGCACGTATCCGTATGTGACCTCGTCAAACACCACCGCCGGAGGCGCGTGCACCGGTTCAGGCGTGCCGCCGCATCGTATGGACCGCGTCGTGGGCGTGATGAAAGCTTACACCACGCGCGTTGGGGAAGGGCCGTTGCCGACCGAGCACGCCGAGATCGCGGACATGCTGCACGCGATGGGGCGGGAGTTCGGGGCGACCACGGGCCGCCCGCGTCGCTGCGGCTGGTTCGACGCCGTGGCGACGCATCAGGCGGCGATGGTGAACGGGCTGGATGAGGTGGCGGTGACGAATCTCGACGGTCTCGACACGATGGAAACGATCAAGGTGTGCATTGCCTACCGGCGCGGGCGCGAGCGGTTCGATTACGTGCCCAACGACGCGCAAGTGCTCGCGGAGTGCGAGCCCGTGTATGCGGAGTTCGAGGGCTGGCGAACGCCGACCAGCGGGGCGCGGCGCTGGAAAGACCTGCCGGCAAAAGCGCGCGCGTATTTGCGCGCGATCGCGGAGTTGACCGGCGCGCGTCTGAGCCTGGTGTCGGTCGGGCCGGGTCGCGAACAGACGATTTTTGTGTGAGGCCCGCTGCAGGCGGCGTTCCGCCCGGGCCGCCTTTGGGACAGAGACACGATGGAACGTATTCCCAAGAAGGTGGAATTCACGGGGGCGGTGGGCTGTGATGTGGCCATTTCGCCCTACTGGCGCGAGGTGTGGTTGCGGCTGACGCCGCGCGAGCGGTTGCGTCGCAGTTGGCGACTGCGTTCGCGGCTGCCGGATTTGAGAGCGGTGCATGATCGCAAGCTTTTTCCAAAGCCTTGAGCGGCAGCGCGTCGAGTATTTGCTCATCAGCGGCCAGGCCACCGTGCTGTATGGCGCGGCGACCTTCTCCGAGGACATAGACCTTTGGATCAACCCCACCGCAGGCAACCGCGCGCGTTTCCTCACGGCCTTGCAGGAGTGCCGGGCGCGTTACTACAAGATCACGCCCCCGTTCACGGTCGAACTGTTGCAACGCGGCCACGGTTTTCACTTCACCCTCCCCGGCGACGAGGTAGGGGAGATTTTTTTGGATGTCCTGGGCCGGCCACCGCGGGTGGGTTCGTTCGCCACGGTGTCGGCCACGGCGCGGCGCATGAAAACCGACTGGGGCACGATTCCGACCATTGGAATCCAGCCCCTGGTGGAATTGAAGAAAACCCAACGGCTGGAGGATTACCCGATCGTCAGCAAGCTGGTACTGGCATGGTTTCGCCAACCGGAATGCTCGGCGGCTGCGGGCGATTATCTCTGGGCGCTCGAGAACCTTTTCACTCTTCCAGAGCTGGCCGCATTCTTCAGCGAGCACCCGGTGGCGCTCTCTTACGCCGGGCAATTCAACGCGGATGTGGCTGATTTTGGGCGACAATGCCTTGAACGCGGCGCGGCGGACGAGGAAGTGGAACAGCGGGTGAGCCGCTTTTTGCAAAGTCGGGTTGCCGAGTTGCAACGCGCCGACCGGCGATACTGGCGGAGCATCCTTGAGGATTTGAGAAGTTTGCGGGCTGCCGGCGCGCTCATGCCCGAAGGCGCGCCCGTCGTGGCCGGCGGTTGATGGACGGCGTGGATGGAATGGCTTAGGCTTTGAGGCGGATGAGTGCACATGGCAGCCAGCTTTCGCCGGAGGCGCGGGCGTCGTTGCCGCAGCATGTGGCGATCATCATGGATGGCAACGGGCGCTGGGCGCGCGCACGGGGATTGCCGCGCGTGGAGGGGCACCGGCATGGAGCGGAATCGGCGCGCGCCATCGTTCGGGCGGCGGGCGAGCTGGGCATCAAATACCTCACCCTCTACGCCTTCTCGGCAGAGAACTGGAATCGGCCCAAGGAGGAAGTGGACGCGTTGATGCGTTACCTCGTGCATTACCTCAAGACCGAAACCGCCGAATTACAGAAGCACAACGTGAAGCTGGTGGTCATCGGTCAGATTTACCGCCTGCCGGAACTCGTGCAGGAGCATCTGCGCAAGGCGATTCATACGCTGTCCAAAAACAACGGCCTGACGCTGATCCTGGCGTTGAGTTACGGCAGCCGCATTGAAATCGTCGAGGCCGTGCGGCAGATCGCCCAGAAAGTTCGACGCGGCACGCTCGATCCGGCCGACATCAACGAGCAGGTGATCTCGCAGCACCTTTGGACGCGCAACATTCCCGATCCGGACCTGTTGATTCGCACCAGCGGGGAGATGCGTCTGAGCAATTTCCTGCTCTGGCAGATTTCCTACACCGAACTGGTTGTGACGCCGACGCTCTGGCCGGATTTCCGCAAACCACATTTTTACGCGGCTCTGGAGGAATACGCCCGGCGACATCGGCGCTTTGGGGGCGTGTGAACTTTTCGGAGTGAAAACCGGGCACACGCAGCTTAAACAAGCGGCCTCAGCGAGAAAGGGTGCTGATCTTCCCGATGAAGGAGCCACCAGCGCTCCGCAGTCAGCGCAGGCGTTCCACAGTCAAAATCACGGCGCGCGTGGGATTTGGAGGTTGGCGACAAGGGAGACACTTGGAAACGGTTCGCGTTGAGGGAGTCGCCCCTGTTCACTGGCTGCGAATCAACGACAGCAACTGGGCGGGATTGACCCGGGCAGCCTGTTGTTGAATCTCGCCGGCGTAGCGGGTGTGGAGGCCGCGCGCCTGTTCGGTCAGCGAGCCGAACAACTGGCGCAGTTCAATCGCCGAGAGCTTGCGTCCTCCCGCGTAATATTGCTGCGCCACGCGGCCCAACGCCCACGTGGTGGCAAACGACATCGCCGAACCGGCAACCTGCCGGCCCACGCTCCGCAACAATCCGCCACCGACCCGGCCCAGGACGCCGCCCACCAACTTCCGCGCGTAGCCCTCAACCACCTGCGAGGTCAGACCCACGCCGACCACGCCCAGCAGTTCTTTGATGTGTCCCCGGTCGAGCGTGTAGCCGTAGTGCTTGCCCACGCGATACACCATCTTCATCTGCAAAGGAACGATCGCGAGCGTGGCCAGCGAATCGGGCAAAAGCTCCAACGCCGCGGCCAGGATCGCATAGTTGAGAATCATTTTCTCCACGACCGCGTCCGGCGTGACGCCCGGTGCGGATGGAGCAGCGGGCTGGGCGCCGATGACGGGCGGGGCGGCCATGGCCTCGAGCGGTTCGCCCGCCAATGCCCCGGGTTGTTGCTCAAGGGTCGCCGCTTCGGAGGTGTCGAGGCGCAACTCCCGCCGCAACTCCGCCAGGAACTGCCGTTCGGCGTCGTTCAACGTGTCATCGGCGTCGCAGACGCACACGGCCATTTCGTAAGCGAGCTGGCGCGCGGCGAGAGTCGCCAGAGGTTGGACGGCCTGGGCAATCGTCACCTGCCGCATCAACACCCGGCGATACAGGGCGGCCAGATTCATCTCGGTTTCGGCAAACGTCTCGGCGATGCGCTTGAGTTCCGCGCGCTCCACGTCGCTTTTGGCGCCGTCGGCAAAGGCGGCCATCAGACACACCGTTAAGAGCGCCTCTTGTTCGTTCGGATGCAGGTCGGAAGAGAGATGGGTGCTCATGGCAAATCGTTGGGGCCGCGTCACCGGGCCTCACGCGGGTGCGGCAAGGCCACGCCTGCGCGGCGCTGACGCGCCGGGCCAAGGGCCACGCTCGGTGCGAGATTCCACGATGCCGCCACAGACGCAGCGGCAACCTCGTTGCGATATCGAATCCGGTCTTGCATCACAGTGCGCGGCCTCCTCCGGCGGTGCCTTTCGCCCGGTGGGCGCACGGTAATGGCGAAAGCGCAGTTCGGCAACAGGCAGTTGGCGAGGACGGGCGGCCCAACCGCCCATCGGTCTCGACGCCAATCGTCGGGCTGCGATGCAAGAGACCGCACCGTGACCGTGCTTGGTCGAGACGGCCGTCGTCGCGCCTTGTCATTCGCGGAACGCGCCGAAGAGCGCGCGAAGCTCCTCGTCCACCATCGCGGTGTCGCTCAGCGTTTGGGCAATCTCCTGGCGCAACAACTGACGGTAACGCTTGCGCAACCGATGCACCGCCACGCGCACGGCAGTTTCGTCAAGCCCCAGCCGCCGGGCGACTTCAGCGTGCGACATCTCCGGAACATCAGTGGTCAGAAACGGGCGCAGTTCGGCAAACTGCCGCGCGCGGCCCTCGATCTCGCACTCGGCCCGCAAACGCTCCAGCACCTTGGCCAGCAGCGCCAGCGCCCATTCGCGGTCAAACGCCCGGTCCGGACTCAGTTCGTGAGCGGCGGCGAGTTGGAATTGTGTGTCAGCCGTCTGCCAGTCCAGCGAGAGATGCGGCGCGCCACCGCCGCGTTTTTGCGCCCGCGCCCTGTCCCATTCGTTGGCGAGAAAATGCTTGAGCGCCGCGAGCAGAAACGCCCGAAACCGTCCGCGCTCGGCGCTCAGGCCTTCGAGGTAGTTTTTGGCCAGAAACCGCGCGAAGAACGCCTGGGTCAAATCCTCTGCATCTTCCCTGGAGTGGCCGCGCCGCCGCACGTAGGCGTAGAGCGGATACCAATAGGTGCGGCACAACTCCTCCAGCGCGCGGTCGGCTTGCGGCGTGTGCCGCCGACCCGCCGCGAGCACGACCGTCCAGTGCGTTGTGACGAAGAGGTCGCCCGGCGCGGTGCTGACCGGGGTTTCCGTGGTCATGTCTGCGGTAATGTGCCTGCCCGATGCCTGCTCATGCGTCGGGAAAATTTGTATAGACCGCCAGCAAATTTACCGTCAAAATGCTGGCGATGTTTACACGGCTGCAACCGCTCCCGGAACGGTCGTTTTTCCTGTTTGGTCCGCGTGGCACGGGCAAAACGACCTGGTTGCGCCACGTGCTGCCGGACGCGCTGTGGTTCGACCTGCTGCGCACCCAGACGCTGCTCGAATTGAGCCGCAGCCCGGAATTGTTTCGACAGCAGGTCGAGGCCCGGCCGCGCGGAAGCTGGGTGGTGCTCGACGAGGTGCAGCGGCTGCCCGCGCTGCTGAACGAAGTGCACGCGCTCATCGCGGAGCGTGGCCGCGCCTACCGGTTCGCGCTGAGTGGTTCGAGCGCGCGCAAGCTCAAGCGGCACGACGTCAACCTGCTGGCGGGCCGGGCCATCAACCGCCAGTTGTTCCCGCTGACCGCCGCCGAGTTGAGCTATGACTTCGATGCCGACTCGATCCTGCGCTTCGGCCTGTTGCCGCAAATCCGATCCGACCCCGACTACGCCACCGACGCGCTGGAGGCTTACGTGGCCAACTACCTTCGAGAGGAAATCCAGCAGGAAGCGCTGGTCAAGCGACTCGATTCGTTCGCACGTTTCCTCCAGATCACGGCGTTGATGAACGGCCAGATTGTAAATGTGGCGGGAATTGCGCGCGATGCGGCCGTCGCCCGGCCCACGGTGCAGGGTTATTTCGAGACGCTCACCGACACGTTGATCGGCTTCTGGCTTCCCGCGTGGCAACGGCGGGCCAAGGTGAAGGAGGTCGCCAGCCCGAAATTTTATCTGTTTGACCCTGGCGTGGCGCGCGCGCTGGCCGGGCGCTTGCGCGAACCGCTCGAAAGCCACGAACGCGGTTTCCTGCTCGAAACCTGGGTGTTGCACGAACTGCGCGCGGCCATCGCCTACCAAAACCTTGGCGGCGAATTGCGTTACTGGCGGACGCCTGCCGGCAGCGAAGTGGATTTCGTTTGGACGCGCGCCAACCGCGCCGTGGGCATTGAAGTCAAGGCCTCTCCAACCTGGCGGCCCGAATTCGGCGCCCCGCTCAAGGGGCTGATTGCCCAGCGGATTGTGAAGAAGGGCTTTGGCGTTTACACCGGCACGGCGGAATTGAAGGACGGCCCGTTGCGCGTTCTGCCGCTGAAACGATTCCTGCAAGTGCTGGCTGAAGGCGAGGTGTTGACGTGAGTCGCGCCGGCCCGCCGCGAGCACGACCGTCCACTGCGTTGTGGCGAAGAGGTCGCCAAGCGTGCGGGATTCTGGGCTGGAAGTTTGGGTTGTCAAAGCGCGCGCATTTTAACCACGGATGCACACGGATGGGCGCGGATGAACAAACCGACGCTGAGACGCAGAGGCAGCAAAGAAGCGCGTTGAAGTATTACCTTCCCAATCCGGGGCGCTCTGCACTGTGCCCTCTTGCTCCAACTACCCGTTGCCGGATTCGGCTGCCGTAGCGCAGGTTTCCCAACCTGCTGTATCGCCGATTTCCAATCGGCGGATGCTGTACGGCTCAGCGCTCTGCGGGTT
>JAOAIM010000176.1 GCA_026414705.1 Verrucomicrobiia bacterium | reverse complement strand
GTTGCGTGCCGTGCCAGGTCCCGGCTGGAGCAACCCCGTTCCGCCGCCGGTTGCCAGCCCCGAGTAACTGAGCGCGGCCACATTGGCGATGATGGCGCTGCCCGTGCCCACGGAATTGCCCCCGGTCCAAATCGCGCCGCCGCCCGTTGCACTTCCTAACAGCGCTCCGTTCGTGTAGGTGAGCGGAAACGGCTCATGGAACGGCAAACTCACCTGTGCGGTGGCGACACGTCCCCACCCGATTGACATGAGGCCGAACACCAGTGTCAGCAGCCGGGGCAAACCTCGCCGGGCCAACATTGGTAACCGAGGCGAAAAGGTGCATGACGTTTTCATAATCCGAGTTCGGTTCAATTCGGGGCCGCCCTGCAACAGGACGCGGTTGGCAGAGCGACGCGGTTTCGACTCAAGCATACCAATCCTGCGGCGCCGTTTGCATCGCGCGTTGTTGCACGCTTGAATGAAAAATGAGCACCGCGCGGGCTGTGGTGTGTCAAGTGGGTCGCCCCGGCCTGCCTCCGACCGGGCCGATCCTAATCGCCCATAACCGCGAGGTCAGACCGCTCGACAAGTTGGCGGCTTGCCGATCGGGCAAATCAGCGGCCATGGCGCGTGTAAATTCGGGCCGATTCGGGCTTATGCGGGGGCCGCGCGCGCTTGAGGGCGTGGCTGCGTGGCCACCGATTGCGCAAGTCGCCGGGGTTGGAAGGTCGGGGCAAAAACAGCGCGCCCGGCAGCGTGCTGGACGTTGCCGGGCGCCGAGGATGAGGCGAAGCCCACCGCCCGCTTAGTAATCGGCGTAGCCCCGAACGGGCCGCTGGCGGGCGTGGCCGTCAAAGAAGAAATAGTTCCGACTTCGCCCGTGCACCGGATCAATCGAGACGCCGTCAGCCTTGTTGCGGCCATACAAGGTGCCGAGGCTGGCGGGATTGTTCACGGCCTTGGCGTCGAAATCAGCGATCACCGGCACGCTGCTGGGATTGGGGATGGTTCCGAACCGTTTGGGCGGCTCGCCGGTGGATTGTTTGCCGAAGGGCAGAAAGTCGATCTGCCAATCGGAAGTATTGGTGTTGCGCAGCGTGGAATAGGCGAAGGCGATGAGATAGCCGAGCGAGTCGGTGCGGGGGTTGTATCCCGCCGGCGATTTGGTCGGCATGGCCGAGTCGTAAGCCGGGCAGAGGAAGGCGCGCGCGATGTAAGAGGTGGTCGTTCCGATGGCCTGCGGCGGCGGATACGAGAGGTAGGTGGCCAGGTAATACGGCAGCATCTTGCGCGAGTTGTTGTCGTCGCGGTAGGCGACGCCCTGGGTCTGGTCAAGCCCGACCACTGCGGCGCCTCCCACCCGCGGGCCGGGCGGCAGCCAGTCGTCATTGTCGTCGGCATACATCCGGAGGCCCAGGAACATTTGTTTGAAATTGGAGATACACTGCGCCTGCAGGGCCTTGCGTTTGGCCGCCGCCAGCGCGGGCAAGAGCATCGAGGCCAGGATCGCAATGATCGCGATGACCACCAGCAGCTCAATGAGCGTAAAGGCGGCTCGAGCGCCGAGAGGCCGCTTCCTCCACCGAAGGGTTGTGTTGAACGCTTTCATCACGATGCAAAGATAGCACAGGGCCACGGCCAAATGCGTCCTGTTTTTTTGCAAAATCCGGTGAAATTTTTGCATCCGGGGCGGCGTCTGGCGGGCGGGCCCGGACGCCGCCCAAAACCGGGGTGCTCATTTTTCAAATCAATTTGCAAATTCGACCGGTGACACTCCCGCTGGCATGGCTAGGGTTGCTGTTGAGAACGGCGGGGCCGGGGCGTAAGTTGGGTCAGCCCCGTCGGGCCGGCAGACCCGTCAGGTCGGGTGGAGCAGGGCCACACCCGGCCGCGCCGGCGGACGGCAACGAATTGAACTCAGCAAACGTATGAAAAAACTCTTCCGTCTGATTATTTTGGCAGCGGCGACGCTGATGCCGGTGTTGCCCGGTCGCGCGGTGGTGATCGTGGACGACACCTGGGCCGACGGCAGTCGCACCAACACGCCGATCTCCAGCTCCAACACGGTTTGGTATGCCTCGACCACGACGTCGCTGCTGGTCGGGCCGAATTACATGCTCGGCACCAACATTGTCAGCGCGCGTATGTGGGTGGGCTATTTTACCGAAGACCCGGCGAGTCCGGTGACGTTGAACGACGGGGAAATGATCAAGGTGACGCTGGTGTTCACGCCGACCAACGTGGCGGCCTGGCCCGGATCGGGGACGGCGCGCGGGTTGCGCTTCGGGCTGTTCAATTATGCCGACGGCGGCACGCGCCTGACCGCCGACGGTTTCGGCAGCAGCGCTGGCAACGGGGGCAACGTAACCGGTTACATGCTCAACATGAGCTTTTTCACGAATTTCAGCGTGGACACGCCCCTGCAAATCCTCGTGCGCACGAACTTGTCCAGCGCCAACCTCATGGGAACGACCGTGGATTACATTACACTCGGCTCCGGGCCGTGCTGTTTGTCCAACCAGCCCGGGTTTTCCAGCGGCGTGACCTACACGCTGGAATTTGTCGTGGCTCGAACCAACGCGGCGGATGTGGGCGTCTACACCCGAATTTCCGGTGCCGATCAGGACCTGCAGTTTTCCGTCAAGGACACCATCACCAATTATTACAAGTTCGACACGTTTGCGATTCGGCCGAACAACCTGGCCCAGTCGGCGGATCATTTCACGTTCCACCAGTTCAAGGTCGAGGTGTTGCCGATTGCCACGCCGCCGTTGCCGCCGTTCAGCATCACCTCGATTGAGCGGCTCTCGCCCGGCAACGTGAAAGTGACCTTCGAGTCGGTGCCCGGCAAAACCTACGTGCTGGAGTCGCGGGATCAGGTCAACACCGGGGCCTGGACGACCAACGCGGTGGGCACGGCCACGGGCACTTCGATGTCGCTGACCAATAGCGGCATTCCGCCCGGTGTGACCCAGCGGTTTTATCGGGTGGGCCGGCTGCCCTGAGTCGCCGGCGCGGGTCGCTGCGCGGTCACAAAGCGGAATTGAGAACGGGGCAGGCGCGAGGCTTCCGCGATCGGTTCGCGGCGCGCCTGCCCCGAAATGTTTTGGCGGTGGTTTACTGCGGGAGCGTGCGCAGGTTGATGAGGTTCACGCGCACCGCGTTGGTGATGGTGTTGCCGGAGCGCGTTTCGGGGAAGGCGCAGTTGGCAATCGTCACATCGGTGACGGGCATGTCCTTTGACCAACCCTCGATGAAGATCGGCTGGCGCGTCAGTTTCAGGAACGTCGAATCGCGCACGTCAATATTGCGGATGATGGGGATGCTCTCGCCCTCGACGGCGCCCCGGCTGGCGTAGCGCATGGTCATGTGGATGCCGAATTTGGCGGTTTGGACCGTGCAGTTGCGCACGTAGAAGTCCTCGATGTAGCCGCCGCGGGCCGGATTGGTTTTGAGGCGGATGGCCATGTCCAGGTCCGGGCTGTCGAAGCGGCAGTTTTCGGCGAAGACGTTGCGGATGCCGCCGGCGGTTTCGCTGCCGCAGGTCACCCCGCCGTGACCTTTTTCAAAGGTGCAGTTGCGCACGATGATGTTCTGACTGGGGATGTTGACGCGGCGGCCGTCCAGGTCGCGTCCGGACTTGATGGCGATGCAATCGTCGCCGTTGCTGAAGTGGCAGTCCTCAATCAACACGTCGGTGCTCGAGTCGGGGTTGCAGCCGTCGGTGTTCGGACCGCGCGTTTCGACGGTGACCTTGCGGACGATGACGTTGGTGCAATAGACGGGGTTGATGACCCACATGGGCGAGTTGATGATGCGCACGCCCTCGATGAGCACGTTTCGGGAGCGGCAGGGCTGGATAAAATTGGGCCGGAAAAAATCGCCCTCGCCAAACACCCGCTCCCGCGCCGGCACGCCCCGACGGACCATGTCCATGAGCCGCTCCTCAGCGGGGCGGAATTTGCCCTTCCAGGCGTGCCACTCGCCGGCCGGCCCCTGGCCGTCGAGCGTGCCCTCGCCGGTGATGGCGATGTTCTGCGCCTCAAACGCGTAAATGAACGGCGAATAATTCATCAACTCCGTGCCCTCGTAGCGTGTGAACACTGCGGGCAGATACTTCCGGGTGTCGGTGTCAAACCGGATCGTGGCCCCCTTCCGCAGATGCAGGTTCACGCCGCTTTTGAGGTGAATCGGGCCGGTCAGGAAAACCCCCTCCGGCACGACGACCCGGCCGCCACCGGCATTGTGGCAGGCCGCGATCGCGTCCGCAAACGCCTTCGTGCAATCCGTTTTACCGTCCCCGACCGCGCCGAATTGCGTCACCACGAAGTCGCGGTCGGGAAACCTTGGCGGCGTGATGCGTTTGAGGATGTCCGGCACGCGCGCCCAGGCGCGTTCGGCGGCCCGGGTCGCCTCCGCCGCGGTGGTGTCGGCTGCGGCCAGCCCACCGGGCGGGTGCGCCAGCAGAAGGGCTGCGAACATCCAGGGCGTTGGTCCGATCAGGCGGAATCGCCTGCGAGGTGCGGTTGTTACGCTGTGCAGTGTCATGCCCAAAGAGTATCCCTTCGCTGTGCTCGTCGCACAACGCGGCTCTGCAAAACCGATTGAGAAAAGTGCACCACGCCGATATCCTCGGCGCATGAGGAAGCGCCAGAAACGGGTTCTGCTCGCGCTGGGTTGGTATGACTACCGGCTGCACCGCGGCATCGAGAAATACGCCCAGGAGCACGGCTGGTATCTCTACGCCAACCTCGCCCGCGAGAAGGTCATCCCCTGGGGCTGGGAGGGCGACGGCATTCTGGCCTGGCTCGGTGCCGGGGATGATCTGGCGGAGTTTGTGGTGCAGGCGCGCAAGCCGACGGTGGACTTCAGCTACCGGCGCAAGCATCTGAACTTCCCGCGCGTGCTCGAAGACCACGCGCACGCGGCCTCGCTGGTGGCCGAGCATTTCCTGGCGCGCGGGTTTCGCAACTTCATGTTCTACAGCGACACCGAGAACTGGTCCTACGAGGAGCGCGGGCAGGGCTTTGTGGAAGCGCTCAAAAAAGCCGGCCACACCTGCACCTGGCTGCGGTGGTATCAGTCCCCGGCTTACCGCACCGACCGCGGCCAGTGGAAGCGCAAGCGCGAGTGGTTGACCTCGCACATGAAACGCGCGCCCAAACCGCTGGCGCTGTTCGCGGCCAACGACGACCAGGCCATTGACGTGCTCGATTGCTGCGAGAGCGCGGGCATCGCCGTCCCGGAAGAGGTCGCCATCGTCGGCGCAGAAAACTACCTGCTGGCCCCCGACGCGATGCACACGCCGATTTCCAGCGTGGACACGAATCTCGAAACGCTCGGTTACCGGGGCGCGGCACTGCTCGATGACTTGATGAACGGCAAACCGCCGCCCAAAGAACCCATCCGCGTGCCCGCCGCCGGGCTGGTCACGCGCAAAAGCAGCGACCTGCTGGCCGTCAATCACAAGGGTGTTGCGCGCGCCCTGCGGTTCATCTGGGAGCACAGCCACGAACCGATCAGCGTCAAGGACCTCGTCACCGTCGCCGCCATGTCACGCCGCGGGTTGCACAAGGCCTTTCTCGAACACCTCGGACGCACGCCCGGCCAGGAGTTGCAGCGCGTCCGAATTGACCACGCCAAGCGGCTGCTGGCCGAATCGAGCCACAAGCTGGAAGTGCTTGCCGAGATGTGCGGCTACCAGAGTGCCAACAGCTTTTGTGTCGCCTTCAAACGCGCCACCGGCATGTCCCCCAAGCAATACCGCGACGCCATCCTGCGTTGAACACACCCGCCGTCTGCGGGCCGCCCGCCGCCGCGCTCAACGCTCCTCGGCGCGATAAAATCGGGCCGGCCCCACCGCCGAGGCGTCGAGCAGTTGAAGGGCGCCCGTCGCCGGCGGGTTGGTGTAAAGCGGCGTCCAGCCCGTCAGATTGGAGCTGCTGTAAATCACCACGGGCCCGCGCCCGGACAGACCTTCGAGCCGGAACCGAAACACGCCGTTGGACCAGGAGGGCGCGGTGAGCGTCAGCGGCCCGGTCGGTGGCGGAATGTATTCAAAAGGGCCCAGGTCCGGCGCGCTGCCGCTGAAGGAGCGGCCGGGAATGGCCGTGCCGCGATCAATCAGCCGGCTGCCGGCGACCAGGCGAAACAGCGCGTTGGACGGCAGCGAGTAGTCGGCGTTGCGCGGCGCCAGCGCCAGTGAAACGTCCAAACTCGCAAAATCCGTCGCTCCCACACTGATGCCCTGCCAACTGTTGGAAATCTGAATGGTGGTGGGATCGAGGCTCGTTGCGGTGGCGAGGTAGGAGGCGTTGTTGATCAGGAGGTTGGTGCCGACCGTGGGCGTCTCGTAGAGTGAAAAGTTCACCGTGCCGTTGCTGTAACCGATGGAATGGACAATCGTCTGGCCGCCGCTGGAATGGTTGTGGTCAAAACCCTTGCGTCGGTTGCCGAAGGTGACGCAGTTGGTCAGGAAATGCCGGGCTTGCGTGCCCGCGCCGCCGAGCTTGAAGCCGTTGCCGTTGCCGTTCCAGGTGCCGGTGTAGCCCCAGAGATTGTAGCCGTTCCAAAACGCCCAGCAGCCCTCCAGCACCACGCTGTGGTTGGTGTTGTAGTAGAAGTCCCAGCCGTCATCGGCGTTGTGCCAGGCGCGGCAGCCGCGAAACACATTGCCCGGCCCGCAGCCGGCCTTGGCGGCGAAGCCGTCGCCGTTGTTGCCGTCGCCGCCGCCGTAGTTCCGATAGGAGTCGCAGTTGAGAATGAGCGTGTTGGTGGCGCGCACCGAGGTGCTGCCCAGCGCGATGCCGTCGTTGCCGCAGTCGTGCACGACGCAGCCCTCGATGATGTTGCCCATGCCGCCGACGAAAATGCCGTTGTCTGGGGCGTTCTTCACCTCGATGCCGCGCACGTGCCAGTAATCGCGTCGCACGTCCAACGCCTTGCCCGCGCTGGCGGGCATTGTGGCGAAATCAAACACCGGCAGCTCACCCGGATAAGCCCAGAGCCGGATGTAGTTGGTCGCCGTGCCGGATTTGGACGGCTTGACGGGCGTGTTGAGCGCATACGTGCCGCCGCGCACGTAGATCGTGTCGCCGGGCGCCAGCGCCGAAAGCGTCACGGCCTTCTGGGGCGTCGCAAACGGGGCGTTGGACGTGCCCGGATTCGCGTCGTTGCCGCCGGTTGAAACCCAGTAAACGGCGCCCGGAGCGGACGCACACAAAACTCCCGCCGCCACGAGGGCGAAAAGCGACATCGCGCGCCGGGCCGGGGCATCGCGCGTGCGGGCGGGCCGTTGCGGCTGGTGGTCGAAGAACACGGGCTGGTTGGCGGGCTTCATGCGGGTGGGGCGTGGGTCAATCGCGTCGTTCGGCTCATGGAGCAAACGGGCCTTTCCCCGCTCCGGCGAAGTTGGTCACCAGCGCCGGCACGTTGGCGACCGGATCGAGCGTGTAGGAATAGGGCGGGGTGAAGACGACGTTGGTGCCGGGGATCATCATGCGCACCGTGCCGTCGTTGTTGGTGATGTTGCCCGTCCAGGTCACGCCGAAAGCGGATTGGAGGAAGGCCACGTTGTTGCCGGCGGCGAAGAGTTTGCCCTGCACGTCGCCGAAGCTGGTGATGTATTGCTCCCAGGGGTTGCGGACGTTTTGGAAGAAGTTGTTCTCGACGCGGCACTCGGCCTGTTTGCGCGTGCGGACGCAGTAGTTGTTGCCCGGCGCGTTGTAGTAGTTGTTGAAGATGTGCGCCCGGCCGAAGCGCACCGAGGGCATCCGCTCGATGCAGTTCACGTCCCACCAGTTGTGATGGTAGGTGACGCGGTAGTTGCCGGTGTCGGCATCGCTGGCGGCGATCAGGCTCACGTAGTTGTGGTTGCCCGGTGCGGCGCTGGTGTAGGTGAAGCGGCACCACGAAATGGTGATGTTGTCGGATTGCTGCGTGATATCAATCGCCCCGTCGGCGCAGTCCATGATCGTGCAATGGTCAATCCAGACG
>JAOAIM010000175.1 GCA_026414705.1 Verrucomicrobiia bacterium | reverse complement strand
GCGCTGTGCCATACTCGCTCCACGTCACCAACCGCAATCGCACCGTCTGGCCAATCATGCTCTGCAACCCCACCTGCACCCGCGTCCAGCCCGAATTCCAGTCGTAGTTCCAGCCCGTCAAATCTCCCCAGCTCAACCCCCCGTCGCTCGAATACTGGACCCGGAACCGCGACCGATACCACAACTGCCCCCGCACCCAGAAGACCAACTGCGGATTGACCGCGTTGCTCAGGTTGAGGTTGCCGCCCAACACCAGCGCGTAGCTGGTGTCGGGATTCATCCGCCCGGACACATCCCGCACTGCAAAACTGCCCTCATACGGACCGTTGGTGTCGGGCGCCCAACTGCTGGCCAGCCAGTTTGAGAGCCCCGACTCGAACCCTTCCACAAACGGCATCGAGATGGCCAGCGCCGTGTGCTCGGCCACCTGCACGTCGTCAATGCTCCAGCCGTCCTCGGTCGTGGCGCCGTCAGTGATGAGCCGGAAGCGGATGCGCAGGTTGCTCTGGTTCTTCCAGGGCGAGAGGTCAATCTGCTGCTGGCGCCAGGTCTCGCGGATGCCCCAGGCGCCATAAACCGGCGACCAGTTGCTGCCGTCGGTGGAGACTTCCACTCGTGCCCAGTCGTTGTCGGCGAGTCGGAACTTGTCCCAGAACCGCAACACCGGCCAGGTGCTCCCGGTCAGGTTCACCGCGGTTTGAGCCCAGGAATCCGAATTGTTGGTGTAGGTGGCAGCGGGCGAATCGCTGAGACAGGCCAGACCGGAGCGCGCTTCATTTGTGGCGCGTCCCCAACTGCCGGTCAAATTCCAGGATTGCAGCGATCCTTCAAACCCGTCGCTGAAGGGCAGGGGATTGTTGAGCGTGCGGACGCTGCTTTCGGTCGGGCTGTCGGGCGAAAATGTGCCCCAGGCGTTCACCGCATACACGCGGTAGTAATAGACCGTGTCGAGCGCGAGGTTGGTGTCAACAAAGCTGGTTGTGCTTCGATTGTTGACGAGGGCGGCAAGCGTCGAGTTGATGTCCACGCCCGGCGAGGTGGATCGGAACACCGCATAGTGCGAAAACGTCGGGTCGCTGTTCGCCGCCCAACTGACGCGAATCGAGTGCGATGTGACCTGGTCGAGCACCGGCGCGTTGATCACGGTCGGCGCTTCAGCAACGGAAATGTCGTCAATGTGCCAGCCGTCGGCGTTGGCCGACGGATCGGTGGTGATGCGGAAACGGATCAGTGCCGTGGCGTTGGTGTAGGCGGCCAGGCTGATGCGGCTGCGCCGCCAGGTGTTGGTGGCCGTGCCGGTGAAGGTGGCCAGCGTCGTCCAGCTTGCACCGGCGTTGGTGGAGATTTCCACGTTCGCCGAGTCGCCCGAGGCGAAGTCGTATTTGTGGTTGAACGAGAGCACGGGTGAAACGGCGCTGCCCGCAAAGAACAGCGGCGCGGCCAGTGTGAGCGACTGCGACGGGATGCCGTTGGCGTAGTTCGCGCCGGGCGAATCGCTCCAGGCGCGTGTCGGCGAGGCGGCGTCCTCAGCGCTCAACGCCCAGGGCGCTTCGGCAATCCACGTGTTCGGGCCGGCCTCGCCGTTGTCCACGAACGGATAATCCATGCCCGGATGCGTGGTGACGGCGATTTCGTTGCCGAGCGTGAGCAAGCCGTTGGTGTTTACCACGGCGAGCCGATAGTGGTAGGTGGTTTTCGGAGCGAGCGTGATGTCGGTGACGTTTGTCGTGCTCGCGGTGGTAATCTCGGCCACGAGCCTGGCGGTGCGCCAGTCCACGCCCGGCGACATCGCGCGATAAAGCCGGTAGGCGGCGAAGTCCGGCGCGGCGGACGCCGTCCAACGCAGCGCGGCCGAGTTGCGATTGGTGAGCGTGGCGGCGAGCGTCACCGGCGCGGGCGCTTCGGCGATGAGCACGTCATCCACATACCAGCCGTCCATCACGACCGAGCTGTCCGTCACGAGGCGAAAGCGGATGCGCAGGTTGGGCTGGCCAGCGTAGGGCGAGAGGTCGAGTTGCTCGCGCGCCATGGTGGTGGTCGAGCCGGTGTAAGCGGCCAGCGGCGTCGAAACCCAACTGCTGCCGCCGTTGGTGGAGATTTCCACGCGCCCGAAGTCGTAGCCGGTTTCGAGGGCGTATTGGTGGAAGAAGCTCAACGCGGGCCGGGTTGTGCCGACAAGGTTCACGGAAGCGGCCATGCTGAGGGCGGCGTCGGTGTGGTTGGTGTAGAACGCGCCGGGGCTGTCGGTGGCCGAGCGCGTGGGCGAGGCGAAGCGCGCCGTGGTCAGTGCCCAGGGACTTTGGGCCGTCCACTGGCCGAGGCCGCTTTCAAAGTTGTCCTGGAAAATCGAGCCGGCCACGGGTTGCAACAGGGTTGTCAGCCCTCCGAGCACCAGAGCCGCCGTTTTGGAACAGACGTGAAAAGATCGGATCATGGTTGAACTCCTCCTGGCGTGATGCGCTTTGCCACCGTTGATAGCGTCGGGGAAGGTGCTTCCGCTCTGCCAACCATAATTGGCACAGAGCTTTTCCTAAATTGTCCGGGGACAGACGGGCGAATCCGCTCCAGTGAGGGGGGTGGGGCCGGAGGGAGATTGTGAAATCAAGCGGCCGGAGTGCGGGCGGGTGCGACGCGTTTGGCGAAGGCCATGTAATAGAGCACCGGCACCGCCATGCGGCTGATGAGCAGGGACGCAATCTCGCCGGCCATCAGCGAGATGGCCAGCCCCTGGAAAATCGGGTCGGCCAGAATCACCGCTGCGCCCACGACCACGGCCATCGCCGTCAGCAGCATCGGTCGAAACCGCACCGCGCCGGCATCCACCACCGCTTCGTCCAGCGGCATCCCCTCTCGCAGCCGTTGCTCGATGAAGTCCACCAGGATGATCGAATTGCGCACGACGATGCCCGCGCCGGCCATGAACCCGATCATCGAAGTGGCGGTGAAGAAGGCGTTCATGGCGCCGTGAGCCGGCATGATGCCAATCAGGGAGAAGGGGATCGCCATCATGACGATGATGGGCGTCAGAAAGGAGCGAAACCAGCCGACCATCAGCACGTAAATCAACATCAGGCAGACGGCGAACGCGGTGCCCAGGTCGCGGAACACTTCGATGGTGATGTGCCATTCGCCATCCCATTTGATGGCCAGCTCCCGATCACTGAATGGCAGCGTGGCGTTGTAGATGCGAATCGGCACGGCAGCCCGGCCGGTTGCCGGTTGCCCGAATTCTCGCGCGTCGAGTTTTTTGAGTTCGCGATTCATCTTGAGGATGGCATAGACGGGACTTTCGACCCGGCCGGCCACGTCGCCGATTACATACGTCACGGGCATGAGATTTTTGTGGTAGATGCTCTTGTCGGTGGTCGTGTGTTCGATGCGCACCAGTTCGCGCAGGGGCACCAGGGGCGGCGTTGCGCCGGCGCGCTGCGGTTCGGGCAACGCGCCGCCCTGACCGGCGGGCACGCGCAGGGCGAGCAAATCTTCGGGGTTGGAACGGTTCGCCAGCGGCAGTTGGAGCAGAATGTTCACGTCCTCCTTTTCGCGCGGCTGATGCACCAGGTCCACCGGCAGGCCGCCGGCGGCCAGCTGGAGTGTCGCAGCGATGGTTTCGGCGCTGATGCCGTGGAGCGCGGCCTTCTCCTTGTCCACAACGAACCGCGTTTTGGGTTGATCGGCCTCGATATACCAGTCCACGTCCACCACGCCCTCGGTGTTCTTGAAGATTTCGATCACCTTTTGCGCGAGCGCGAGGCGGGCTTCCTCGGTCGGCCCGTAGATTTCGGCCACCAGGGTCTGAAGCACCGGCGGGCCGGGGGGCACTTCGGCCACGGCGACGCGCGCGCCGTGTTTCTCGGCAATGGCGGCGACGCGCGGGCGCACGCGCTTGGCGATGTCGTGGCTCTGCGCCTTGCGCTGGTGCTTGTTCACGAGGTTGATTTGAAGGTCGGCGACGTGCGCGCCGCGGCGCAAAAAGTAGTGTCGCACCAGACCGTTGAAATTGAACGGCGCCGCCACGCCCGCGTAAATCTGGTAATCGGTCACCTCCGGCTCGGTGCGCACGGCGGCGGCGATTTCGCGCGCGACCTGGGCCGTGCGCTCCAGCGAACTGCCTTCAGGCATGTTGAGGATGATCTGGAACTCGCTCTTGTTGTCGAAGGGCAGCATCTTGACCTTGACCCAACCGATGCCGACCAGGCCCATGGCCGCGAGCAGTAGCACGACAATTCCCACCAGAAAACCCCAGCGCCATTTGGCGTGGTGGATCAGGGGATTCATCACCCGGCGATACAGGCGCGTGAAAAAGTCTTCCGGATGGTCGGACGGCGCGAAACCGGTCGGGTGCGGCGATGAGCGTTCTGCATCGGGCGAGGCTTCCGTGCCTCCGGGTTTTTGGGGCGTTCCATCGTTTTGGTGTTCCAGTTGACCGCTGGCGCGATGGGCGTAAAGCCGCTGCTCGCCGTTTCGCCACCGCAAAATCCGAATGCTCGCCCACGGGGTGACGATGAAAGCGATGAGCAGCGACCAGAACATGGCGGCCGTCGCGCCGATGGGGATCGGCCGCATATACGGCCCCATCAACCCGCCCACAAACGCCATCGGCACCACGGCGGCGATGACCGCAAACGTGGCCAGGATGGTCGGGTTGCCGACCTCGCTGACAGCCTCGACGGCGATGGCGGACCAGGGCCGCCCCCGGTTCTGGGGAAGATGGAAGTGTCGCACGATGTTCTCCACCACGACAATCGCGTCGTCCACCAGGATGCCGATGCTGAAGATCAGGGCGAAGAGCGTGATGCGATTGAGCGTGAAGCCGAGCAGGTAAAACACCAGCAATGTCAGCGCCAACGTCGCCGGAATGGCCACCGCAACAATGCCCGACTCGCGCCAGCCCAGGGTCACCCAGATCAGCAACGCGACTCCGATGACGGCGATGCCCATGTGCAGAAGCAGTTCGTTCGATTTCTCCTCGGCGGTCAGGCCGTAGTGGCGCGTGATGGTCATCTGCACGTCGCCGGGAATGATGTGGCCGCGCAGGGACTCGACTTTCCTGAGCACTTTGCGGGCGACGGCGATGGCGTTGGCGCCGGGCCGCTTGGCGATGCTCAGCGTGACGGCGGGTTCTTCGGCAAAGCCCGCGGGATTCGACGGATCGGACACATCGGACGAGTGCGCCGCGCCGCGGCCGAACAACACGTATTGGCTCGGCTCTTCCGGGCCGTCCACGATCTCGGCCACCTCGCGCAAATAAACCGGTTTGCCGTCGAACACGCCCACCACCACGTTGCCCACGTCGGCGGCGTCCTTGAGAAACGCGCCGGTCTCGACCACGACGGTCCGGTCCTGGCTGGTCAGTTCGCCGGCGCGGAACTGGCGGTTGGCCTGCTGAAGCATCGGCACGAGCATCGCCGGGCTGAGGTTGCGCGCCGCCAGTTTTGCGGGGTCAAAGAGCACGCGCACCTGGCGTCGCGCCCCGCCGATGATCGTGGTTTCGGCCACCAGCGGCACCTGTTTGACCGCGTCGTCCACCTGCGCCACCAACCGCCGCAGCGTGTAATGGTCATAGCGCGCGCTGTGAAACGTCAGCGCCAGAATCGGCACGTCGTCTATGCTCTTGGGCTTGATGAGCGGATACGAAACGCCCGGGGGAATGCGGTCGAAGTTCGACTGCAACTTCTGGTTGAGCTTCACGAGGCTGCGTTCGACGTCCTCGCCGACTTTGAACCGCACGATGGCCAGGCACTGGCCCTCGCTGGAGGTCGAATAGACGTATTCGACGCCGGGAATTTCCCAGAGCAGCTTTTCCATGGGCCGGGTGGCACGTTCCTCGACCTCCTTGGCGCTGAAGCCGGGCATCGCCACCAGCACGTCAATCATCGGCACCTTGATCTGCGGCTCCTCCTCGCGCGGCAGCAGCAGCGTGGCAAACACGCCGAGCAACACCGACGCAATGACGATCAGCGGCGTGAGCTTCGAATCAATAAACGCCTGCGCGATGCGGCCGGCCAGGCCGAGCCGGGACGAAAGCGTGCTCGGGGTGTCGGGCGCGTTCATGGCTCGATTTCGAATGTGGGCGCGTGAGCGGGTGAGCGGACGGGCCGCAGCAACCCCGGACGAGGTCGCCTCGGCTTGCCGACTTTCGCCGTCACCGGGTCACGACTTCTTTCACGTTCCCCGTGCGCAAGATGGGCCGCGTTCGAGCGCGAGGATTGCGGCCGCTGGTGCATTCTGGTCCGGCGTTGTCCCTGTGCGAGCGGGGTGGCAAGGTTGCGTTGAGGAACGCGGCCGACATCAAAAGCGTTGCCGAACGACAGCCGTTCCGCCCGTTCACGATCCGGCTCAGCAACGGCACGCAATACACGTTCAGCGAGCCGCGGAACTTTGCCGCGCCGAAGGATTATCGCGTCATCTTTTACTTCGGCGATTCCAACTGGGTGATGCTCGACCTCGACACCATCGTCGGGATTATCCAGCAATAGCGCGTTTGCAGGCGCTTCCCCTTTTCGCCCCTGCTCTTTTTCTCCTCGGCGGTTCATCGCACCTCCACCGGTTGGCCGTCCATCAGCGCGCCGGCGCCCTCGACCACGACGCGCTCGCCCGGACGCACGCCTGAAACGAGTTCGACCTCCTCGCCGAGGCGTTTGCCGGATTTGACCAGGCGCATTTGCGCCCGGCCATCGGCGACGACAAACACCATCTCCATCTGCCCGCGTTGCACCAGAGCCTGCGCCGGCACACGCGGTGCGCGCGTTTCGCCGACCGGCACGGCCACGCGCCCAAACAAACCGGGCTTCAAACCGGGCGCGCCCGGCAAATCCAGCTTCACGCGAAAGGTGCGGCTGTTTGGGTCGGCGGCGGGGGCCATTTCGGCCACGACGCCCTCCAGCTCGGCATTTGCCGCGTGGATGCGCACGGGCAGTTTCGCGCCGGGTTGCACGTGGCTGATGAGTGCTTCCGGCACGTCCGCTTCCAGACGCAGCGCGTTGGGGTCTTCCAGTTCAATAAGCGGGCGGCCCGGTGTGGCCAGGTCGCCCACGTCGGCGAGCTTGCGCGTCACCACGCCGTCAAAGGGCGCGCGCACCTCGGCGTAACCGAGCATCGTCTCGGCTTCGGCCACGGCGGCCTCGGCCACGCGAAAACGCGCTTCCACGCCGTCAAATTCCGCCTGGGTGACCGCCTGCTGCCGTAGCAGCGTCGCAAAGCGGTCTCGATCCCGCCGCGCCTGTTCGAGCACCGCGCGGGCCTGGTCGAGCCTGGCTTGAATTTCGCGCACATCGAGCCGTGCCACGAGGTCGCCGGCCTCAAGCGACTGGCCGAGCACGACGGGCAACTCGGTGATGCGCCCGGCGATCTTGGCTTCGAGCGTGGCGCGCGTCCTGGCGCGGACGGTGCCGACGATTTCCTCGGTCAGCGCCCGCGGCTGGTCGTCAATGGTCTGCACGCGCACGGTGGCGACGGGCAACGACGTCGCGGAATCCGCGGGTTTGGAATGTCGTCCGCAACCGCTCAGCAGCAGCGTGGCCGACGCGAGAAGGCCCAGAAGTGCCGAGCGCACAAACTGCAGCCTGTCTGTCTGCCGGAACGCGAACGGGAAATTCGCAAGCCGTCGTAGGGTCGAGCCAACCCGATGCCCATCGCGGGCAGATTCCTCGCAGCCGAAACGGACACCTTGCGCCGCATTGCGGAACGTTTGGGGTGGTTTGCGAAATGGCGTGCGGACGGCGGGGCGAGCGGGCTCTGTCGGCTCAGGGCACCAAGAGGTGGACGGCTTGCGCACCCTCTCCCAGCGGGAGAGGGGTGGGGTGAGGGAGAACGCACTGTGGACATGACCCACACCCAATTCGAGGCGGGGCTTCACCCTCACCCTGGCCCTCTCCCTCAAGGGAGAGGGGACTACGCACGGCGGGCTCTGGCCGGGCGCGAATGCGGAAACGTGCGGCAGGGGTTCGGAGATTTCGTCTCCTCGCTTTGTGGTCGGCGACGTCGCTGGCTGGCAACCGG
>JAOAIM010000174.1 GCA_026414705.1 Verrucomicrobiia bacterium | reverse complement strand
GGCGCGGGCGAGTGTCAGGCGGGTTACGTGATCAACGCCGCCGGGCTTTACGCCGACCGCGTCGCGCGCGATTTCGGTTTTTCGGAGGAGTATCGGATTCTGCCGTTCAAGGGGCTTTACCTGTACTCCGAAGAGCCGCCGGGCTCGCTGCGCACCAACGTGTATCCGGTGCCGGACCTGCGCAATCCGTTCCTGGGTGTGCACTTCACCGTGCGCGTGGACGGGCGGATCAAGATCGGTCCTACGGCCATTCCCGCCTTCTGGCGCGAACAATATCGCGGCCTGCAAAACTTCAAACTCGACGAGTTCCTCGAAATCCTGTTCCGCGACCTGGGTCTGCTGTGCTTCGCCGGGTTTGACTTCAAGCGCATCGCGGTGAGCGAACTGCTCAAATACTGTCGCTGGCGGCTGGTTTCGCTCGCAGCCCAACTGGTCGAGGGCGTGCGGCTGCGCGACTATCGCCACTGGGGCGAACCGGGCATCCGCGCCCAACTGCTCCATCTCAAATCCCGCAAGCTCGAGATGGATTTCGTGCTTCAGGGCGACGAGAAATCCTTTCACGTCCTCAACGCGGTCTCGCCCGCCTGGACGTGTGCGTTGCCCTTCGCGCGATACGTCTGCGATCAGATCGCGCTTCAGCTCAAGTGAGCCGGGCGCCGGGCCGACCGGCGCGGGTCGGATCAAGCCGGGGACACGTTGCGATGCCGCCGCGCCGTGCCGCCTCTTGCGCAAGCGGGGCTGCAGAACTGGCTTGGGAGCGCCAGCCGCCAAACCATCGGGCGCATTTTCATTCTTTCCCTGTTTTTGCCGCTCCGATAGGTTTGCCGCTCAAATGATTGAGTCCGACATCGAACTGCTGAAGGGAATTGCCAATCAGTTGCGCATTCATTCCATCGCGGCCACCACCGCCGCCGGCAGCGGGCATCCGACCTCCTGCTGCTCGGCCGCCGAGCTGGTTGCGGCCCTGTTCTTCGGGCACATGCGTTACGACCCGAAGAATCCGCAACACCCCAACAACGACCGGTTTGTTCTCTCCAAGGGCCACGCCGCGCCGCTGCTTTACGCCGCCTGGGCCGAGGCCGGGTTGTTCCCAACCGACGAGTTGCTCAAGCTCCGCACCCTGGAGTCCGACCTCGAAGGGCATCCGACGCCGCGCCTGCCGTTTGTGGACGTGGCGACCGGTTCGCTGGGCCAGGGCCTGGGCGCGGGAGTCGGCATGGCCCTGGCCGCACGCCTGGACGGCCGCGACTACCGAACCTACGTGCTGCTGGGCGACGGCGAAATCGCCGAGGGCGCCGTCTGGGAAGCCGCCTCCTTCGCCGGCCTGCACCAGCTCAACAACCTCATTGCCATCGTGGACGTCAACCGGCTCGGTCAGAGCCAGGAAACCGCCTTCGGCCACAACCTCAAGGTCTATGCTGACCGTTTCAAGGCTTTCGGCTGGCGCGTGGAAACGCTCGATGACGGCCACGACCTGGAAGAAATCCTCGAAGTGCTCAGCGGCGTGGGCCTGGGCAGCGAGCCGCTGGTCATCCTGGCCAAAACCTACAAGGGCGCCGGCGTCTCCTTCCTCCAGGACCGGGACGGTTGGCACGGCAAACCGCTCAGCCGCGAGGAGGCCGAGAAAGCCATCGCCGAACTCAAGCCCGCTGCCCGCTCGGCCAGCGGTGTTTCCATCCCCTCACCCACGCCGGTCAGCGCGCCGGACTCCACGCCACCGGGCGCATTCGCACCCTTGAGCTACAAGCCCGGCGATCTGGTCGCCACGCGCGAAGCCTACGGCACCGCGCTGGTGCGCATCGGCGCCGACGACCCGCGCATCGTCGCGCTCGACGGCGACACCAAAAACTCCACGTTCGCCGAAAAATTCGCGAAGCGCTTCCCCGACCGATTCTTCGAGTGTTACATCGCCGAGCAGAACATGGTGGGTGTGGCGACCGGCCTGGCCACGCGCGGCAAGGTGCCCTTTGCCTCGACCTTCGCGTGTTTCCTCACCCGCGCCTACGATCACATCCGTCTGGCGGGCATCTCCCGCGCCAACCTCAAGCTCGCCGGCTCGCACGCCGGCGTGAGCATCGGTGAAGATGGCCCGTCCCAAATGGGCCTGGAAGACCTGGCCATGATGCGCGCCGTCGCCGGCAGTGTCGTGCTCTACCCCTGCGACGCCGTCAGCACCGAGAAACTCGTCGAGCAAATGACGCTGCATCGGGGGCTGTGCTACCTGCGCACCTCCCGGCCCAAAACGCCGGTGATTTACGGCAACGACGAGGCCTTTCCCATCGGCGGCGCCAAGGTGCTCCGCCAGAACCCCGGCGACCAAATCACCCTGGTCGCGGCCGGCGTCACGCTGCACGAAGCGTTGAAGGCCGCCGACGCCCTCCGCGCCGAGGGCATCGGCGTCACCGTCATTGACGCTTACAGCATCAAGCCGCTCGCCACCGACCTCATTCGCGACGCCGCGCAGAAGACCGGCAACCGGATTCTCACCGTGGAAGACCACTACGCCGAGGGCGGCCTGGGCGACGCGGTGGCGGGGGAACTGGCCGACAGCGGCGTGCGTGTGAAGAAGCTGGCCGTGCGCGAGCTGCCGCGTTCGGGCAAACCGCAGGAGTTGCTCGCCCGCTACGGCATTGACGCGGCCGCCATTGCCCGCGAGGTCAGGGCCATCCTGAATCGCTGAGCACTCGCCGGCCGGAGCGCACCCCCGCGACCAGCATGGCCGCTTTGGCAGCCGGCGGGCTCTGCCTCAGTCCAGTTTGCCGAAGCGCTCCAGCTCCTCCAGAAACGCGATGTCGGACTGGTCCTGCGAGCGGTTGGCCGCCCGTTTGGCGGCGAGCAAATGACGCCCCGACATGCACCGCACCGGCGTGCCGTCTTCCAGGGTGCGTGTGACCGCCCCCTGCTCGGCCTCCTCGAATCGCGGCACACCCGGCATCACCAGGTGGAATTGCACCACACCCTAACGGGTTTGGTAGGTCTGGATGAAGTGCTCCCGGCGCGGCCCCAGCGGCACCAGGGGCAAATCCAGTTCCTCACTCAACACGGCGTTGAGCCGGGCCATGTTCGCTTCATCGCGCGGCGGAATGAACAAATCCCAGTCCATCGAATAGCGCGGCATGCCCAGCAAGCGCATGGCCGGCCCACCGGCCAGCACATACCGAACTGCCGCCGTGTTGAGCCGACGGATCAACTCGTTCATTGGGCCGCCCTGGCCCGCGCCAGCTCGCGCAGCACCTGCTCTTTCCAGGCGTTCATCTCCGCGTGCGAGGAAAACCGCCGACTCTTGAAGCCCGGAATCCGAACCGGCGGCGGCGATGGAATCACCTGACGGTTTCGCGCCCAGAGCCGAATTTTTGCGTTGTAATCGTCCGTGATTTTCATGCTCAACCCGACCGGTTGACCTCGACCATATCCCCGCGACCGGCGCACGGCAACCTGCCCGTGCGCCCCGCCGCATCGCGCCGGAGGTTCAACGGCGGCAAGACTTGCGTTCGGCGGCCCGCCTCACGCAACTTTGGTCGGATTCAGGTTATCAACCTGTAACAAGTTGGCCGATGCCACAGTTCACTTACAAGGCGCGCCGCCGCAGCGGCGAAGTGGTGCAGGGCGTCCTGGACGTCGCCGACCGCGCCGCAGCGCTGGCGCAGATTGAACGACTGGGACTGTTCCCCGTCGCGGTCGAAGCGGCCAAGGGCGGGCCCGCGCCGGGCGAAAAAGCCAACCGCCGCGAGGCGCTGGCGGCGATGTTGCCGCCCACGTTGCGCCAGGCGCTCACGCGCCGTCGCAAACCCAAACTCCAGGAGCTGGCCACCTACACCCAACAGTTGGCCAACCTTTTGCAGGCGGGCATGCCGCTCAGCTCCGCCCTCAACAGCATGATTCATCTCGAATCCAGGGGCATTCCCGCCGAGGTGAGCCGTCAGTTGCGTCAGGATGTCATGGAGGGCAAGAGCCTCTCGGACGCGATGGCGCGCCAGCCGCTGATTTTCTCCGACCTATACGTGAACATGGTGCGCGCGGGCGAACAGAGCGGCGCGCTGGTGGACGTGCTCCGGCGCATGGCGGCGCACTTCCAGCAGTTCGCCGAGGTCAAGGGCAAGCTCACCTCCGCGATGATCTATCCGCTCATGGTCGTGTGCGTGGGCATCGGCCTGATCCTGTTTTTCATCTACTTCATGCTCCCGAAATTCGTGGAGATGTTCCGGGGCTTTGAGGTCAACCTGCCGCTGCCCACCCAGATGCTCATTGCCATCGGCTTTTTCTTCACCAACTACTGGTGGCTGCTGATTTTGCTGGTCGCGGCGGCGATCATCCTGTTCCAGCGTTTCAAGGCCAGCGAGGCCGGACGCGAACGACTCGACCGCTGGAAAATGAATCTGCCGGTGATCGGACGCATCGTGCGGTTGAACCTCTTCGGTCAGTTCGCACGCACGCTCTCAACCCTCCTGGAAAACGGCGTGCCCATGCTCACCGCGCTCAAAATCACCGAGCAGGTCATGCCCAACCGCCTCCTCAAGGAGGCCATCGCCAAAACCCGCGACGCGGTCACCGACGGCAAGACGCTGGCCCAGCCCCTGGCCCAGAGCAAAATCTTCCCCCAACTGATGGTGGACCTGGTCAAGATCGGTGAGGAAACCGGCGACGTGCCCGGCGCGTTGCGCAATGTCGCCGAGACCTACGAGAGCGAGCTGTCCATCGCCCTGCGAGTGATGATGAACCTCATCGAACCGGTCCTCATCATCACGATGGCCGTCGGCGTCGGCTTCCTGCTCCTGAGCGTCTTGCTCCCGATGTTCAAGCTCATCTCCAGCATCGGCACCATGCCCGGCCGGTAATGAAACGCATCGTCCCGCTCTCGCGCGCCCGCCAGCCCGACGGCTTCACCCTCATCGAAGTCATGGTCGTGGTCGGCATCATGGGCCTGATCGCCGCGATGGGTATCCCGAGCATGTATCGGCTCCTCCAAAAACAGGGCATGCGCAAGGCCACCAGCGACGTGGTCGAGGTCTGCAGCCTCGCGCGCGCCCGCGCCATCCTCACCGGCCAGCCGGCGGACGTGACGTTTTACCCGCTGGAACGACGGCTCACCGCCGGCGGCGGCGCCGAGGCCGTAGACGGCAGTGCCCCCGAAGGCCCGGGCGCGTCCAACCCTTCCTCCGCCCTGCCCGGCGGCACGGGCGGCAGCGCCCAGTTGCCCGACGACATCACCATTGAGATGCTCGACATCAACCTCGCCGAGTATCGCGAATCGGAGTGGGCGCGCGTGCGCTTCTTCCCCAACGGCACCGCCGACGAAATGACGCTCATCCTCCGCTCCACCAAAAACGAGTGGAAAAAAATCACCATCGAGCCGACCACCGGCCTGGCCAGCGTGGACGAGGTGACGCGATGAAGACGCGCGTGCAGCGGGAAACCTGCGCCATCCACGGGAGCGCAGGTTGGCAGCCGGCCGTGGCGCGGATGGCCGATGTGCAGGCCCCTGCCGACTGGCAGTCGGCGATACGGCAGATTGGCAATCTGCGCTACGGGCACGCGAGCGCAGATTTCCCGTCCACACCTTTGCGGGTTTCCAATCCCCGTCGGACCGGCGCGCCCACGGCCTTCACGCTCGTGGAGGTGATGATCGCACTGGGGATTTTTTTCATGGCCATGTTCGCCATTCTGGGCCTGGTGGCCACCTCGCTGCGCAGCGCCCGTGCCCTCCAACGCCAGCCGGTGGACGCGGGCATCGTCGCCGCCGAAATCTCGCTCACCAACCGACTCACCGAGGGCCTCGAAACCGGCGACTTCGGCGACCTCCATCGCGGCTACGAGTGGAGTCGGGACATTTACGAGGTCGGCACCAACGGCCTGTTCCAGGTGGACATGATCGTGCAGCGGCGCTCCGACGGCGCGGTGGAATCCAAGTTGAGCATCCTGCTGTTCCGACCCGAATCGCCGCAGGGCAGCCTCAGTCGCGGGAGGTTGCAATGAAGCACCAACGCCCATCGCTTGAGCGAGCTTTCACGCTCATCGAGATTCTGGTGGCGCTGGCCATTTTCACGCTCGTCGTCACCGCGCTGTATGCGGGTTGGACCACATTGATCCGTGCCTCGAAGACCGCCCTCGAGGTCGCCGCGCAAACCCAGCGCCAGCGCGTGGCCATTCGCACCATCGAGGAGGCGCTCCACGCGGCGCGCTCCTTCGCCGCGGATTTGCAGCATTACAGTTTCGTCGCCGAGAACGGCGATCGCGCCAACCTCAGTTTTGTCGCCCGCCTGCCCAAGTCCTTCCCGCGCAGCGGCCGCTTCGGCGACCTGGACGTGCGCCGCGTGGCCTTCTCCATCGAAAGCGGCCCCGACAACACGCGCGTGCTCACGCTCCGCCAGACGCCCATCCTCATGGACTTTGACGTGGACGAGCAAAATCACCCGATCGTGCTCGCCAAAAACGTCAAGGGCATGCTGCTGGAATTTTGGGACGAACGCAGCGCCGACTGGTTGGAGGAATGGACCCAGACCAACGCCCTGCCCAGGATGGTGCGTGTCACCTTGCGCTTCGCGGTGGTGGATTCGCGCAACCGCACCGTCACCACCGCACAGGAGGAGGAAGTCACCCGCGTCGTCGCCATTCCCTCCATCACCGTGCCCGTGCAAGTGCAGCGGCCGCAACCCCCGCGTCCACAACCCGCCGCCGGTCAACCGGGCCAACCCGGTCAACCGGGCGGCCCGGGCGGGCCCGGCGGCCCGGGGCGCCGCCTCGACGACGGCCGCCCCGGCGGTCGCGGCCAACCCCGCGGATTCGACCAGCCACGCAACCCGCGCCTGGCCCCGCCCGCCAACATCCGCCCTTGAACCGCGCGCCATGACCTCCCGCGCATCCACCACCAGCGCCCGTCAGGGCATCGCGCTGATCATCGTCATGATTTCGACGACGGTGCTGGGGATTCTCGCCGCCGGGTTCGCGTATTCGATGAAGGTCGAGACCAAGCTCGCCCAGAACGCGAACTCCGAGACCGAACTGCTCTGGCTCGGCCGCTCCGGCGTCGAATACGCGCGCTACATTCTGGCGCAACAACTGGCCCTGGGCTGCGAGCCTTACGATGCGCTGGATCAAATCTGGGCCGGCGGCCCGGGCGGCATCTGCACCTCCAACAGCGTGCTGGCCAACCTCTCGCTCAAGGACTATCCGCTCGGCGACGGCAAGTTCTCCATCACCATCACCGACCTGGAGCGCAAGTATAACATCAACATCGCTGACGAAGCCGCGTTGCAACAGGCGCTGCGACTCATCGGCGTGGACGCGGGCGAGATCCCCTACATCGCCGCTTCGATCCTCGACTGGGTGGACGCCGACGACAACACGCACATCGGCGGCACCGAGAGCGATTTCTACCAGGGCCTTCAGCCGCCCTATTACGCGAAAAACGCGCCGATTGATGATCTCTCCGAGCTGCTGCTGGTGCGCGGGGTCACGCCGGAAATGTTTTGGGGCGGCGTGGCCACCAACGCCACCCGGGGCACGTTGCTGCAACGGCCCGGTTTGCAGCCGGGCGCGGTGGACGATCTCATCGGCTACACCGTCGGGCTGGTGGACATTTTCACGCCCATCTCCAATGGTCGCATCAACATCAACACCGCCTCCGCGACCGTGCTGCAAATGGTGCCCCTCATTGACGAGGTCATTGCCCAGCGGATCGTCGAGCTGCGCTCCGGTGGGGACAGCACACTCGGTCCGGTCGGGCCGATCGGCAGCCCGGGCTTCGGCATTCTCGACGCGCTGGTCAGCGCGGGCATGAGCCGCGAAGCCGCCCAATACGTCGCCCCCTACTTCACGGTGCGCAGCAGCACCTTCGAGGTCGAAGTCGAGGCGGAGGTTGCCGGTTACAAGCGCAAGTATTACGCGATTCTGGCGCGCAACAGCCCGCGCGACATCCAGGTGCTGAGCTTCTACTGGAAATGATCCGCCGCCGGCGCTGCGGCCTGCCCGCCCCATTCGATGTTCGATGTTCAGTGTTCGGTGTTCGATGTTCGATGTTTCGCGGCGTGCCCCCCCGCGCTCCCTCTCCCAGCGGGAGAGGGGATTTCCCGCGCCGCGCACGGGCAACACAGTGACCCGTGACGCACGCAG
>JAOAIM010000173.1 GCA_026414705.1 Verrucomicrobiia bacterium | reverse complement strand
ACATTGAACATCGAACATCGAATGGATGACGGAGAGCGGGGAGCGTCAGGATGCGTATTGCCGATTCGCTGCCGGCGACGCAACGCCGGGCCTGACCCGCCGACTTGATTTCAAGTCTCCCGCTCCGTTCACCGTTGCAATTCCCACCGAGCGTTCAACCCGCCATTTCCGTGCGCGGCTGCTTCAAACGAATCGGTTCATCTGCCCGGATGCCCAGCCAGCAAAGCGCCGAGACCAGATAAAAGCCCGCCACCGTGAGCAGCGAAATGTTCCAGGAGTTCCACCAGTCCAGGCACAGGCCCACCAGCAACGGCAGCGTCGTGCCGCCCAGGTTGCCAAACGTGTTCATCGCGCCGGTGACCACGCCGGCGTGTGGCCCGCCAATGTCCAAACACGCCGCCCACGCGGGCGCCACCCCAAACGTCGCCAGCCCCGCCCCAGCGGCAAAACAAAACGCCGAGGTCCGCGCTTCCGGGGTGAGGATGGCCACCACGATGAACCCCGCCGCCAGCGGCAGGCCCAACAAGCCCGGCAATCGCCGCCCCCAGCGCCGTCCCCACCGCGCCACCAACCGGTCGCTGAGCGCCCCGGCCGCCGCCACACCGCACGCCATCGCCAGCAGCGGCAACATCGCCAGCCAACCGGTCGCCTTCAGGTCGAACCCCCGCGCCTCCAGCAGGTATTTCGGCATCCACGTCAGAAAAAAATACCAGCCGTAAATCACGCTGAAATACATCACGCACAACAACAGCAGCGAACGGTTGCTCAACAACGCCCGCCACGGCACGCCGCGATGTCGTTCCGGCGGCGGGCTGCCAATCAGCGCCAGTTCGGCCGCGTTGACGCCGCGGTGATGATGCGGGTCATCCCGAAACCACGCGAACCATGCCGCCGCCCACACCAGGCCCGGCAGGGCATACACGAAAAACACCGTTCGCCAGTGCCAGCCCTCCGCGCTGAGCAGATGCGCCGTGAGCTTCTGCGTCAACGCCCCACCCACCAACCCGGTCATGATCGCCAGACCGAAGGCGTTTCCACGCGCCGTCGCCGGCAACCACCGCGAAAACGCACGCGAGATGCCCGGAAACACACCCGCCTCACCCGCGCCGAAAAGAAACCGCAGCACCAGCAGCGACGCCAACCCGCCGGCCAGGCCCGTCAACGCCGTGAACAACGACCACCACACCACCACGCGCGTCATCATCCACCGCGGACCGAACCGATCGGCCAGCCAGCCCGCCGGCACCTCAAACAACGCATACGCCAGCGTGAACGCGCTGAAGACCAGGCCCATTTGCGCGTCGTTCAGTCCCAGCTCCGCCTGCATGAACGGCGCCGTCATCGAAATGCAAATCCGATCCAGATACGAAATCGCCGTGGCCAGCAGCGCAAACCCCAACACGACGTGCCGGGCGCGCGACGGCCGCTCCCTGAGCACCATCGCCCCCAACGGCGCTTGCGGTGGGCTGACGGACATGCGCGAACGATTAACCCAACCGCCGCCGGCCTGCAATGCGAGTCACTCCGCCGCCCCGCCAGCACCGAACGGACGCGCAGCGTGAGAGCGTGAGCGCGCGGGAGCGTCGGAGCGTGCGAGCGTCGGAGCGTGGGGAGTGTGGAGCGTCGCGCAGGGTTCCAGCCGGCTGGTTCGCCGACTTCCAGTCGGCGGATCGAAAGCGGCGGCAAGCCGCCGCACTCCAAAACGCTCTCGCGCCCCCCGACACGCGGCTTCGCCATTGCCAGGCATTGGCAATTCGTAAGCCTTGTGGCGTGTTGATTGCATTTCACAAACCATACGGGGTGCTGTCCCAATTTACGCCGGAGCAGCCGGGCCAGCGCACACTGGCCGCCTTCGGCTTCCCCAAAGGGGTTTACCCCATCGGCCGGCTCGATGCGGATTCAGAGGGACTTTTGCTGTTGAGCGATGAACCGGAATGGAATGCGCGACTGTTGCATCCGCGCCAGGGGCATCCGCGCGAGTATTGGGCACAGGTCGAGCGGGTGCCGGACCGCGACGCCCTGGCCCGCCTGGCGGCGGGCGTGGTGATTGGCGGTCACCGCTGCCGGCCCTGTCGAGTGTGGATTTTGGAGCCGCCGCCCGATTGTCCCCCGCGCCAACCGCCCATCCGCTTCCGCAAAACCGTGCCCACCTGCTGGCTCGCGCTCGAACTGGTCGAGGGCAAAAATCGTCAGGTCCGGCGCATGACCGCTGCAGTGGGGCATCCGACGCTCCGACTCATCCGCGTGCGCATCGGCCGGTTCCGCCTCGGAACGCTCGCGCCCGGCGAATGGAAAACGCTCGACGCCCTCGAGCGGACACGGGTTTTGAGCCGCTGAGCGGAGCCTCAAAGCGGTTGAAGCAGGGCGCTGGATGCCTTGCGAAGGGTGCCGGACTGAACCTCCCAGCGCTCCAGGTCGCGGCCCAGTTCGCGCGGCCAGTTTTCCTCGGTGGCGGTCATGAAGACCTGGCCGCTGGTCTGGCGCGAGCGCTCCAGCAGCGGCAGAAAACCGCTGCGCCGTTTCACGTCCAGCTCGCCCATCACGTCGTCAATCAACAGCACCGGCGCGCTGCCGTGCACGGCGGTGAGCAGTTCGGCCTGGGCCATTTTGAGTGCGATGGCGAGCGTGCGTTTCTGGCCCTCGCTGGCAAACTGCGCGGCGGGTCGGCCGTCGAGCAACAGGCGCAGTTCATCGCGGTGCGGCCCGACGAGCGTGGTGCCGTAGGCGCGTTCGCGCGCGCGGGATTTGGCCAGCTCCACCGCGAAATCGTTCCTCACCGCCGGGTCGTATTCGACCTGCAGCTCTTCGCCGGATTGCGCGATGCGGTGGTGCGCCTGCGCGACCAGCGGCGCGAGGCGGGGCAGCAGCTCGCGGCGCTGTCGAATCAATTCGCTGCCGAGGCTCACCACCTGCGCGGTGAAGACCTCCAGCGCGGTCTCGTCCACCGGACTGTGGCGGAGCAGGGCGTTGCGCGAGCGCACCGCAACCATGTAACGCTGCAACAGCGGCAGGTAACCCGGCTGCGTTTGCGCCAGCAACAGGTCCAAAAACCGTCGGCGCACGCGCGCCGGCCCTTTGACCAGCAGGAGGTCCTCGGTGCAGAACACGACGGCGCGCAGCGTGCCCAGGTAATCGGTGATGCGCCGGACCGGACGGCCGTCGAGGCTCACGTTGCGCACCGTCGCCGACCAGTAAATTTTGATCTCGTGTCGCTCCGGGCCGAGAACGGTGCCGCCGACGAAGTAGGCTTTTTCGCCGTGGCGGATGAGTTGGGCGCTGCCGACGCCGCGGAACGACCGCAGCGTGGCCATGAGGTAGATCGCCTCCAGCAGATTGGTTTTGCCCTGCGCGTTGCCGCCCAGCAGCAGATGAAAGCCGGGGACAAACTCCACGTCCAATCGCCGGTAGTTGCGGAAGTTCCGAAGTCGCAACCGCGCCAGATGCACGCCCGGAAGATAGCGCGAGGGCCGGCCACGTTTGAAAGTCAAAAGCGGCTCGCGCACCGTCCCGGAGGTCTCGCGCCGGGCGCCGGGCCGCAGGCAAAAGATCGCATTTCAACGGCGGCGCGCCCGGCCTTTGCCACGACCGCACATGAGCATCACCTGCGCTGTGGCTGATGACGATCACACTGGCGCGGCACGCCCGGTTACGCACCGAGAGCGTCGGCCAACGCCTCTTGCGCAAATGCCGCAAACCACGGCTCGGGCGGGCACGAGAATGCCGCGTCCGCGCCGCGCCAGTGCCAGCGCACCGCTGCGGCGTGAAGCGCCTGGTACGGCAGGAGCAACCGCGCCCGCTGCTCCTCGCTCAGCCGTCCCTTGACCAGCGCCAGATACAGGCTCTCGTCGCCGCCATAAAGCTTGTCGCCCACCACCGGGTGGCCGATGTGCGCCAGATGAATCCGAATTTGGTGTTTGCGCCCGGTGAGCGGCCACACGCGCAGCAGGGTGAACGGGCCTTCGGGCCGCTCCAAGCGTTTGAGCACCTGAAACGTGGTGAGCGCGGGCAGACCGTCGGGCCGCACGCAATCTTTCACCGCCACGGCGCTGCGTTCGTCCCGACCCAGCGGCGCGCGGATATCGCCCTGATCCGGTTCAACGTGGCCGTGCACGATGGCCAGATATTGCTTCTCAACGGCGCGCGATTCCCAGAGCCGACGCAGTTCGCGCGCGGCGGTGTCGGTTTTGGCGACGAGCGTCACGCCACTGGTCTCGCGGTCAAGTCGGTTGACCAGATGCGGTCGGGCGCCCGCGCCCAGATGCAGCCGCACGCGTCCAATGAGGCTGGAGGTCGGGTCGCCCTTGGTTGGATGACACACCAGCCCCGCGGGTTTGTTGAGGACAAGCAACTCCGCGTCCTCGTGCAGGATGTTGAGGAGCTGGGGCACGGCTCAACGGAGTTGCCGGGCGCGTGTCACCGCCGGGTCGTTCCGTGTGGGCTCGGCCCGCCGCGGCGTTCGGTCTCGAGGGCTGCGAGCACCTCGGCGGCGTGGGTCTCGGGTTTGACCTTGGGCCAGATTTTTCGGATGCGCCCGTCCGGGCCGATGAGGAAGGTGACGCGGTGCGTTCCCTGAAACGTGCGGCCCAGGAAGCGTTTTGTGCCCCAGACCCCGTAGGCGCGAACAATTGTTTTGTCCGGGTCCGCCAGCAGCGGGAACGGCAGCGCGTGCTTCGCCGCAAAACGCCGGTGCGATTCCACGTCGTCCACACTCACGCCCAGCACCACGGCGCCGCGCTGGCGCAACGCGCCAAAGGCGTCGCGGAACGCGCACGCCTCGCGTGTGCAGCCGGGCGTGTGGTCGCGCGGGTAAAAATACAGCACGACCGCTTGCCCCTTGAAATCGGCCAGCGACACGCGCCGTCCGTCATGCGTGAGCGCGCTGAACGGCGGCGCGGGGTCGCCCTCGCGGAGTTTGAGTTTTGGCGTCTCTGGCATGGCGGCAGAATGCACGAGCGGCCCGTCACGCGCTACGGTCGCGGCGGGGGCGCGCTGGGGAAACTTTTCGGGCTGGCGCTCAGTTGCCGGATGCCGTCCCAGACGTAGAGCAGACCCGAGACGCCGGTGCAAATGGCCGCCGCGGCCGCGAGCCACAAAAACCAGCGCGCATCCAGACCCGCATCCCACTTGAGCAGCAGCCACAGCACCGTGGCCATTTGCAACACGGTGGCGACCTTGCCCACCGCGCGCGGCCGCACCGTCACGCGCCCAACCACCATGTAAATGACGATCAAACCCGCCACCAGCAACAGATCGCGTCCGAGAATCGTCACGGTGAGCCAGAGCGGAATCTGCCCCAACAACGGGCCGTGATCGAAACTCAGCATGACCACACCGGAGACCAGCAGCAACTTGTCGGCAAGCGGGTCCAAAATCGCGCCCAGCTCGCTGAATTGTTTGTAGCGGCGCGCGATGTAGCCGTCCACGCCGTCACAAATCGCCGCCACCGCGAAGGTGGCCAGGCCGGCGAACCGGTGCCATTCGTTGCCCGACCGCACGTAGTAGAGCACCTCCACCACGAAAAACGGGATCAGCAACATCCGGAAGATGGTGACTTTGTTGGCCGTCGTCATGACCGGGTGGCGACAGTGTGGCAGTGGCCGCCCTTGCTTGCACGCACTTCCGTCGGGCCGGCACCGGCGCGGCTGCCGCCGCGGCTGCGGCTGGTTGCGGCAACACGGCGACCTTGCGCCCGGCCCGAATGGCGCCGGTCAAACCGGCTGGTCCGTCAATCGTTGGCCCCGCGAATCGGCACGGTCAGTCGCCGCCCGTTGTCGGTGGGGCCGAGCTTCAACAAAAACGGCACGGCCACGCGCGCCCATTCCGCGGGTGAGGGATAATTGGCCGCCGCGTTGCCCCAACATTCCCGCAGCATGTCGGTGTTGATAATGCCCGGATTCAACGGCACGGCCGCCATGCCGTCGGGCAACTCCTGCGCCAGGGCCTGGGTCAGCCCCTCGATCGCCCACTTGGTGGCGCAATAGGGTGCGACCTGCGCGTCGGTCGAACGTCCCCAGCCGGAGCTGAAATTCACAATCACCCCCCGGCGTCGCGCGACCATGGCCGGGACAAAGTGCCGGATCACGTTGGCCACGCCGGTGAGGTTCACGCTCACGACCCGATCGAACTCCCCGGCGCTCAACTCCCACAAGGGCGCGAGCCGGTTGATGACGCCTGCGTTGTTGAGCAACAGCTCCGGCGGGCCGTGCGACGGCAACACCGCCTCCGCCCATGCCCGCACCTGCGCGTCAGATGCCACGTCCACAACGCGAAAATTGTGGGGCTGGCTGAAGTCGCGTCGCAACCGCTCGACCGCCGCCGCATCGCGCCCGCAGCCGACGACCGTGTGCCCGAGGCGAACGAACTCCTCAACCATCGCGCGGCCCAGACCGCGCGTGGCGCCGGTGATCAGAATGGTTTTTGCCGCTGTCATGGGTTGTTGAGTTGAAGCAAGAGGCCGAAAATCCGTGGCCACATGCGGTTCGGCTCACAGCAGCGCCGCCAGATCATCTTTCGACATGCCCGTTTGTTCGAGAATATCGCTCAACGTGCCGCGACAAATCTCCCGATGGAGCGCCACGTCGTCTGCCACTACCCTGCACGCGAACGTTGTTCCAATGCCACATGGGTGCCTCTCTGCCGGAGCACGACAAACCCGGCGCGTTGGAGCGCGCGGATCAACTCCAAGCCCGAAACCGCTGGCAAACGCCGACTCATGCGGCGGTTTCGAGGCTGGCCAGGTAAACCTCTTTGGTGGGCCGCAACGACGCCTTTCCGCGCCAGGTTTCCCGGTGCAATTCAACCGCCTCCTGCAAATTCTTCCGGCCTTCCACGAGTGTTCTTCCCTGCGTCGTGACCGGCAGGTCCGGACACCGCGCCCCGAACCACTTGCCCTCGCGCTGGAGAAGCTCGTGGATGGTCTTCACGAGGGCGAATGTGCCCCTGCGAGGGCGGGGTGACAAGCCGGTTGTCCTTTCAAGCCCACGGCGCCGGCACGTGTGTGCATGCGCCTTTGGCACCGGGCCGAGTTGAGTCGGTTTGCGTTGCCAGCGACACCCCCCGCCAACGACATTTCTTCCCGTGCAACTGATCACTCTGACGACGGACTTCGGGCTGCGCGACTGGTTTGTCGGCACGATGAAAGGAGTCATTCATCGCATCGCGCCGCGCGCGGTCATCGTGGACATCACGCATGAAATCCCGCCGGGCGACATCCGCTCCGGCGCGTTTGCGCTGGCGGCGGCCTGGCGGTTTTTCCCAACGGGCAGCGTGCATGTGGCGATTGTGGACCCCGGCGTCGGCAGCGCCCGGGCCGCCATCGCCGTCCGGACGGCCCGGGGCACCTTTGTCGGGCCGGACAACGGCGTGCTCTCGTCGGCCCTGGTGGGCGAGAGCATCCTGGGCATCCGGCGGCTCACCAACGAGCGATTTTTCCTCACGCCCCTCAGCCACACCTTCCACGGGCGCGACGTGTTTGCGCCGGTGGCCGCGCACCTGTGCCGGGGCGCGCGCTTTGACACGCTCGGCCCGGAAGCGGAGGACTTTGTGCGGTTGCCGCAAGCCCCGCCGCGTCGGTGCGGCGGGACGATTCAGGGCCGCGTGCTTTACGTGGACCGTTTCGGCAACGCCATCACGAACATCCCCAACGCGTGGATCGAATCGGCGCGCGCCGGGATTTTTCTGCGGGGCAAACGCATCGGGCCGCTCGCGTCGTTCTACCAGGCGGTGCCACGCGGTCGGGCCGTGGGCGTGCCCGGCT
Source organism: Verrucomicrobiia bacterium (assembly GCA_026414705.1). Classification (GTDB taxonomy): domain Bacteria; phylum Verrucomicrobiota; class Verrucomicrobiia; order Limisphaerales; family JAOAIM01; genus JAOAIM01. Next base: position 378 of record JAOAIM010000173.1, on the reverse strand, counting down.
CGACGGGATTTCTCGAGGTTGCGGTCAACGGCGGTAACGCGGCGAAACGCTTCGGCCTCAAGCCGGGAACGGCGGTTCGGGTGCGACTCGAACCGAGGTGACGCCGCGCCTTGCCCCGCCGGGATGCAGCCTCCGGGGTCGTGGATTTTCGTCCGGGCTGCCTTTCAGGCGGATGTGGCCCAAGGACCGGGCAAGCTCTTGTTCAAAGTTCAGAGTTTGGTGTCGGGATGCCGCCGCTTTGGTTCTGCCGACTTCCAGTCGGCGGCACAGCAGATTTCCAATCCGCGCTACGGTCTCACGCTCTGACGCTCCACGCTCCACGATCCATTCGATGTTCGATGTTCGATGTTCGTTGTTCGATGTTTTGCGGGGCGCGGG
>JAOAIM010000172.1:4376-8171 GCA_026414705.1 Verrucomicrobiia bacterium | reverse complement strand
GCACGATGCCGAGCTTCATTCACCCTGCTGCGCGAGCAGTTCGCGCAACTGGGTTTTGAGCACCTTGCCCGCGGCGTTGCGGGGGAGGTTCGAAACGAAGTGGATTTTGCGCGGCACTTTGTAGTCGGCGAGTTTTTCGCGCACAAATTGCACCAGCGCCGTTTCGTCGAGTGTCGCGCCTTCCAGCGGCGCAACAAACGCCACCGGCTGCTCGCCCCGACGTGGATCGGGGCGGCCCACCACGGCACATTCGCGCACACCGGGAAACTGGTAAATGACCTCCTCAATCTCGCGCGGATAGACGTTGATGCCGTTGACCAGCAGCATGTCCTTTTTGCGGTCGGTGATGTAGTAGTAACCCTCGGCGTCGCGGTAGCCGATGTCGCCGGTCAGCAGCCAACCGTTGCGGAAGGCTTTGGCGGTTTCCTCCGGCTTGTTCCAGTAGCCGAGCATCACGTTACCGCCGCGCACGCAGATTTCGCCGATTTCGTTCGGGCCGAGCAATCGCCCCTGCTCATCCTGCACGCTCATTTCCACGTTGGGGATCGGCAGGCCGATCGAACCGGGTTTGCGGACGCCGTGAATGGGATTCTTGGCCACAACCGGGCTGGCCTCGCTCAGTCCGTAGCCCTCAATGAGCGGGATGCCGAAACGCGCCTCAAAATCTTTCAACACCTGCACGGGCAAGGGTGCGGCGCCGCTGACACACAGCCGGAAAGGCAGCGCCGGCGGAGCGGCAGCAAGCAACGCGCGGTAAAACTGCGGGATCGCGGGCAGAATCGTCGCCCGCCGTTCCATCAACTCGCGCAACGCCTGGTTGGGCGGATGCAGCGAACGCACGAGCACCATCGTCCCGCCCACCAGAAGCGGCAGCAACATCCCGACCGTCATCATGTAACTGTGGAACAAAGGCAGAATGACGCCGAAGGAGTCCACATCCACCGTCTCGAGCACCAGACGACAGCTCTCGATGTTGTGGAGCAGGTTGCCATGGGAGAGCATCGCGCCCTTGGGCCGGCCCGTGGTGCCCGCCGTGTAAATGATCACCGCCAGATCGGAAGGGCCGCGGGCCGAAACCGTGCCGGGTTCACTGATCGCTCCGGCGGCTTGGGCAAACGCCGGCCACTCGTCCACCAAAACCGCTTTGAGCCCGGGCCGCATCGCCGTCAAAGCGGAGACTTGCGCGCCCAGTTCCTGTTCGCTGATGAGCACGTTGATGCCGGCGTCCTGCAGGATGTAGTTCACCTCGTCAGGCTTGAGAAAATTGTTGATCGGCACCACCACTGCCCCGGCGCTGAGGATGCCCAGAAACGATGAAACAAACTCAGGTCGGTTCTTCAGCCACAATCCCACGCGGTCGCCGGGCTGCACGCCCAGGGACTCGATCAGATGCCGCGTCACCGAAAGGGTGCGGGCATGCAACGCCGAGTAGCTGAATTGTTGGTCACCCCAGAAGAGGGCAATCTTGTCAGGCCGTTTTTTGACCGACTCTCGAAAAGCGACGGCGAGGTTCATGGGCCGAGTCTAGGCGAGCCGTGCCTCCAGTCGCAAGCCGGCCCATCGGCGGGGCGCCGTGAACCCACTGCCGGGTAGGCGCCCGCCGAAAACGTTTCGGAACACCATCGGCACAAGGGAATTCAGCGCCCACGCCGCCGACCGTGATTGAATGACCGGCGGCGCGCTCGCGCTGCGGCGAGTCCCCAACCTTTTTGTTCCGGCGACCGTCAGCGCCGGTTGGCTGTAACATTTCTGCGGCCTCGCGCGTTTGATATGATGTATGAAAACGAGAACTTTGATCTGGACTCTGGCCGCGGCGCTGGCCGTGGGTGCATTGGGATTCGGCGTGGCTCAAGCCAACGAGACCGCGCGCGGGCGGGGGCGGGAACTCCTTCGCCGCGCTGCTGAAAAACTCGCCCTGACCGCCGAGCAACGCGCCGCCATCAAGGACGCGCTGGTTGCCGAAAAGGACGCGCTCAAAGACCTGCTGATCCGGCTGCACGACGCCCGCAAGGGCTTGCGCGAGGCGATCCGCGCCCAGGACGCGACCGAGGCGAGCGTGCGAGCGGCTGCGGCGCGGGTCGCAGCAGTTGAGGCTGACCTGGCGGTCGCCCGCCTGAAACTGCATCAGCGCATCAGCCCGATCCTCACTGCCGAGCAGCGCGAGCAGGTCGCGAAATGGGAAGCGCGCTTGGACGAGCGGATCGCGCGGGCTCTGGCCCGCATCGGGGAACGGCGCGCGCAGTGACGCCGCGAGCCGCTGGCGGCGCTTCGCCCCACGCAGTCGCCACCGGGCAGCTCAAGTCACCGTTTGCGCGTTGCCCCGGGGGCGCTCCGTGGCGTTGAATGGCTTCAACGCGAGCTGTGAACGATGACGCCGAACTGCTGGCTCGCATCCGCAATGGCGCGGTGGACGAGTTCGCCCAGATCGTTCGCCGTTACCAAAACCGCGTCTTTGCCATCCTGCATCGCTACGAGCGCGACCCGCACCGGCTTGAGGACCTCGCACAGGAGACGTTTCTCAAAGCCTGGCGCGCGCTGGATCAGTTCGACGGGCGCGCGCCGTTCGAACACTGGCTCGCCCGGATCACCGTCCGCGTGGCGCTGGACCACCTGCGCCGGCAAAAACGCCATCGCAGCGAGGTCGCCCTCTCGGAGCTGGGCGAGACCGCGCTCGAGTGGTTGCGCCAGGGCGACGCGTCCGAGCCGCCGGACGGGCGTAGCGCAGCCGAACTGCTCGACGCGGCGATGAACGCCCTTTCACCCGGTGACCGGGCAGTGCTGACAATGCTGGAGTTGGAAGAACGCAGCGTGAAGGAGATCGCCGAACTGCTGGGTGCGTCCTCCGTGGCGGTGCGGGTGCGGGCGGTGCGCGCGCGGAAGCGGTTGCGGCGGGCACTGGAAAAAATTTTGGCGCGAGAACGATGAACGAGCGGAAACTCAACGCGTTGTTTCGCGCAGCGCGGCAATTGCCGCCGCCCGTGCCGGAACCCGGCTTCGAAAACCGGGTTCTCGCCGCGGTCAGGGCGGAGGCGGCACAGGCCGGGGACGAATCGTGGTTTACGGCTTTGGGCGCGATGTTGCCCCGGTTCGCGTGGGGGGCCGCGACGGTGATTGTGTTTTGCGTGGCGGCCGATTGGAGCGCGAGCGCGTTCGGCGTGCCGGGCTTGACCGACGGGCTGGCGCGGCTCGCCGATCAATGGCTGTTGTCGGCAACGGGATTCTGACATGAAAACGCTCAAACCGTGGCTGGTGTTGGCGCTGGTGTTTCTGGCGGGCGTGGCCGTGGGCGCGGTCGGCACGCGACTGGCGGTGCGCCATTTTGTGCGGACCGCCCTCGCGCAACCGGAAACGTTGCGCGACCGGATCGAGCGCGACCTCATGGGGCGGTTGGCCCTGACCGAGGAGCAGAAACCCAGGGTGCGTGCGGCACTCAAGCGGGCGCATGAGCGCTGGCAGGCGTTGCGGGCCGAATTCCAGCCGCGCTTGCGGGAAATCCTCGACGACGCCGGCGACGAAATCACCGCGACGCTCACGCCCGAGCAACGCGAGCGATTCGAGAAGTTTCGGGCCGCGCACCGCATCGGCGTGCTCAGACCGGTAACGGACACGAAACGAACCTCCCACGAATGAACCTGGCTTCACACGGACGGCTGGCGCAACCGATGGGCTCGGCAACGATGGCCGTCGGCATCGCAAAAACCACCGCGTGCTGATCCGAAATGATTGGATTCGCGGTCAACCGCGGTTGAGGGGGATGACGGGCGTTCGTTTGCCCTGCAAATTTCACACTCGTTG
>JAOAIM010000172.1:0-4366 GCA_026414705.1 Verrucomicrobiia bacterium | reverse complement strand
GTATAAGAGACAGGGCTGAAGCCCGGTGTTAATGAGAGGCGTGTTTCCAGAGGGACGGTGGATCCCGTGCCCCGACGCAGCGGAGCCTTGAAACCCGATCGAAACGAAACCCGTCTGCCTTGGCGCATCGCACCGGCTCAGCGCTTCAACCGCGCGAGGATGTCCTGCCAAACCGCGGCTTCGTTGGCATCCTGAATTTTTGGCTCAAATCCAAATTGAAGATACAGCGCGATCGCGGGCAGTCGCGCCGATGAAGTGGTGAGATAGGCGCGCGTGTGGCCAAGGTCGCGCAATCGCCGGCACGCGGCGCCAAACAGCGCCCGGCCCAGGCCGCGCCCTTGATACTCCGGCTGCACGGCCAGCCAGTGCACGCGCCCCCAGCAACCGCCCTCGAAGGCGTCGTTGAACCACGCGGTGCACGTGCCGACGACTTCACCGCCGGGCGCGACCGCGTAACACTGGCGCTGCGCCAGCCGCGCCAGATCGGTGCCGAATTGTTCGCGGAACAATTCAGGTGTGATGACGTTGAGTTGGTCGGCCGCCAGGTGAATGCGCAGCCAATGTGCCTCGTCGCCCGGCGCATACCAACGCAGCGAAAAGCCCGGCGGCAGCGGCGCGTCGGGCAGGTTCTCCAACGTGCGGCGGATCATGACCACGCGCAGATTCGGAGGCGTTGGATTCATCGCCAGTGCGGTGATGGGTTGTGCACCGGGCGTTGGCGATCGGAGCAACGCGCCCTGGCGGACAAAAAACTTGTTTCGTGGACGCGCTCCGATAGCTTGCCCGGACTATGAAAGTGGAGTTCTACGGGCACGTTCGACAATACAGGAACATTCAACGGGAAATTGACGCGAACATTCAGGAGGTGTTGCTCAGCGGGCAATACGTGATGGGGCCGATGCTCAAGCGCTTCGAGGGCGAACTGGCCCGGTATTCCGGCACCCAATACGCCATCGGCGTGGGCAACGGCACCGATGCCATCTGGCTGACGCTCATGGCGCTGGGCATTGGGCCGGGCGACGAGGTCATCACGCATCCCAACACGTTTTTCGCCACGGCGGAGGCGATCTGGATAGCGGGGGCGACGGCGGTGTTTGTGGACTGCGATCCGCGCACCAAATGCATTGATCCGACAAAGATTGAAGCGGCCATTACCCCAAAAACGAAGGCGATCATTCCGGTGCATCTCTACGGCCAGTGCGCCGACATGCCCGCCATCAAAAAGATCGCCGACAAATACAAGCTGCGGCTCATCGAGGACAACGCCCAGGCCATTGGCGCGCACGGTAACGGTTTCAAAATTGCCGAGTTGAGCGACGCAGCGACAACCAGCTTCATCATTCAGAAAAACCTCGGCACCTTCGGCGATGGCGGCGCCGTGGTGACGAATGACCCCGAGATTGACGCGCGCGTGCGCAAGCTCCGCAACCACGGCTCGACCCAGCGCAACGTTCACAGCTTTGGCTTCAACAGCCGGCTCGACGACATCCACGCCGGCGTCCTCAGCGCCAAACTCAAGCACATTGATGCCTGGAACGATCTGCGCCGGAAATGGGCGGCGCGCTACACCGCCGGGCTGAAAGATTGCCGCACCATTGACCTGCCGGTCGAACTGCCCGGCTACCGGCACGTGTATCACCTGTATGTGATCGAAACCAAAAAGCCCGAACACCGGGACAAGTTGCTCGATTTCCTGGTGGCGAACAACATTGACGCCAAGACGCACTACTCGATTGCGATTCATCAGCAGGCCGGGTTCCCGTGGGGCAAGGGCGCGCGGATTGTGGGCTCGGTGGCCAACGCCGAGAAAAACGCCGCCAGTTGCATTTCGCTGCCAATGTTCCCGGAGTTGACCGAGGAAGAGGTGGATTACGTCATCGCCAAGGTCAAAGAGTGGGATAAGGCGAATGGTTGAGGCGACCAGGAATGGCGTCGCGCAGCCGCAATGCGGATTGTGAATGAAAGCAGGTGCGCCAGTGTCGCTGACGGAGTTGCGGGAACGGTTTAAACCGTTTTGCGAGCGGCATCGCGTGCGGCGGCTCGAAGTGTTCGGTTCGGCCGCCCGCGGCGAAGGCACGGGGCTCAGCGACGTTGACCTGCTGGTGACCCTGGAGCGTCCCGAGTCGGTCTCGGTGGCGGAGCTGCTCGAAATGGCCGGCGAGGCCGAGGAGATTGCGGGTCGGCCCGTGGACTTTGTGCTGCGGGACGCAATCGAACGGTCGCCGAACCGGTTTGCGAGGGCGGAGATTTTGGCCTCGGCGGTCTGCATCTATGGAAGCTGACCAGCTTGGACGTCTCCCCGACATTCTTCACGCGGCGCGGCTCATTGCGTCCTACGTCCAGGGAGTGAGCGAGGAGACGTTTCTGGCCGACACCCAAAAGCAGGACGCCGTGATTCGGCGCATTGAAATCATCGGTGAAGCAACCGCGCACCTGACCGAAGTAACCCGGCGCGCCATTCCGGACCTGCCGTTTCGACAGATGCGCGGGATGCGCAACATTGTCGCGCATGATTACGGCAACGTGGACCTCCGAATCGTTTGGCAGGTCGCAACCGCGCACGTGCCCAAGGTCCGAGCCGTTTTGGAGCGTTTCCTCGACAACCTCCATCCCAACCACGGAGAAGATAGAGCACCATCATGACTCGAACTTACACCGTTGTCGTCGTGGGCATGGGAAAACGCGGCGTGCATCACGCCACCGCCTTCCATGCGAACCCCCGATTCAAGGTCATCGGCATCTGCGACATTGACCCGAAGCGGCTCGATGACGCGGCGCCGAAAATCGGCAACCCCGAAAAAAGCACCGACGCCGCCGCGCTGGCCCGGAAGCTCCGGCCGGACATTTTCTGCTTCTGCACGCTGCCCAACCTGCGCCTGCCGTTCATTCAACTCGGCATCGAGTGCGGCGCGAAACTCATCGCCTTCGAGAAACCCATCGCCATGACCAGCGCCGAGGGGTTGCAGATCAAGCAGGCGCTCGAGGTCGCCGGTATCAAGGCTGTCGTCAGTCACCAGCATCGCTATGGCGAGCATTACAAGAAGGTCAAAGAAATCGTTGCCAGCGGCGCGCTGGGTCGCGTGCACACCGTCTATGGCACGGCAACCGGCTGGGCGGCGCACATGCTCAGCCACCTGATTGACTACACCTGCTGGTTCAACAATTACCAACCGGCCGAATGGGTCATGGCGCAGGCTGCGGGTCGGGGCAAACTGGCTGATGCGCACGCCTCGCCCGACTACATCGCCGGGGTGGTGCATTTCAAAAACGGCGTGCGCGGCATCTACGACTGCGGCGCCGGCGCGCCCGACGTGCCGGAGGTTGGCTACTGGTGGCGCAAATGCCGCATTGGCGCCCAGGGCAGCGAGGGGTTCGCCGAGGTGCTTACCGGCGGCGGCTGGCGCGCCGTGACCGGCCGGCACGGTCTGCAATCCGGCCCGGGCGGCATGGATTACAACTACGACATGCCGCCCTACGTGCAACAGATGGCCGACTGGCTCGATGACGACCGCGCGGTGCACCCGTGCTGCTTCGCCCACGCGTGGATGGGGTTCGAGATCATGGCCGCTTTGTACCGCTCGGCGGCCCAGGGCGGACAAATCGCGTTGCCCTTGACCGAAGGCGCGGATGAAATCGCGCTGCTGAAATCGAAAGTGCCCGAACGCAAAGTGCTCCTGACGCTCGCCGAAAGCGCCAAGGAATATCCCGCCTGACGCGCCGGGCCAATGAGCAATTCTGCAGCGGCGCTCCGAATCCCAAACGGCTGGTTGTTGAAGAGCAACGTTCGGCCGCCTAAAATTCACCTGGTGAATCTGCGCATCGAAATAGACCGCGAAGCGGACGGCAGGTGGATTGCTGAAGTTTCGGATCTGCCGGGCGTGATGGCGTACGGTGAGACGCGTGACATGGCGCTTGCGCGGGTCAAGGCGCTGGCCCTGCGCGTGATCGCGGATCGGTTGGAGAACGGTGAAAACGTGCCGGCGGCAGCCGACGCATTCACGGTAGCGACATGAGCCATTGGCCTTCGGCCAAAGCGCGCGCGGTCTTGAAGGCCTTGCTCCGCATCGGCTGGCAAATCAAACGTCAATCGGGAGGATCGCACCGGGTGTTGATGCGACCGGGCTGGCCCGATTTTGTTTTCGCATTTCATGAGGGCGAAGAAATTGGGCCGCGGATGATGGCTCGTATCGCGCGACACACGGGACTGCGACCCGAGGACCTTTAACGAGCGGAGAGTCAAAAGCCCTGACGATCGAACAACAACCATAAAGCAATACACCGTTGTCGTTGTGGGCATGGGAAAACGCGGCGTGCATCACGCCACCGCCTTCCATGCGAACCCCCGATTCAAGGTCATCGGCATCTG
>JAOAIM010000171.1 GCA_026414705.1 Verrucomicrobiia bacterium | reverse complement strand
CTGTGACGGCCACCTCCAGCAATCCGGCGCTGATCCCCAACCCAACCGTCTCCTACACCAGCCCCAACAGCACCGGCAGCCTGAGCTTCACGCCAGTGGCGAAGGCCTCCGGCATCGCCACGATCACCGTCACGGTTACGGACGACGGCACCACCAACAACACCGTGAGCCGTTCCTTCACCGTGACGGTCAACGGCAGGCCGTGGATTTCGGCAATCACCAACCAGCTCATCGCCATCAACACCAGCACGCCGTGGATCAGCTTCACGGTGGGCGATCCCGACGGCTCGGCCAGCAACCTGGTCGTCTGGGCTGAATCCTCGTCGCCCGCGCTGATCCCGACCAACAACATCGCCTTCGGTGGCAGCGGCTCGAATCGCACCGTGCGCCTGACCCCGCTGGCGAATCAATCCGGCACCGCCACGATCACCGTCACCGTCAGCGACGGGCTGAGCAGCGCGAGCACGAACTTCCAGTTGACCGTGCTGGCGCCGCCGCCGCCGCCGAGCATGTTGACGATCGTCCTCAACGGCAACGGGAGCATTTCGCCCGACCTCAACGGCCAGCAACTGGTGATCGGCGAGCGCTACACGCTCACGGCGATTCCGGGCCCGGATTCGTTGTTCGCGGGCTGGAGCGGCAGCATCGCCTCGGCCTCCCCGACGATCTCGTTTGTGATGCAGCCGAACATGTATTTGCAGGCCAACTTCGTGCCCAACCCGTTCGTGCCCGCGCAGGGCGCTTACAACGGGCTGTTTTACGAAACCAATGAGGTGCGGATGGGCCGCTCCGGGTTCTTCAGCCTCAAGCTCACTTCGCGCGGCAACTATTCGGGCAAGCTCAATCTCGGCGGACAAAACTACAGCTTCCGCGGCACGTTCAGTCCCTACGGCCTGGCCACAAACCAACTCAAGCGCGCCAACCAACTGCCGTTGATCTTGGAACTGCGCCTCAGCGGCGCCGGGGGCAATGAACTGGAGGGCCGGTTAACCGACGGGAACTGGGTCGCCCAACTCGCCGCCACGCGTTCGCCCTACAACGTCCGCAGCAATCCCGCCCCGCAGGCCGGCCTCTACACCCTCGTGTTGCCGGGTCAGACCAACCGTCTCGACGCCCCGCACGGCTGCGGCTACGGCACCGTGCGCGTGGACGCCAGCGGGCGCATCAACTTTGCCGCCGCGCTGGCCGATGGCACCCGCGTGAGCCAGAGCGCCCTGATGGATGGCAACGGCCAGTGGCCGCTTTATGCGCTGCCGAGCGGTCGCAGCGGCCAGCTCCTGAGCTGGATCACCTTCGCCAATCGCTCCGACAGCGACCTGAGCGGCGACCTGAGCTGGATTCGCCTGCCCGTGGCCTTCGCGCGCTACTACGCGGCCGGGTTCACGCGCGAACTGGAGGCGATCGGTTCGCAGTTCACCCCTCCGGGCACGAACTGGATTTTGCGGGTCAGCCATCCACACCTGCAAATTTTGGGCGGGAACGTCGGCGACCTGACCCTGCCGTTGGCCGCCGGCCCCCGGCCCAACCAGCTTGTCGCCACGAACCTGACAGTGAAGTTCAAGACCGCCAACGGCCTGTTCTCCGGCAAGCTGCTCGACCCCGGCAGCGGGCGTCCCTGGAGCTTCAACGGCGTCGTCCTCCAGAAACTCAACGCCGGTCACGGCTGCCTGCTCGGCACCAACCTCAGCAGCCAGGTCAACCTCCTGCCCTGACCGGTCGGTTCTCCAGCCTGTTCAACCGCACACGCCCCGGCGGATCGCAAGCCGACCCGCTCTCTGCGAACCTGCACGGCGTGGGCGTGCCGTTCCAGAAATCCGTTGCCACGGCGCGGCGGGGCCATAGCATGGCGCGCCCGTTTCCCAACGGCTTGGCAACACATGAAAAGCTACGACATCGCAGTCATTCCCGGCGACGGCACCGGCCCGGAAGTGGTCGCCGAAGGCATCAAGGTGGCCGAGGCCGCAGCGCGCAAGTTCGGCTTTCGCCTCAACTGGCATTCTTACGATTTCGGCGGCGAGCGTTACCTGCGCACCGGCGAGGTGTTGCCCGACAGCGCGGTCGCCGAGTTGCGCCGGTTCAAGGCCATTTACCTCGGCGCGGTGGGCCATCCGCAGGTCAAACCCGGCATTCTCGAAAAGGGCATTTTGCTCCGGCTTCGCTTCGAGCTGGAGCAATACATCAATCTCCGGCCCGTGAAGCTCTATCGCGCGCAGGATTGTCCGATCAAGGACAAAGGGCCGGAGCACGTGGACTTTGTGGTGGTGCGCGAGAACAACGAGGGCCTTTACGCGGGTGCGGGTGGCTTTCTGTTCAAGGGCACACCGCATGAGGTGGCCCTGCAGGAATCGGTCAACACCCGCCGGGGCGTCGAGCGATGTGTGCGCTACGCCTTTGAACTGGCCAAACGCCGTCGCGGCGGCCAGCCGTGGAAAGGGCTGAAACCCGAGGACATCGCCGCCGGCAAAACCGCCCAACTGACGCTCTGTGGCAAAACCAACGTGCTGACCTACGCGTTCGATTTGTGGGAACGCACCTTCCACGAGGTCGGCGCGGGCTACCCGACAGTGCGCCGCGACTACGCGCACGTGGACGCCATCTGCATGTGGTTTGTCAAAAACCCGGAGTGGTTCGACGTGATCGTCACCGACAACATGTTCGGCGACATCATCACCGATCTGGCCGCGATGATTCAGGGCGGACTGGGCGTGGCCGCCGGTGGCAACATCAATCCCGAAGGCACGAGCATGTTCGAGCCGATGGGCGGCAGCGCTCCCAAATACACCGGCCAGAACGTCATCAACCCCATCGCCGCCATCAACGCCGCGGCGATGATGCTCGAGTTTCTGGGCGAGGCGCCGGCTGCCGCCGCCATCGAGGCGGCCGTCGTGCGCGTCATCAACACCAAAATCCAGTCCCTGGCCGCCGGCAAAATGGGCTACGGCACGCGCGAAGTGGGCGATCTGATTGCGGCGGCGGTCTGAGCGCGGGCGTCAACGCCCGGCGGCGGGGAACTCATTCCCGGAACTTGATCTGCGCCATCTCCTCGGGTGTGAACCGGCTGTTGGCAATGGGGCCGGGCGCCCAGCTCAACTCCAGTTGGCTCGGCTGCGGCGCGCGCACCGGCACCAGAAAATATTCGCGTCCGCCGCGTTTTTGAATTTTGCCGCCCGCGCGCGCGACCACCTTGCGGGCCAACTGCTCGCACGTGTCCACCAGTTGAGGAAAGTTGTAGGCCGTGTGGCTGAAGACGTTGGTGGGGTTGAGCGCGCTCTTGAAACGCGCCGGCAGTTTGGAGAAGCCCAGCATGGTGAAAAGCACGCCCGCCGCGCTGGAGGGATTGCAGTCGGAGTCCTGCCCGCACCGCATGGAAATGACAATCGTGCGATCAGGATCGCCCTGGCCGTAGAGCAACCCCATCAGCACGTAGGCGCCGTTGATTTTGCAGTCAATGCCGCCGTTGGAGGCCTTTTGATATTCCGGGTCCTCCCGATATTTCCTCTGGCACCGTTCCCAGGTCTTTTGCCAGTCGTTCGGCTCGGCGCGATACCATGCCAGAATATCGCGCACCATCTCAGCATACTGGCTTTGGGCCGGAATCGCCTGCAGCGCCTTTTCGACAAGTTTCTCCCGGTCGCTTTCAAAAAACGCCTCGGCGTAAAGCGCGCCGATGAACTGGCCCGCATACATCCCGTCGCCATAATTCATCAGCCGACCGAACTTCTCGCCCATTTCGATCGCGAACTGCGGCAGGCCCGGCGCGATCAGCCCCGAGTAATCCGCCTCGATCTGGTAATCAATGTCGTTGGGACAGCGGTTGAACTGCGGATGGCTCGAATCCGGCGGGGCGATGCCGGCCCGGAGGTTTTTGCGGCCCGCGGCGTTGGCGCACCAGAGCTTGTATTCGCTGTTGGCAAAATCAATGCCCGCCTGCCGAATCGAGACATCCAACCCGTGCCGTTCCAACGTGCGCAGAAACGTCATCTCCACATACAAATCATCCTGCTGGAACGCGTCGTTGATCATCTCCGGCTTCCACGCCGGCACCTTGTCTTCAGGAATGATCCGGTCTTTGAATCGGAATTCCGTCGGCCCGCCCCAGGCCACGCCGGCCATCTGGCCAATCCAACCGGCCATCATCTTGTCCCGATACTCCGCCACCGAGAGCCGGCGCGTTTTCTCCGCAGCGCGAGCCGCCGCCGAACCAGCCAGACCAAACGCCAACGCCACAACCACGACGATCGTCTTTTTCATGTCAGTCGAGTGAGAGGTTTTTCACGAGCAACCGGTGGATTGTTTCCGCGCCCGCGCCTCCGCAGCAAGCCTGAAGCAGGTCCGATCACGGGCCTCCGCCTGCGGCTCATCAACGGCCCGATCAAGCGCCTGGAAAGACTGGCGACCCTACCGGGATTCGAACCCGGGCCGCCACCGTGAAAGGGTGGTGTCCTAACCACTAGACGATAGGGTCGCTCCAGCGGACATGGCGAATATAGCCGGACGCGCTCCGGCCTGTCACGAAAATCTGTGCCTCGTAGACGGCGCATGGGCGCACCCGTTCTGCCGGCACGTGCCGCCGCGCGCATCGCGAGCTTCCACCTCAAACCCGGGCCGCGCTTCCCAACGCCCCGTTCCCCTCGCCGGCTCTTGCGCTCCGCTCCACCGGCTCGCGCGATGGGCTTGTGCGAACCGGGACTTCGCGCCGCGGGTTTTGAATTCGAGGTCGCATTTGGGCACGCGCGCAACCTTTGGGAATTGTCCCGGTTGCAACCGCCGTTCAAACTGGCGCAACATGAAACTCGCGCCGCTTCGCCGCCGAATGCCGAGCGTTTTGCGTGAAACATTTTTCGTCCTGACCGTTGCCGGAGTATCGGTGGCGCGGGCCCAGCCGGCAGCGCCACCGGAATCTCCGCTCAACGTGGCCCCGTTTGCGCGGACGGCCACCTGGGACCCGGCGCGCAGCGACGGCGCGCGCGCCAAACGCACCGAGGAATTTCGCGCCGAGGACCTGTTCCTGGAAACCGAGTTGGCGGCCGACCGCGACGGTTGGTTTGCCGTGCCGGTGTGGAGCAACCGACTCGGCTGCATCGGCCTGCAATGGCTCAACCGGCGCGCGCTCCGGCAATTGACCCTCGAGTTCGCCGACGAGTCCACCGCGCCGCAGCCCGACGCCGTCCGCGTCGAGGGTTGGTTCGGCGAGTCGGCGTGGCAGGGCCACTGGCGCGCGTTGACCAACGAAATCCGGCGCGACGGCGCGCGCCTGATTTCCAAAATCACCGCCCCGCCGGGTTTCGTGCAGACGCGAAAGGTGCGCTGGATCGTTCCGCTGGGCGAACGCCCCGTGCGCGTGCGTCTTGAAGCCCTGACCGACTCGACCTGGAGCACGACGAATGTGGTGGCGGTCTTCGACGGCCCGCCAACCGGCGCGCGCAGCAAGGTCCGCATCACCAACGGCGCGTTCCTGTCCGCAACCAACCCGACCGCGCATGAATTGGAAACGACCTGGCCGTTGGACCAGCCGCTCTCGCTGACGGTGCGGTTCAGCCACCCCTCGCCGCTGCATTCGGATCCGACCATTCTGCGGTTCGACCTGCCGGACGGCGACGTGGGCGTGGCCGTGGCAGACGTGCTCTCGAACGACTGCGTTTACGTGCCCGATCTGAGGTTGTTTGTGAGTCGCGATCCCGCCCCGGTGACGCTCGCCGAATACAAGCAGCGCATCGCCGGCCGCAAAACGATTCTGGAGGAGGTGCGCGCCATGCCGGATCAAACGCTCGAGCAGGCGATGGCCCGAACGCACCGCGAGGTTCAGCGCGCCGGGCCGGTGTTGCTCTCCCTGGCGGCGGCCAACACCAAGTTCGTCCTGGAGCGTGAGGGCGCGCTGCGTTGCGTCGTCACGCCCAACCCCGTCGTGTCGAAGCATCGGACGCGACTGGAACTTCAGCCGGTCTTCGGCGGGGGCAACCCCACCAACCTCACCCGCACGCTCGAGGGCGGCTGGCTGCCGATTCCCGTCATCGAAGTGCATCAGGGCGGGGTGACCTATCGGCAGCGCACCTTTGTGGCACCGTCCGATTCGGCCGGTCAAACGCCCACGCGCCTGGACCGTCGCTCGGTGTGCGTGGTCGAGTTCACGATCACCAACCAGCAAGCCGCGCCCGTCGAGCCGGCCCTGACGCTGCACCTCCGCGTGCCGGAGGGCCAACCGGTCCAGCTCCTGAGCAAACCGCGCGGCTGGCAGATCGTGCACCAGGACGCGCAACTCGGCTTCATCGCCGCACGCAAGATGGAGCCCCTTGTCGCGCAGACGCAGGAGGGAACTTTGCGGTTCACCGGCACCTTGCCGCCCGGCGGCGCAAGCCGGTGCGTGGTGCTGTTGCCGGCCGAGCCGGACACGCACCTGGGCGCGCTGGGCGTGCGCTACCTGCGCGGGGCGGTCGAAACCTACTGGCGCGCGGTTCTGGCCCGGGGCGCGTTGATCGAAACGCCCGACCCGCTGCTCAACAACCTGATCCGCTCCTCCCTGGTGCGTTGCTGGATCGCCGCCCGCAACGAAGCCCAGGGCACCCGCATCGCCCCGTGGATCGCGGCGATGGCCTACGGGCCGTTGGAGAGTGAGGCCCATTCGATCATTCGCGGCATGGACCTTTTGGGCCACGAAGAGTTCGCCCGGCGCGCGCTGGATTTCTTCATCCACCGTTACAACACCAACGGCTTCCTCACCACCGGCTACACCACCTTCGGCACCGCGTGGCATCTCTGGACGCTCGGCGAGCATTACGCCTGGACGCGCGATCGCGACTGGCTCAAACAGGTCGCGCCCGAAGTCGCCCGCGTCGGCCACTGGATCATCCGACAAACCGAAAAAACCAGACTCCTCGATGCCCGCCGGCAACCCGTGCCCGAATACGGGCTGATGCCGCCCGGCGTGCTCGCCGACTGGGACGCCTACGCCTACCACTTCACGATGAACGGGTATTACGTCGCGGCGCTGCGGGAGATCGGCCACGCCCTGGAGGACATCGGTCATCCCGACAGCGAACTTTTTCTCAAACATGCCTCCGAATTGCGACGCAACGTCCTGCGCGCCTACCTTTGGACCCAGGCCCGCTCGCCCGCCCGACCGCTCCGCGACGGCACCTGGATTCCGCATTACCCCTCGCAGGTCCACAGCCCCGGACCGCTCGCCGATTTTTTCCCCGGCGAGGATGTCGGTCGGAGCTGGTGTTACGACGTGGAACTGGGCGCCCACCAACTCGTGCCCACGCGCGTGTTGTCGGCCCGCGGGCGCGAGGTCGATCGCATGTTGAATCACATGGAAGACGTGCAATTCCTGGCCGACGGCTGGTTTGATTACCCGGCAGCGGCGAACCAGGCCGACTGGTTCAACCTGGGCGGTTTTTCCAAGGTGCAACCCTACTACACGCGCGTGGGCGAGATTTACGCGATGCGCGACGACGTCAAACCCTTCGTCCGCACCTACTTCAACAGCCTCGCCTCGCTCCTCAACCCCGAAGTGCTCACCTTTTGGGAGCATTTCCATCATCACGGCGCGTGGGATAAAACCCACGAAACCGGTTACTTCCTCCAACAAACCCGCTTCATGCTCGTGATGGAACACGACAAGGCCCTGTGGCTGGCGCCGTTGATCCCCTCCCACTGGTTGCGCGACGGCGCGCTCATCAACGCCCAACGCCTCGCCACCCGCTTCGGCCCCGTGAGCTTCCGCATTCACGCCCAAACCGCTCAGGGCCGGATCCTCGCCCGCATCGAACCGCCCACTCGCACCCGCCCCGACCTGGTTGTGCTCCGGCTGCGCCACCCCGACGGCCAACCCATCAAGCGCGTGCTCGTCAACGGGCGCGACCATACCGACTTCGACCGGCGAAACGGCGAAATCCGTTTGCGCGGGGCTGACACCGTGCAGGGCGCCTGGCAGGTGCGCGCCGAATACTAGCCTTTTGGTTCTGTGAAGCCTCCACCGCGGCGCGCTCGGTCGAGGACGTTCTGGCCCGACCGCGCAAACAAGCAGCAAGACCACCGCGCCGCTTCACCCTTCACCGCCCGGTCGCTCAAAGCGCATCGAACGTTCAAAGTTCGTTGTTCGATGTTCCTTGTTGGCTGTTTGATGTTCACCGCTGTGCGGTGCGCTCACCCTCACCCTGTCCCTCTCCCTCGAGGGAGAGGGGATTCCCCACGCCGCCTTTCACGCGCAGGTTGGCCCGGCGC
>JAOAIM010000016.1 GCA_026414705.1 Verrucomicrobiia bacterium | reverse complement strand
GGCGAAATTGCAAATTGCAAATTGGCAGTTGCAAATTGTGCACAGATGGGGGCGCGCGTCTGGCGTGCGGTTTTCGGCGTCTCGCCGAAAACATCTTTTTCACCAACGGCCTTGAGCGCCGAAGGCGCGAGCACAAGGTTAGCCCAGGGCAACGCCCTGGGTTCGCGCGGCCCCCAAACCCTCTCAAGCCCCGAAGGGGCGCAACAGAGTCCCGCGAGCATGTGGACACCCTCACGCCCACGACACGTTCTCCCTCACCCCGGCCCTCTCCCGCTGGGAGAGGGAGCGCGGGCGGGCGCCCCGCGAAACATCGAACAACGAACGAGGACTTGAACGGACGGCGGGAGCGCCACGGTGCTTGCTCCGGCAGTGCACCAGCGGTTAAGAGTGTCGCGTGAACGGCGCGAAGGAATTCCGCTTGGGCATTCTCGGTTCGGGCAAGGGCTCGAATTTCGTGGCGATTGCCGACGCCATCGGGGCGGGTCGGCTTCCGGCGCGAGTCGCGCTGGTGCTCAGTGACGTGGAGGACGCGGGCATTTTGCGCGAGGCGCGGGCGCGCGGGTTGCCCGCGCGGTTCATCCCGCCGGGGCGATTTCGCACCAAGCTGGACGAGGAGGCCGAGCGTGCGTATGTGGCCGCGTTGCAGGAGGCGGGCGTGGATTGCGTGGCGCTGGCGGGGTTCATGCGGATTTTGAAGGGGGAATTTCTCCGCGCGTTTGAGGGGCGCATTGTGAACATTCATCCGTCACTGCTCCCGGCATTTCCCGGCCTGGAAGCGTGGCGGCAGGCGCTGGAGCACGGCGTCAAGATCACCGGCTGCACGGTGCATTTTGTGGACGCCGGGGTGGACAGCGGGCCGATCATCGCCCAATGCGCCGTGCCGGTCTATGACGATGACACGCCCGAGACGTTGCACGCGCGGATTCAGGTCGCCGAGCATGAGTTATATCCGCAATGTCTGGCGGCGCTGGCGCGCGGGGAGATTTCGCTGCGGGGTCGAACCGTGCTCTGGCGTCGGACCGCTACCGCTTGCTGCGCGAACGCCGCCCGTTCGTAAACATCATTTCCAGTCGCCTGACGTGCCTCACGTCCATGATCTGGTGCGAACCGTCGGGCTGATACACGATGAAGTCACAGCCCGTCGGGTCCAGCGCAACCAAATCCTCGTGCGGCACTTCCAGTCGCGTGCCATCGGCCAGGTGGGTCTTGAACGGACGAGACGGCGTCGCGCCCGGCGCGCGACGAATTTGTCTAAGGCTCACGGACAACACGTAGCCGGTTCGCGCGGCCTTTGTGACAGCCCGTGCTGTTGGTGGAAAAAGTTCTCTTTGCGCGGCGGGTTCGTTCCTTAAAATGCCGCGACGCGCATTCGGCAGGCCGAGCGTCGGAGACGCCGGGGCGGTTTGCCGGGCGCGCGCGAGAACGATTTATGAGCCAACGCGTTTTGAGTTTTGGATTGCCCAAGGGCAGCCTGCAGGAGGCGACGATTCAGAAAATGGCCAAGGCGGGCTGGAACATTACCGTCAGCAGCCGTTCCTACATTCCGTATGTGGACGATGAGGAACTGAAGATTCGCCTGCTCCGCGCCCAGGAAATCAGCCGTTACGTCGAGCACGGATACCTGGATTGCGGCATCACCGGCTACGATTGGATCGTTGAGAACGGTTCGAAGGTGCACGAGGTGGGCGAGTTTTTGTTCAGCAAGGCGACGCGCCAGCCCGCGCGCTGGGTGTTGTGCGTGCCGGAGGATTCGCCGATCAAGTCGCTCAAAGACCTCCAGGGCAAGCGCATCGCCACCGAGGTCGTCAACCTCACGCGCAAATACCTGCGCCGTCACGGCATCAAGGCCACCGTCGAGTTTTCGTGGGGAGCGACCGAAGTGAAGGCGCACGAGTTGGTGGACGCGATTGTGGAACTGACCGAAACCGGCTCGTCGCTGCGGGCCAACCGTCTGCGCGTGCTCGACACGCTCCTGGTTTCGACGCCGCGGCTGATCGCCAATCGGGAGGCCTGGAAAGACCCCTGGAAACGCCGCAAAATCGAGACCATCGCGCTCCTGCTCAAGGGCGCGCTCGATGCCGAGGCCAAGGTCGGCCTCAAGATGAACGTGGCGGAGAAACATCTCCCTCAACTTCTTAAAACGTTGCCCGCGCTGCGGAATCCCACCGTCTCATCCCTCAGTCAGCCGGGCTGGGTGGCGGTGGAGACGATCATTGACGAGCACGTCGTGCGGGAACTCATCCCGAAACTCAAGGCGGCCGGCGCCGAAGGCATTATCGAGTACCCCTTGAACAAGGTGGTGTATTGAGTCGCGCAGCACGCAGAGCGCATCTCGCTTTCTTGCCGAGCACCGCTTCTTTCCCTGACATCCGGCTTCAGGCGGGTGAACCGCAGCGGGGGAGGCCGAAAATAGTTTCAACCGTTTTGCGCATACCCGGTCCAGGCCGTTGAAACGGCTTTGGCGCTTGCGTACGGGCTTCCCACCGGGCTGCAGCCCGGCTTCATGTGAGGCTGCAAAAAACTGCGTTGCGCGCCAATGCGCACACCACGCAACTTTGAGATTGCCAAGGCGCTGCCCGCCGATACTTCTTGCCGTATGGGTTCACTCAAAAAACGCCGCAAGGCCAAGATCAACAAACACAAACGGCGCAAGAAGCTGCGCATGCACCGCCACAAGAAGCGCACCTGGCAGAAGTAGTTCTGCCGACCGCGCTGCGGCGAAAAAGGAGAGCCGGGCGGGCGCCCGCACGGCGGTAAAATGACCGCCGCGGGCGACGGTTGCCTGCCGGTGACCAGGTTCGTTCGTTCCCAGGAACGCGCGCGACAACGTCTGGGACGCGCCCGCTTGCGCTTGCGCGAGGGGGGAGTTGATTTCACGTGCGCCGGAACGGCGGCCATTGTGTATTTTTTCGGTATGATTGTGCGCTTGTGCGGTCTGGCTGGGCTGGCGCTCGCGGTGCTCGGCATTGCGGGGTGTCGAAGCGCGTCGCCCCGGCACGGCCCGGCCTCCGAAGCGCCGCCCCCGGTGTGGACGCCGGGCAGCCGGACCAATCCAATCGCTGCAGACCCGGTGCTGCGTCGCGCGCAGGCGCACGCGCACTACGCAGCGGGCGTGATTGCCGATCTGAACGAGCAGCCGGCGGTGGCGCTCGAGGAATTTTACCAGGCGGCGCTGGCCGACCCGGGTGAAGATCGCCTCGCGCGTCTGGCCGCCGAGCGTTGTTTGCGCGCCGGTCAACCGGAGAAGGCCGTCGAAATTCTCCGTGCGGCGATCCGCCAGCAAAAATCATCGGCAGCCTTGTATGCGCTTCTGGGCAGCAGTTACGCCCAGATGAAGCGGTTTGACGAGGCCGCTGCGGCCAATCGCAAGGCCATCGCCCTGGCCCCCAATGCGCTGGCGGGTTACCGCAACCAGTTTTTGCTTCTGCTCGAAACACGCCGTCCCAAGGACGCGCTCAAGTTGCTCGACAGGGCCGCGCGGGTGCGTCAGGCCGATGCGCCGTTCCTGATCGGGCTGGCGGATTTCTTCGTCATTTACGCCCAGCGTTTCCCCACGCAACGGGAAGCGGTGCACGCCCGCGCCGAGCGCGTTCTGGACCGGGCCGAAAAACTCAACCCCGCCCACACCCTGGTGCGCCTGCAACTGGCCGACGCCTTCTACAAAATCAACCGACCCGAACGCGCCGCGCCGCACTACCTGGCCGTGGTGGACCGGCTCAACGAACTGCCTCAAGCCCGCGATCTGGTGCGCGACCGGCTCGTGCGCATCTTCCTGCGCGAGGGCGACCGGCGTCGCGCCGCCGAGCAGTTGCAGGCCATCGTGCGCGACGACCCGTCCAATGCGCAGGCCTACTATCTGTTGGCGAGCCTCGCCGCCGCCGAGCGGCGCTGGCAGGACATGGCCGATTACCTGCGCAAAACCATCCTGTTCCGACCCGAATTCGAAGCGGCCTACTACGATCTGGCGTCAGCGCAGCTTGCGCTGGGTCGCCCGGAGGAGGCGCTCGCCACGCTCGAAACCGCCGCCAGGAAATTTCCGCAAAACTTCGCGCTGGAATTCCGCCTGGGCCTGGCCGCCCGCCAGTTGAAACGCAACACCGATGCCCTGCGCCATTTCCGGGCGGCCGAACTCATCGCCCTGACCACCAACACCAACCTCATCAACCCGGCCTTTTACATCCAGTACGGCGCGGCACTGGCCGCCAATGGCGATCATCCGCAGGCGCGGGATTATTTCCAGAAAGCCCTCCGCCTGCAGCCCGACTCGCCGGAGGTCTGGACCGACGTCGCCGCCACGTGGTTGGAGTTGAATCAGGTCGAGGAGGCGCTCGCGGTGCTGGAGGAGGCGGACAAAAAGTTCCCGCCCAGCTTCGTGCGCGCCTATCTGTTCGGCTCGGCCCATCGCCAACGGAAAAACTACCCGGCCGCGTTGCGCCATTTCCTGGAGGCGGAGCGGATCGCCCGCGAGCGCGAGACCAACTTCCTGACGCACCTGTTTTATTTTGAACTGGGCGCGGCGGCCGAACGCAGCGGCGATTATCAACGCGCCGAACAATTCCTCGAACAATGCCTGCGCCTGAAGCCCGACTTCCCCGACGCACAGAACTACCTCGGTTACATGTGGGCCGACCGCGGCGAAAACCTCGAACGCGCCCGCGCCCTGATCGAGCAGGCGGTCAAAGCCGACCCGCAAAACGCCGCGTATCTCGACAGCCTTGGCTGGGTGCTGTTCCGGCTGGGGCAGACCGAAAAAGCCCTCGAATACATCCGCGAAGCCATCCGCCTGAGTCCCGAACCGGATGCGACGCTCTACGATCACCTGGGCGACATTTACGCCGCGCTGGGGCGGATGGACGAAGCGCGCGAAGCATGGGCCAGGTCGCTCTCTATCGAACAGAACCCCGCCGTGCAGAAGAAGCTCGACGCGTTGCCCAAGCCGTGAGCGCCGTCGGTCGCTGAGGATTTTCAAAGGCGGTCGCCCGTCGCGCGTGTCGGCGCGCTTTACACGAACACCCCTTTGGCGTAGAAGGCCGGTGGGTTCGGACTACGCCAAAAACCACGGGTCAGCCATGAACGCGAAAATCTCTTCCACAACATCCCGTCGCCAGTTCCTCAAAACCACGTCCACCGCCGCGGCCGGGGCCGCGCTGGCCGGCACGCTCGCCACGCCGCGTCCCGGCTACTGTGCCGAGAACAACACGATCAAGATTGCGCTCGTGGGCTGCGGCGGACGCGGCACGGGCGCGGCCTCGCAGGCGCTTTCAACCGCCGGCCCGACCAAACTCTGGGCGCTGGGCGACGTCTTCGAGCACCGCGTCAATCAGGCTTACCGAAGTCTCTCGGAGCGTCACGCCGCGCAAATGGCCGTCCCGCCGGAGCGCCGCTTTGTCGGGTTTGACGCCTACAAGCGCGCGATGGATTCCCTCGACCAGGGCGACGTGGTGTTGCTGGCCGCCCCGCCGGCGTTTCGTCCGTTGCACCTGGAATACGCGGTGCAGAAGGGACTGCACGTGTTCATGGAAAAATCCTTTGCCGTGGACGCGCCGGGCATCCGGCGCGTGCTGCGCGCCGGTGAACTGGCGCGCGAGAAGAACCTGAAAATCGCCGGGGGTCTCATGAGCCGTCACTACCTGCCGCTCGAACAGGCGATCGAGCAGATTCACCACGGGCGGATCGGCGAGGTGATTTGCGCCAACGCCTACCGGATGCACGGGCCGGTCGGGCTGCAAGCGCGCGCGCCGGGCATGAGCGAGCTGGCCTACCAGATTCTCAACTACAGTTGCTTCACCTGGCTCAACGGCAGCTTCATCGTGGACTGGCTCATCCACAACATTGACGTGTGCTGCTGGGTCAAGAACGCCTGGCCGGTGTCGGTGCAAGGCATGGGCGGGCGGCAGGTGCGCACCGAACCCGACCAGCTCTTCGACCACTACTGCGCCGAATACACCTTCCCGGACGGCACGCGCCTGATCGCCCAGGGCCGGCACATCAACAATTGCTGGGGCTTTTTCGGCAACGTCATCCTCGGCAGCAACGGCTGCGCGGTCCTTGGCGAAGGCCAGCCCAAGCCGCGCCTCTGGTCGGGCCATCTGCAAAAAGCCGACAAGCTCATCTGGAGTTACTCCGGGCCGCCTTGCGATCAATACCAGCGCGAGCACGATCTGCTCTTCGACGCCATTCGCAACGACAAGCCCTGGAATGAAACCGAACGTTCCGCCAAAGCCTGCCTGGTCGCCATCATGGGCCGCATGGCCTGCGAATCCGGTCAACTCATCACCTACGAGGACGCCCTCGCGTCCAACCTCGAACTCGCGCCCGGCCTGGACAAACTCTCCTCGCTCGACGACCCGGCGCCGGTTCAGCCCGACACCCAGGGCCGCTACCCCATCGCCATGCCCGGCCAGACGCAAGTGCTGTAAGCACGCACGCGGCAGACGCCGGACAAATCCGCCGTGTGGCCCGCCGTCACCGGCGCGAAGCCGGCGCCGGGGATTGAATAAACCGCTTTGCTTCCCGGTCGGGATTGCTAGCTTGCGCCTAATTGGGCGCGAGCCCTGTCACCGTTGAAATTATGAAAGCAACTTCGACACCTGAAAGTTCGGGCCGGGAAAACCGGCGCGCGTTTCTTCGCAAGGCCGCCACGCTGGCGGCGGCCGTCTCCACGCCGGCGTTTTTGAAGACACCCGTTTACGGCCAAAATCAGGCGCCCTCGGCCAATGTGCTCGGCGCCAACAACCGCATCGCCGTCGGCTACATCGGCACCGGCAAACAGGGCATGAACCACATCCGCACCCAGAAGGGCATGGTCGCAGAGGCCAACATCGTTCAAGCGGCGGTGTGCGATCTCTACGACAAACACCTCCAGGCAGCGAAAGGTTTCCTGGGTTTGAAGGACAGCGACGCGTTTCGGGATCACCGGCGACTGCTGGAGCGCAAGGACATTGACGCGGTGATCATTTCGACCGTGGACAACTGGCACGCGCAGTGTTCGATTGACGCGCTGGAAGCGGGCAAACACGTCTATTGCGAAAAGCCCATGACGCGCTACCTGGGCGAGGCCTGGGAGGTCTATGACACGGTCAAAAAAACCGGCAAGGTGTATGTGATCGGCTCGCAGGGTTGCATGGACTCCAAATGGCACAAGGCCGCCGAATGGGTGCGCGCGGGCAAGATCGGGCACCTGGTCTGGGGACAGGGCTCCTACTGCCGCAAGTTCAATCCCAAGGGCGAGTGGCGTTTTCCGGTGGACCCCGACGCCAATGAGCGGAATCTGGACTGGTATCGCTGGCTGGGCCGCGTGCCCAAAATCCCGTTCAATCCCGAACACTACTTCAGTTGGCACCTCTACTACGCCTACAACTCCGGCATCATCGGCAACCTCCTGCCCCACCGGTTTCATCCGATGATGCTCGCCACCGGCAACCCGGAATTCCCGCGCCGTGTCGCCGCCACCGGCACGCGCAAGGTGCAAACCGACCGCGACATCACCGACACGACGCACCTGCTCGCTGAATTCCCCAGCGGCCTGACGCTCCTGGTCGTCGGCAGCACCGTCAACGAGCAGGGCCTGCCCGACATCCTTCGTGGCCACAAGGCCACGCTCTACTTCTCCTCCAGCCAGAACCGCGTCGAACTCAAACCCGAAGCGGGCTTCACGGATGAACTCGACGCCGAGGAGTTCAACGACCCCGCACCCGTCGAGCGCATCGCCAGCCTGGCAAAAAATTTCTTCGACTGCATCCGCTCCGGCAAAACTCCGGTGGCCAACGTCGAACTGGCCATTCGCGCGCAGACCGTGCTTTGCCTCGCCGAAATGTCCGAACGAATGGGCCTGACGCTGTTCTTCGACGAGAAAACGCGCGCCATCAAGACCGCCGACGGCAAGGTTATCCCGCCCATCAGCTACGACACGGTCATTCCACCGCCGCCGGTTTGAACTGGGGGCATCCGGGCGCATGAAGGTCAGCCGCGCCGAGGGCGACGGCCCGGACGGGACGTGAGAACAACGACCGGGTGGGATTTTCTCGAGGGCCGGGTGGCTTGAGCATTGGCCGAAGCTCCCCCTTTGTCAGCGGTGGCGATTTTTTCTCATTTGAGAGTTCCTCGTTGCGGGCCTGGGTAGAAGCCGGGCGCCGAGTCCCCGCGGGTCGAACGCAAGACTTGCCAAGCGGCCCTGGCTTGGCCACGTTGCGCTCGTAGCCCACAACCAAAACGGTGATGCCCATGAAAATTTCAAACTTCCTCCGACAAACCGGTTTGATCGCCTTCCTGCTGGTAGCCGTGAGCCTGGCCGCCGGCTGCGCCGTCGTTGCGGTCGGCGCGGCCGCCGGCGCGGGCGCAGCCAGTTACGCCTACGTCAACGGCGTGCTCAAATCCACCGAGTCGGCCACGCTCGACCGCACGTGGAACGCGACGCTGGCTGCCATGAAAGACCTCCAGTTTTACGTCAGCAGCCAGCGCAAAGACGCGCTGCAGGCCGACCTGGTCGCCCGAAACGCTTTCGACAAGAAAATCTCCGTTCGCCTCAAAAAAGTTGCCGAGCAGTCCACCGAGGTCCGCATCCGCGTGGGCACGTTTGGCGACGAGGCCGCGTCACGGGCAATTTTGGAGAAGATCAAACAGCGCCTTTGATCCCGGCGGCGGCGCGGTAGAGCGGCAGGGAGGGCTGCCTCAACGGCGCGTCATTTTCTTGCGCGCGGCCTCCAGGATGCGCCGCTCGCGCTCGGTCAGGCTGTGGATGCCGTGCGCGGAGATTTTGTCCAGGATCGGGTCCACTTCGCGCCGGATGAATTCATCCGGCGGCAACTCGGATTCCCAGTCCTCGCGCGTGCTGCCCCAGGGCAGGCGCCGCCGCGAGCCGACCTGTGCCAGCTCGCGCGGACGCCGCCGGGCCGGACGCTGTCGCCACGCTTCCAACCGTTCCCGCACGGCGTCGCCCCAGCGCAGGAAAAGATACCCGGCCAGCATCCCGCCCAGGTGCGCTCCGTGCGCCACGTTGTCCTGCGGCATCAACAAACCAATCAACGCCAGCGCCACGCTCGCAATCAACAGCACCCGCGCTGAGAGCGTGATTGGCAGCACGAAGAACAACAGCAACGTCAGCGGTTGATGCGGGAAGAGCACCGCAAACGCGGCGATCACGCCATACAAACCGGCCGAGGCGCCGACCACCTGCACCTGCGGCGGGCCGAAAATTTGCGGCAACAGTGCGCTGCCCGCCACGTGCATCAGCCCACCCACCACGCCGCTGCCCAGATACAGTTGCAGGAATCGCCCGCGCCCCAGCGTCGCTTCCACACTGCGCCCAAAGACGTAAAGCGCCCAGGAGTTCAGCAGCAGGTGCAGCAAGCCCCCGTGCAAAAACTGAAACGTCAACAAGCGCCACACTTCCCCGCGCGCCAGCCGCTCCGCGCTCAACGCCAGCCAGCGGTCCAGCACCGACCCCGGTTGAATCCGCTCCAGCAGAAGCTGCAAAAAGAAAATGACCGCGTTGATGATGATCAGCGCGACGGTGAGCGAGCGCGCCGGCGTCAGCGGCGTTTCGCGCATGTAATCGCGGTTCTCGATCATCCCGCTGCAACCTAGTCGCCTTTGCCCGCCGATTCAAGACGCGCGGGCCGGAGCCCGCGTTCGCCGCCTCATAGTCCCCGGGCAAGAGTTTCGAGGCGCGGTCCCTGCCGGCTCACCAGCAACGCCCGCAGGCCGGGCCGACCGCCGGTCAGCCGCGTCCAACCGGCCCGTCCCAGCACCAGCAGCGCCGTGGATAACGCATCGGTCTCGGTCGCAGAGTCCAGCGCGACGGCAGCCAGAAGGCTGTCAGCGACCGGCTGGCCGCTGCGCGGATCAATGACGTGTCCAAACCGTTCGCCGCCGCTTTCAAAGGTGCGCCCCCAAACGGCTGAAACCGACAACGCCCCGTCTCGAAGTCGCACCGTCGGCAAGGTCGGAAACCCTGCGATGCTTGCGGTAGCGGGCGGCGTTTCGATCGCAACGTTCCAGGCGTCCTGGTCGGGCGGCGCGCCCAGGCCGTAAACCGTGCTGGTGCCGGCGTGCAACAGAGCGGCGGACACGCCCGCTTCGCGCAGCAGGCGGACGGCTTGCTCAATGGCGTAGCCCTTGCCGATGGCTCCCAGGTCGAGCATGACTCCCTCGCGCCCAAACCGCACGGTGCGGCGCTCCGGGTCGAGTTCGACCAGGTGCATTCCCACGCACTGGCGGGCGGCGCGTAACGCATCCGGCGCGGGCAGATGGCCCGAGCCGCCCATGAAGCCCCAGCACCGCACCAGCGGTGCAATCGTGATGTCAAACGCGCCTTCGGTTTCGGCGTGCAGGTGCTTCGCGTGTTCCAGCAGCGCGAAAACTTCCGCCGTCACGCGCACCGGTTCGTGCGCGGCGCGGGCGTTGACGTGGGCAATTTCGCTGCCCGCGCGATAAAGGCTCAACCGGTCTTCGAGCCGGTCAATTTCATCCAACGCGGCCTCGCCGGCGGCGCGCAAGGCCACGGGATCATCCCCGTGCAGAACGAGCTCAAACCGCGTCGCCATGGCGCGGCGCGCCAACGTCACGGTTTGCCGGGTAACAGCGGGGTCCACGTCTTGATTGTAAACTTGATCCGACTCCTGCGCAGCGGAGGGAGATGGGGGATTAAGAGCAAGACGAAGATTAAGATTAAGATGAGGAAGGTGAAAGGCCGGGCGCGCGGGGCTCCCGGCCTTCCAAAGGTTAACGCAGTCTCACGACAACTCGGTCGAGCCGTAGGTCAACGGCTGGATTTCCTTGCCGTCGGCGGTCGTGACCTTGCCGGTCTTTTCGTCGAAGAGGCAGGCGATCTTGAGCCGGTCAGACATTTCGGCGAGCGAGATGACGGTATGCGCGCGCACGGCCAGGTCAATGCCGCAGTTGGGTTGTTTGTTGGCGCGGATGCACTCGAACCAGTTGGCGTGGTGCGCGCCGATGTCCTCGGTCGGTTGCAGGCCCTGAAGCGTTTCGGGATCAATCTCGTCGGCGAATTCCTTTTCGGGCAGCAGTTGGATGCGCTCGCCGGAGGTGCCGATTTCCAGGGTCGCGTGATGGCCGTAGAGCGCAAAGCCGGGGCTGCGCGCGTTGACGGTGCTGCTGGCGAGCACCAACGTTACCCCGCTGGGGAATTCAACCAGAATTTCCACGTGTTCGGGCACGTCGCGTTCGGGCGTGCCGTCGGTTTGCTTCTTGTCGGTGTGGACGTTTTTGGTGCCGATGCACACGACGCGGCTGGGGTATTCGGGGTTGCCCGTGGCGAGCATCAACGGCAGCAGCCGGTGCGGGATCAGGTCGCCCAACAGCCCGGCGCAGTAGGGATAAAACTTGCGCCAGCGGAAGTAGTGTTGCGGCGTGAAGGGGATGCGGCGCTTGACCGGGCCAAGCCATTTTTCCCAGTCCACCGTTTGCGCGGTGGCGTCCGAGTCCATCGGATAATTCCATTCGCCTTTGGGATTGTTGCGGCAGTAGTAGCCCTGCGCCCAAACGAGCTGACCGATTTTGCCCTCGCGGATCATTTGGGCCGCCACGTGCCAGGCTTTGGCCGAGCAACCCTGCGAGCCGACCTGCAGGATTTTGCCCGTGCGCTTGACCGCATCGCGCACCGCAAACGCCTCGCCCAGGTAACGCGTGAGCGGCTTTTCGCAATAGACGTGTTTGCCGGACTCGACCGCGGCGATGAGCGGTTCGGCGTGGAGGGGGTCATGGGTCGAGATGACCACCGCGTCAATGTCTTTGCGCTCGATCAGCTTGCGCCAGTCGCCGTAGCCCTCGACCTTCGCGCCGGGGTTGTCCTTTTCGATGAATTCCTTGGCGGCGCGGATGCGCTTGTCCCAGACGTCGCACACCGCAGCGAGCGCGACGTTGTTGGCCTGGGCGTTGGCTTTCATGATGCGCACGTGGGCGTTCATGCCCTGACCGCCGACGCCGATGAACCCCACGACGATGCGGTTGTTGGCGCCGAGCACGTTGCCGGCGGCCGGCGCCTGGCCGTGGGCGACCCGCCGCAACAGGGGTGTGGCGGCGAGCACGGCGGTGGTGGCGGCGGTCTTGCGAATGAAATCGCGGCGCGTGGCTCTTTGGCTGTTGAACGTCGTTTGCATGGTCTGAATTTCCATTTGTCGAATGGACGCAGAATAGGTGCGGGAAATTCGGGGTCAACCCCGCAGTCGCGTAAGCACAACCGGTGACGTGAAAAAGGCAAAAATTGAATTCCCTGACGCTTGGACAAGTCCTAATTTCGGGCCGACCTGCGGGTCGTCCGTCTATGAAAACTGCCTGCTTCGAGCGGTTGGTTGGATTCGTTGCATTGCCATTGTTCAGCGGCGCGTTTTTTCTGCTGTCCGCTCCGGCCAGTGCCGCGCCCAAGCGCGTCTTGGTGGTGAGCGTCACCGAGGGGTTCCGCCATTCGGCCATCCCGGTGGGCAACCGCGTCCTGCGCCAACTGGCCGAACGCTCGGGGCAATTCACCGTGGACGTGGTGGACGTGGACCCCGGCTCGCCGGAGCTTCGGGGCGCCGATGGCAAGCCCGACAAGGCCAAACTCAGCGCCGCCAACGCGCGAGTGCTCGCCCAGAAAATGAGTCCCGAAGCGCTCAAAGCCTACGACGCGGTCGTCTTCAACAACACCACCGGCAATTTGCCGTTGCCGGACCTGACCGCGTTTCTGGACTGGATCAAGAGCGGCAAGGGATTCGTGGGCGTGCACGCGGCCACCGACACCTTCCGCGGGCACAAGCCGCTGCATCCGTTCACGCGCATGATTGGCGGCGAGTTCAAAACCCACGGACCACAGGTCGAGGTCGAGATCATCAATCAGGACCCGCACCACGCCGCCACGCGGCATTTGGCGGCCACGTTCAAGGTCTTTGATGAGATCTACATCCTCAACGGCTTCGAGCGCAGCCAGGTGCCCGGCCTGCTCACCCTGGACAAACATCCGAACGAAAAAACTCCCGGCGATTTCCCCATCGCCTGGTGCAAACGTTTCGGCCAGGGTCGCGTGCTCTACACCTCGCTCGGCCATCGGGAAGACATGTGGGACCCCGATTGGAAAGACGACAAGGGCCAGCGCAAAAACCCGCCCGAAACCGCGCGCGCCTTCCAGCAACACCTGCTGAGCGCGATCCTCTGGTCGCTCGGGCTGGAGAAGGGCGACGCCGAACCCCAAACCACGGGGCGCTGACGCACGGGCGTTTTGATTTGAATCGCACGTCGTCTTCTTGAAGCTTTCGTGCCGCAACGGAATTCAAACGCATGAATCCAGCCGACAGACGCGACAACAGTTTTACGCGACGCGATTTCGTCAAAACCGGCTCGGCCGCCCTGCTGGCCATGCTGCAGGCCGCCGAACTGCTCGCCCAGGAAACCCAGCAGGCCGCCAGCGCCGCCGCACCCGCCGAACCCAAACCCGAAGGCCCGAAAGTCAAGGTCGCCGTCATCGGGCTGGGCCCGTGGGGACGCGAGATCCTCGACCAACTCGAACGCTGGCCCAGAGAAGAGACGCACGCCCAGGTCGTGGCGCTGTGCGACAATTACAAGCCCATGCTCAACCGCAGCGCCAGCAAGGCCCCGGGCGCCGCGCTGGTCGAGGACTATCGCGCCGTGCTCGACAACAAAGACGTGCAAGCGGTCATCATCGCCACGCCCACCCACCTGCACCGCGAGATCGCCGTCGCCGCCCTCCAGGCCGGCAAGCACGTCTATTGCGAAGCGCCCCTGGCGCACACCATCGAGGACGCCAGGGCGATTGCCCAGGCCGCGCGCAACGCGCCCGGCCGTTTCTTCCAGGCCGGGTTGCAACAGCGGTGCGACCCGCAGCGGCACTGGCTGCTGCCGTTTGTGCGCTCCGGTGCGCTCGGTCGCTTCGCGCTGGCCCGCGCGCAGTGGCACAAAAAACAAAGCTGGCGCGGCACCTCGCCCAATCCCGAACGCGAAAAAGCCATGAACTGGCGCTTGCGCCGCGAAACCTCGCCGGGGCTTGTCGGCGAAATCGGCATCCATGCGCTCGACCAGGCCGGCTGGTTTCTCAATGACCGGCCCGTGGCCGTGACCGGGTTTGGTTCGATTGCCTTCTGGCGCGATGACGGGCGCGACGTGCCCGACACCGTGCAGGTCGTGGTCGAATACGCCAGCGGCGTGCGACTGCTCTACGACGCCACGCTCGCCAACTCCTTCGACGGCGAATACGAGATGTATTACGGCTCGGACGCCGCGTTGATGATCCGCGACGTGCCCACCAGCGCGTGGATGTTCAAGGAAGTGGACTCGCCGCTGCTGGGCTGGGAGGTCTATGCCCGCAAGGACTCGTTCTTCAAGGAAAGCGGCATCGCGCTGGTCGCCGGGGCCAGCAAACAGGACGCGCTCACCGGCGGGCAGGCCGCCTCCGCCTTCCCGTATTCGCCGCTGGCCTACGCGCTGGCCGCGTTCCTGCGCAACTGCGCCGAAATGGACGCCGCCGTCGAGGACTTCAAGAGCACCTTCAACACGACCGATCCCAAGGCCCTGGCCGAATACCTGGCCGGTCTCACACGCCCGCCCATTGACGACCCGGCCTCAGCCCAGGGCGCCAAAGAAAACGCCGCCCGCCAGGCCCCGCGCGAAGATGTCGGCTACGCCGCCACCGTCCTCGCCCTCAAGGCCAACGAGGCCATCCTCAAAGGCTCTCGCATCGAACTCAAAAAAGAATGGTTCGAACTGAGCTGACCGAAATCCGCCGCTGCTTTTACAACACCATGAAAAAAACCAAACGATCCCTGCCTGTTTCATTGACAACCCTTGCTGCGGTTTGCGCGCTCACGTTGCTGTTTGCGTGCAAACCCAAGGAACAACCTGCTGCCGAGACCGCCGCTGCGCCGGAATCCGCGCCGGCCGCGCCTGCTGCCGAGGCCAAACCGGCTGCGCCTGTTGCCGAACCGGCCGCACCGGCAGCCCCCGCGCCTCCGGCACCGCCCGCGGCCCCGGCGGTCACGGCCACCACGCCGGCTCAACCGGATGCCGCGCCGGCCACCAGCCCGGGCGGCGCGGTGCGTTACGACGCTCAACCCACCGGCAGCAAGGCCAAAATCGAGGGCACTTCCACCATTCACGACTGGACGATGGAAAGCTCGGTCATCGGCGGGTTCATGGAAGTGGACGCGAATTTTCCCGCCTCGGCGCTCACCGATCCGAACGCCGCGCGCCCGAAGGTTGAGGTGTTCCTGCCGGTGCGGGCGTTCAAGAGTTACGCCAAGAAAATGGACGAGGTCATGCAGGAGCACATGGAGGAGCCGAAGTTCAAGCGCATCGAATACAAGCTCATTGAGCTGAAGCCCAAATCCGCGCCCGGCACGACCGGCCCGCTGCAATTTGAAGCCGTCGGCCTGCTGACGGTTCACGGCGTGACGCGCACCAACACGATGCCCGTGACGATCGAAAAGCTCGACGGCAAGATCAAGGTGACGGGCAGGACGCCGCTGAAGATGACCGATTTTGGCGTCAAACCGCCCGCGCCCACCATCCTGGGGATGTCGCCGATCAAGACCGGTGACGATATCACCGTGAGCTTTGAATGGCTCACGGCGCGGCGCGCGCCGTGACCGCGTGGGGCGCGGGCAGCGGCTCGTTGTGCCCACGCGGCGTGGCCGCCGGTGTGATCCAGCCGCGCCAGCGATAGACCCACCAGCCGATCTGTTCGTGGACGTAGAGCGAGAGTTTTTGGAAGCCGGCCACGCGCGGCACCCAGGCCACTTCGGATTCGGTCATCACGCTCACCTCGGTCTGGAAATCGCACGGCACGCAGGTCACCGGCACACCTGCGGTGCGGAACACCGCCTCGGCCCGTTTCATGTGATAGGCCGAGGTCACCAGCAGCACGTTGGTCCAGCCGCGTTCCCGGCACAGCGCCGCGACGCGGACCGCTTCATCGCGCGTGTTGATGCACTTGCCCAGGGAGATCACGGGCACGCGCGCGAGGCCCAACGTTTCGAGCCAGCGCCGCGCCAGATCCGCCTCAACCAAAACCTGCCCCTGAACGCGATGCGCCGCGCCGCCCACGACCAGATGCCGCCCCTTGCCGCGCCGTAACAACTCCGCGCCCATCACCAGCCGGTCGCCGGCCTCGCTCAGGCCCAGGCCGCCGACCTCGTAGCGCGAGGGCCGGGCGCCGCCGCCCAGCACGACCACGGCGTCGCCCGCCGGCAACGCGTCCAAATCGCGGACGACGTAGGGCCGCTCCAGTTGCGCCATCAGGTGTCCGGGCAATCCGGTGCTGCCGACGACCGACATGCCCGCCGCCAGCAGCGCCAGGAACAACGTCAGCGCGAACTGTCCGCGCCGCAGTGCCCACAGTGCCGCCAAGATGACGCCGAGCCACAGCAGTCCCACCGGCTCGAGCACATAACTCGCCGAGCGCAGTACCGTCTCAAGCATGACCGCAGCCTAAAACAACGGCCCTTCGCGTCCAGCACGACCGGCGCGCAGAAGGCCGTCCGGCAGCGATCAGTAGCGCCGATTTTGGCGGGGCAGGGGAGACGGCTGCGATGGAGGGTGAGCCAACCGTTCTGCCGGGCAGCGCCTCTCGGCGGTCTCCTCCACGTCCGGACGATGGTGCCCTTGCTGGCGGTTAAGTCCGCGCTCAATCAAAGTCCGAGCAGCTCATGAAGTAGTGGCAGCGCGGGCAGACGAACTTGCATTTGTGATTTTGCAGTTCGTGGCCGCAGCGCGGACACCAGCGCCAGGTTTCAAGCCGGGCCGGTTGCGCCGCCTCGACGGGGTCGGGGGCAAAATCGGAATGCGAACCGGCAACCGATTCGGATGCGGAACTTTCGGGCGTCACGCGGCACGTTTAATCGGCAATCCGGTGGACGGCAAGTCGGCATGGGGCGGCGTTTTTAGGCTTTTGCTCGGGTCGGTTCGGTGGAAAGGTAGCCGCGGAAGCAAAAATTCCGTCGGGTCAGGCGCGCGGGCGCGACCCGGCGAATCAACCACCCATCAACACCCAGAGGCTTATGAGAGCGACATCCAACCGGTCCGTGGGCGCCGGCGACACGGCTAGTGGCGAGACGACGATCACGCGGCGCGAGTTTGTAAAGACGCTCGCTGCAACGAGTGTGGCCGCCGGGCTGGGCGGGCTTGCGGCATGGGCGCAAGAGACACGCCGCGGTGAGATGATCTACCGGACGCTCGGACGCACCGGCGAAAAAGTCTCGGCGATCGGGCTGGGCGGTTACCACATCGGCGTGCCCAAAGAGGAGGCCGAGACCATTCGGCTGATTCGCACCGCGATTGATCGCGGGATCAACTTTCTGGACAACTGCTGGAGTTACCACAACGGCGGCAGCGAAACCCGCATGGGCAAGGCGTTGCGCGACGGTTATCGGGACAAGGTGTTCCTGATGACCAAAATCGAGGGTCGCACGCGGGCCGCCGCCGCCCGGCAGATTGACGACTGCCTCCAACGGCTGCAAACCGACCGCGTGGACCTGATGCAATACCACGAGGTCATCCGCCTGGAAGACGCCGACCGGATCTTTGACGAGAACGGCGCGCACGAGGCGATGGTGGAGGCACAGAAGGCGGGCAAAATTCGATACATTGGATTCACCGGGCACAAGGACCCCGTGGTGCATCTGCGGGCGCTGGAGGTCGCGGCCCAACACGGCGTGCGGTTCGACGCGGTGCAGTTGCCGCTGAACGTGATGGACGCCCATTTCCGCAGTTTCGAGAAGCATGTGCTGCCGGTGCTGGTGCGCGAGGGCATCGGTGTGCTGGCGATGAAACCGCTGGGCGCGGGGGCGATCGTGCGGAGCGGCGTCGTCAGCGCCATCGAGTGTCTGCACTACGCGCTGAACCTGCCGGCGTCGGTCGTGATTACCGGGTTCGAGACCATGGAGCGGCTGGAGCAGGCGCTGGAGGCGGTGCGCACGTTCAAACCAATGAGCGCCGAGCAGGTTTCGGCCCTGCTCAAACGCACGGAGGCGCTCGCGAAGACGGGCCGCTATGAGCGGTTCAAAACCTCCGCGGCGTTCGACGCCACCGCGCGGCATCCGGAATGGCTGGGGTGAGCCGGGCATCGGGTCGGAGACCGCGGCGCGCGCCCGCGGCCCGAAGCGAACGCTGCGCGGCACGCGGCCCAAGGGCAGCTCCTGGTTTGCAGAGTGGCCAACGGCACTTCACAACGCGGCGCGGGGCGCGGACGGCTGGCACTGCGCCTGGCGGCGGCGCTGATTCTGGTCTGGCTCATGTTGCGCTGGTTTGAGCACAGCCAGGTCTATCATCCCACTCGCACGTTGGAGGCGACACCCGACGTGCTGGGGCGGCCGTACGAGGAGGCGCAGTTTCGCGCGAGCGACGGCGTGGCGTTGCACGGCTGGTTTTTCCCCGCCGAGGCGGGGTCGGAGCGGGCGCGTTTTGCCTTTTTGATCTGTCACGGCAACGGCGGCAACATCAGCCATCGGTTGGAGTTGTGCGACGCGCTGCTACGGACGGGCGCGAGTG
This sequence comes from Verrucomicrobiia bacterium, assembly GCA_026414705.1. Classification (GTDB taxonomy): domain Bacteria; phylum Verrucomicrobiota; class Verrucomicrobiia; order Limisphaerales; family JAOAIM01; genus JAOAIM01. The sequence continues at coordinate 15,492 of JAOAIM010000016.1, read as the reverse complement.
TGTTCGTTTTTGATTACCGAGGCTACGGTCGGAGCGGGGGGCGTCCGAGCGAGGAGGGCACGTATCAGGATGCGCAGGCGGCGCATGACTGGTTGCGGCAGGGGGGATACGAAGCCGGGTGCATCTTGCCGTACGGCGAGGCGCTGGGCGGCGCGGTGGCGGCGGAGCTGGCGCTGCGGGAGCGCGTGGGCGGGATTGTCCTGCAGGGGACGTTCACGAGCATCGCGGAGGTTGGGGCGGAGTTGTTTCCGTGGTTGCCGGTGCGCTGGATCAACACCATCCGCTACGACACCCGCCAGAAGCTGGGCCGTGTGAGCGTGCCCGTGCTGGTGCTGCACAGCCGTGAAGACGAACTGGTGGCGTTTCATCACGGCGAGCGGAACTTCGCGGCGGCGCGCGGGCCGAAGCTGTTTCGAGAGTTGCGCGGCGGTCACAACGCGCCGGTGTGGGAACAGGCAGCCTTTGGCGCGGCCATCGAGGAATTTCTCCGGCTGGTCGAGGAAGGGTCGGCAAAGCCGCCGCGTTGATTCCGTCGCCGGTCGCTCCGGAGGGCGCTTGCTTTCGGAAGCATCGGCGTTTCAACCTCTGGGCTGAATGCATTGCGTTGTCACCGCCGGGCCGACGTTTGAGCCGATGGACGCCGTCCGCCGGCTGACGAACTTTTCCACCGGGCGGTTGGGGACGATGCTGGCCGGGGTTCTGGCAGCACGGGGGCATCGGGTGACCCTGCTGCGCGGAGAAGCGTCTTCACAGGCCATGCCGTGCGCCGGGGTCGCCCTTCAAACGTTCAGCACGACCGAGGACCTGGGCGTGAAGCTGGCCGCGCTGGCCGGCGAGTCGGTGGACGCCGTGTTTCACGCCGCAGCGGTGAGCGATTTCAAGTTTGGAAAAATCTGGCAGCGCAAGGCTTCGGGGGAATTGATCGAGGTGCGTGCGGGCAAGATTCCGACGCGCGAAGGGGCGCTGCTGGCGGAGCTGATGCCGACGCCGAAGCTGCTCGCGCGACTTCGCACCTGGTTTCCGGGCGCGTTGCTCGTGGGCTGGAAATACGAGGTGGACGGTGACCGCGCGTCGGCGCTGGCGGCGGCCGCGCACCAGGTGGCGGAGTGTCGCACCGATGCGTGCGTGGTCAACGGGCCGGCGTATGGAGAAGGTTTCGGCCTGGTGCGCCCGAACGTCGGCCCGGTGCACCTGCCGGAGGCTGGCGCGCTGTTGGAGGTGCTGGCCGGCTTGCTCGAAGTGCGCGGTTCGGCGGGCGGGGTTACTTGAGGTCTTCCTTGAGCAGGGCCAGCAGTTGTTTCATCGCCGGCGAGAGCACCTTGTTTTTCTTGTAGATGGCGGCGATGGGGCGCGCGAAATCCCCGTCTTCCAGGGGCACGGCCGCGAGGGTTTGTTTTTCGACCTCCTGCTGCACGGTGGCGGCGGGCACGATCGAAATGCCGGCGTCAATTTCCACGGCGCGTTTGACCGTCTCGATGTTGTCGAACTCCATGACGATGTTCACGCTCACGCCGTGTTCGCGGAAGAGCTTGTCGAGCGCCTTGCGGGTGGGGATGTCCGGCTCGAACGCAACGAATTTCTGACCGGCGATGTTTTTGATGCGAATGGACTTCTGGCGGGCGAAGGGATGTTGGGGATGGCAAATGAGGACCATGGGGTCTTTGCGCAAGGGCACGATTTCGAGCTTCGGCTCGCGATGCGGGAACGCGACCAGGCCCAGGTCGGCCACGTTGCCGAGCACTTCCTCGTAAACCTGGTTGGCGCGCCGATACTCCACATGCAACCGCACGGTGGGGTATTCCTTCATGTAACGTTTCAAATACGGCGGGAGGTCATGCAGTCCGATGCTGTAAACGGTGGCGACGCGGATCGTGCCCGAAACGATCTCCTTGATCTCCTGGAGCTTGCTCAGGAGCTCGTCGTAGGTCTGGATGATGCGCTTGCTGTAGTCGTAGAGCACCTGCCCCTCGCGCGTGAGGCGGAACTTTTTGCGACTGCGCTCGATCAGCAGCGCCTTGAAGTTGCGCTCCATCGAGCTGATTTGCTGGCTCACGGCCGATTGCGTGACGCCGTTGATCTGAGCGGCCTTGGTGAAACTCTCCGTTTCGGCCAGATCGCAGAAGACCTTGAGGCTTTCGATTTGCATAAGGGCATTGAATTCGAGCAGGCCGCCGGCGTCAATCCCATTTATTCGCAAAATCAGGCCCCGCGCCCGGCAGTTGGGAAGTTGGAGGGGGCGGCGCAACGTTGGTGGGCTGCGGCTGGCGCAACTGGCGGATGCGGTTGACCTCGGCGCGCATCCAGAAGTAGGCCAGGACGCAACCGAGCAGGAACGCGCCCCAGACAAACCAGGGCCAGCGATACCGGCGCGGCGCGGCAACGGGGTCATTTGCCATGCGCCAGAGCGTATTTTCGCGCGGCGTCGGTCACAATGGGGAAATGCGGTCCGCCTACCGTTCGGCCCACGCTGCTGGGATCGCGTGGCGGCTCGACCTTCAGGAATTTCCCGCTACCTTCGGCGCGGCGTATGGATCAAGAGGAATTGCCGTCCCCGTTGGCGCGCGCGGCTGCCGATCGTGCGCCCGATCCCTACGCGGTGCTTCGGATTCGAGATTTCACGCTGTATCTGGTGGGCCGGTTGGTTGCCTCGTTTGGCCAGCAAATGCTCGTGGTGGCGGTGGGCTGGGAGCTTTATGAACGCACCGGTTCGGCGCTCAACCTGGGTCTGGTGGGCCTGACGCAGATGGTGCCGATGATTCTGGGCACACTGCCGGCCGGGCACGTGGCGGACAACTTCGAACGCAAGCGCGTGATTCTGGCGATGATCGCCGTGATCGCGGCGGCGAGTCTGGGGCTGACGTTGATCTCGGCGCTGCATGCGCCGGTGGGCTGGACTTACGCGTGCCTGTTTGTGGCCGGGGCGGCGCGCACCTTCCTGTGGCCGGCCAGCGCGGCGTTTTTGCCGTATCTGGTGCCGCGAGCGTTGTTCTCGCGGGCGGTGACGTGGAACAGCGGCGCGTTTCATCTTTCCTCGGTGGCCGGGCCGGCGGCGGGCGGGGCGTTGATCGCGCTCACGCACAGCGCCGTGCCGGTGTATGCGTTCAACGTGGCAGCAGCGCTGTTTTGCTTCGTGATGGTCGCGCTCATCCGCAGCCGGCACACCGTGACGCGGCGCGAGCCGATGACCCTCGGCAGCCTGCTGGCGGGGTTCAAGTTCGTGTTCCAGAACCGGATCATCTTCGGCACGATCACGCTGGACATGTTCGCGGTGTTGCTGGGCGGGGCGACGGCGCTGCTGCCGGTGTATGCGCGGGACATTTTGCAGGCCGGGCCGGGCGGGCTGGGGTTGCTGCAGGCGGCGATGCCGGCCGGGGCGGTGGTGTGCGCGCTGATTCTGGCGCATCGGCCGCCGCTGGAACGGGCCGGGCGGGCGTTGCTCTGGGCGGTGACGGCGTTTGGGGTGGCGACGATCGTGTTCGGGGTTTCAAAATGGTTCTGGCTCTCGTTTGCCATGTTGTTCGTGTGCGGCGCGGTGGACAACGTCAGCGTGGTGATCCGCCACACGCTGGTGCAGTTGCTTTCCCCGGATGAGAAGCGCGGGCGCGTGTCGGCGGTCAACAGCCTGTTCATCGGCACGTCCAACGAGCTGGGCGGGTTTCGCGCGGGCGTGGTGGCGCATCTGTTCGGGCCGGCTCTGGCCAATCCGCTGGTGACCGGTGCGATCATCTCGGTGGTGTCCGGCGGGGTGGGAACGATTCTGGTCGTGGCGGCGGTGGCGTTGATCTGGCCGGAAATCCGGCGTTACGGTCGGTTGGACGGCTGAGTCGGCGCGCGTTTCACCTTGCCGATGTGGGCGGGTTTTGAAAACGTTCGGGCCGAGGTATGGGACACGTGAAATTGCACATTCCGGGACCGGTCGAGGTCAGCGAGCGCACGTTTCGGGCGTTTTGCACGCCGATGATTGGGCATCGCGGTCAGGGGTTCAAAGACCTTTACGCGAAGGTCCAGCCGCAGTTGCAGCAACTGCTCGGCACGCGGCAACGGGTGTTTTTGTCCACCTCCAGCGCCTGGGGCGTGATGGAGGGGGCGATTCGCAACCTGGTGCGCAAAAAAGTGCTCAACTGCATGTGCGGGGCGTTTTCAGACAAGTGGTTCGACGTTTCCAAGCGCTGCGGCAAGGAGGCCGAGCCGTTGCAGGTGCCGTGGGGCTCGCCGATCCGCGCCGAGGCGATTGACCGCAAGCTGGCCACCGGCCAGTTCGACGCGATCACCTTCATTCACAACGAAACCAGCACCGGCGTGATGAGCCCGCTCGAAGAGGTCGCCGCGCTCAAACGCAAATACCCGGACGTGATGTTCATCGTGGACACGGTGTCCTCGATGACAGCGGTGCCGCTGGCGTTTGACGCGCTGGGCATTGACGTGATGCTCGCAGGCTCGCAAAAGGCCTTTGCATTGCCGCCGGGGCTGACGGTGTTCGTTTGCTCGCAGGCCGCACTGGCCAAAGCCGCCGCCGCGCCCGACCGCGGCTATTACTTCGACTTCGTCGAGTTCCAGAAAAACGCCGAGCAGAACATGACGCCCAGCACGCCGAGCATCGCGCACGTGTTCGCGCTCAGCGACAAGCTCGACGAGATGTTCGCCGAAGGCCTGGAGAACCGTTACGCGCGGCACCGGCGCACCAACCAGATGACACGCGACTGGGCCGCCAAACACGGCTTCACGCTCTTCCCCGAACCGGGCTTTGAATCGCTCACGCTGACCTGCATCAACAACGGGGCCAAACCCGGCGGGCGGGTCGTGGACGTGCCGAAGCTTCAGAAGCTGGTGAAGGACCGCGGGTTTTTGATTGATGGCGGCTACGGCAAGATCAAGGGCACGACGTTCCGCATCTCGAACATGGGCGACGAGACCCCCGAAACGATGAGCCGGCTCTTTGCCGCGATGGACGAGGCGATGAAGGAGTTGTGAGCCGCCAGCCTCAAAGCCGCACTGGCCTGTGCCGCAAGTCAGATGGATCATGCTGTTTTGCAACCGTCGTGACCTTCCTGGTGGATGCGCAATTGCCGCCTGCCCTGATGTTTAGCCCATCTCGCGCGTAAACGGTTGGTGTTTTGCTGGAGGAAAAGCCCTTGGGTCGGGCATCGCTTGCTTTGCCACTTCCCGGCATTATGCTGTCGGCACGATGAACCGGATCGTGGTCAACCCGCAGATTCATTTCGGCAAACCCTGCGTTGCCGGGACGCGCATTCCGGTGCAAGCCGTGCTGGAGTTGATTGAGCAGGGCCTTTCGTTCGATGCCATCATTCGCGATTACTATCCGGACCTGACGCCGGAAGACATCCGCGCGTGCATTCAATATGCGCGAGAGGTAATTGCTGCTGAAGACCTTCACATCAGCACGTCGTGAGGTTCCTGCTCGACCAGGACGTGTATGCGGTTACAGCGCGGCATTTGGAGCGATTGGGCCATGACGTGCAAACGGCGGGCAGTTTGGGTTTGTCCGGGGCAACGGACGCCGCGCTGCTGGCGAAAGCAAAGGCGCAAGGCCGGGTTCTCGTGACCCGAGGTTGTGATTTCGGCGGGTTGACCTTTCTTGGAGAAATCAAATCCGGCGTCCTTTATCTCCGGATGACGCCCTGGACGGCCGACGCCGTTCACGCGGAGCTCGAACAGGTCCTGCACCGTTATAGTGAGGAGCAATTGTTGAGCGCGTTTGTGGTCGTAGAACCGGGTCGTCACCGTTTCAGGCGCTTGATGTAATGATCGGGTTTACAGAGAGAACGCCGCCAACTCTGGACTGAACTTTTTGTGCCCATGAAAACATCCATCAGCATCTGGTCGTTTCCCGGCAACTGGTCGCTGGAGCAAAAGCTGCAGTTGGCGCGTGAGGCGGGATTCGACGGTTTTGAGGTGGACCTGAGCGAGGACGGGCCGGTGAACCTGCGGAGCGCGGCGGACGATTTGCGCGCGGTGCGGGCGCTGGCCGAACGCCAAGGCGTGGCGTTGAGCGGCCTGGCCACGGGACTTTACTGGAGCACCAATCCCGTCAGTGCCGATGCCGCCATGCGCCAGCGCGCGGCACAAATCCTTCGCCAACAAATCGAGTGCGCGTCGGCGCTGGGTCTGGACGCGGTTCTTGTAGTGCCCGGCGCAGTGGGGGTGGATTTCATTCCGGGTTGCGAGGTCGTGCCCTACGATGTGGCGTGGGAGCGGGCGCAGGCGTTTGTTCGGGCCGCCCTGCCGCTGGCCGAGCGCACGGGCGTCACGCTGTGCATCGAGAACGTTTGGAACAAATTCCTGCTCAGCCCGCTGGAGATGCGCGCGTTCATTGACAGCTTCGGCAGCGAACGCGTCGCCGCGTATCTGGACATCGGCAACGCGCTGGCAACGGGCTATCCCGAGCATTGGATCCGCATTTTGGGTCGGCGCGTGCGGCGCGTGCATTTCAAGGATTACCGGCGGGCGGTCGGCACGGCGGACGGGTTTTGCGACTTGTTGTCCGGTGACGTGAACTGGCCGGCGGTGATGGCGGCCTTGCGCGACATCGGCTACGACGGTTGGCTGACGGCGGAAATGATTCCCCCGGTGCCGTTTTACAAACACTGCCCTGAGGTGCTCATTTTCAACACGCGGCGCGCGCTGGATGCCATTTTGAAACTTTAACTCCACAAGTTGCGGCGCTTGAAAGCGGCCGGGCTTGGACGACTGCCGCCGGGCCCGGAAGCCGCATCTGCCCGCTTGGGCCATTCGGGCGGGAAAAGCGTTGCGACCGGGAGAAGCTTTTTCTAACCTGCAACGCGTCAGTTGGTTGACCGTGTGACGAAAGAAGAACCCATCGAATTGACGGGCACGGTGACGCAGGTGTTGCCGGGCACGATGTTTCGCGTCGCCCTGCCCAACGGACACGAGGTCCTCGCGCACATTTCCGGCAAGATGCGCAAGAACTTCATTCGCATCAGCGTCGGCGACAAGGTCAAGGTGGAGATGTCGCCCTACGACCTGAACAAGGCGCGCATCACCTACCGCGTGGGATGACAAGGTGGGCGGCCGGGTGCCGGGCGTATCCCGGGTGGCCCGAGAAATTTTCGGCCGGTGTTTTCCTCCAGCGCACTTTGCGCTTTGAGCCTCCGGTCTGCGTGCGTAGGTTCCGGGCGTGAACACGAAATGGTCCGTGGCCGGGCACTGGGGCGGGGGCTTTGATGAACGCGGCCTCCAGCAGTGGGCTGCCGACTTGCGCGCGCAACTGGCCGCGCCGGACGTGTCCCTGGGGCTGGTCTTCATGTCGCCCGCGTTTTTCCCGCACGCGCGCGCGGTGCTCGAAATTCTTCGCCTGCAGGCGCGGATTCCGCTCCTGGCGGGTTGTTCGAGCCAGAGCCTGATCGTGGGCGCGCGCGAGTTGGAGGAGAATGCCGGGCTGGTGTTGGGGCTTTACTCGTTGCCGGGCGCGACGTTGCGCGGCGTGCACTTCACGCAGGAGCAGGTCGAAGAAGCCAACGGGCCGGGTTACTGGCAAATCGAGACCGGCGTGTCGGCCGACCAGACCAACGGCTGGCTGGCGTTCATTGACCCGTTTCACCTGGACGCCGAATCGTGGTTGAACGGATGGAACGAGGCTTACGCGCCCGCGCCGGTGTTTGGCGGTCTGGCCAGCGGCGATTTTCAGGAGCAAATCGCCCAGGTGTATCTGAACGGCGACGTGTTCGAGGAGGGCGGTGTGGCGGTCTCGGTGGGCGGCGACGTTGCGCTGACGGGGCTGGTGTCCCAGGGTTGCACGCCCATCGGTGAGACCTGGACGCTCACGCACGTGGAGCAAAACCTCATCCACCGCATCGGCAACCGGCCCGCCTACGAGGTGCTGGCCGAGACCGTCGGCAAACTCTCGCCCCGCGAACAACGCCTCGCCCGAGGCAACCTTTTCATCGGTCTGGTTATCAACGAATACCTGGAAGAATTTCATCGCGGCGATTTCCTCGTGCGCAACCTGCTGGGCGGCGATCCGAACTCGGGCATTCTGGCGGTGGGCGCGCTGCCGCGTCCGGGGCAGACCGTGCAATTTCAACGGCGCGACGCCGCTGCGGCGAGCGAGGATTTACGGGAGCTGCTCGGGCGGTTGCGGCAGCGACTGGGCGGGGCGACGGTTTATGGCGGTTGCCTGTGCTGCTGCAACGGGCGCGGCCAGAGCCTGTTTGGCGCGCCGGATCATGACGCGCGCATGGTTCAACAACACCTGGGGCCGTTGACGGTCGCGGGTTTCTTCTGCAACGGCGAGCTCGGCCCGGTGGGCGATAAAAACTTCGTTCACGGTTACACCGCCTCGCTGGCTTTGTTCGTCGAGCGCAGCAGCTTGCGCGAGTAAAATCCGGCGGGCGTTGGGCCGCTCGGAAATCGTGCTTACTTCTCCGACCAGGCGTTGTAGCGCGCCTGCACGGTTTCGGCCGATTGAGCCTCCGACCAGAGCACCAGCAGGTAACGGAGGTGATACCGGTCGCCGGGCTTGTATTCGAGAGGTTCGCGGTGCAGTCCCTGCGTTGCCGAAAGATAGGCGAAAGGTTCGAGCATCGTGAAGAAGCGGGATTCCCCGGGATTGGCGGCACCGGCCATCAACGCCAGCGTGACGTCCCGGTCGCCGGCCTTGCCGGTCATGCTGGTCCAGCGCGCGGGGATGGAGGCGTGTTGGCCGGGTGGTGGATACGGGGCGCGCTCCGAGTTTTCAAACCTCGCCACGCCGTTGAACGAGCGGATCGGACGCAGGCCCAGGCCGTTGTAATTTTGGCCGTGCAACGTCACCGGCTCTTCGCCGATTGCGAACTCGGCGTCCCACTGAAGCGCGACTTCACCCCGGGCCGCGTTGACGCTGAGCGTGAGCGTGCGCTGCTCGATGAGCAACGGACGCGGTTCGCCGGCGACTGTGCGCGCACCGGGCCGGTTGGTCGGCGCGAGCCAGTGAATGAGCTGGGTAAACCTGGCCCGGGGCACGCCACCGGGCGGTTGCATGACCTGATGGGCCGTGATCCGAACCGGCTTTTGTACGCCGGGCGCGTCGTTTTCCTCCCAGAAATTCACGCCGTTGACGCGAATGGCATACATCAGGCCGTGGTGATGAAGATGGTCGGCCGGGGCATCGAGCAGGACGTTTTCGCCCCGCAGCGTGTAAAGCTCGCGCACGTAAGGTTTGAACTGGTTGGTCGCAAACGCATAGACCAGCAGCGGTCGCCCGTCCCATCGGAGGATCAGCTCGCCTTGCGCCTCGCGAATGTCCAGCGTCAGCTCGTTTGTCGCCGCTGCACTCGTTCCGGCCAGCAGCCCCATCGCCAGCGCAAGCCATCGCGTTCTCATGCGCGCAAGGTGTGACGGCTGCGCGCGCAGCGCAATGCCGGAGTGCGTCGGACCACCGCAGAAGCGCCCGGACCGGGTTTAATTTGGAAATCAGGAACGCAGGAAAAATTTTTTCCTGAGTTCCTGAGTACCTACTTCATCAGCGCCGGGGTCAGGGGCCGGCGGGCGGACGGGTTCAAGGGAAGAATCCAAAAGCCGGGGCATTGTTTCCGCTTCCTGAGTGCCTGAGTTCCAAATTCGATCTGGAGAGAAGACGCCGGGGGCATCAAGCGCGGAATCGGCTTAATTTGGAAATCAGGAAAGCAGGAAAAATTTTTTCCTGAGTTCGTGAGTTCATCCTTCTCCCGACGGAGAAAGGAAAAATGTCAGGGCGCAGGAATTTCGTTCCCTTCGGGAATCCCGCGTTGACTCAGGGCGCAAAGAGTCGGGCGCGATAGAATTTGCTCGTGCCGGGGTCGAGCACGTCGGGCACCACGGTCACGCGGTTCGATGCGGGGAAGAACGGCGCATTCGCGGGCACATCCAGCGGCGTCCAGGCATTCGGCGCAAAGAGGTTTGTGCTCACCTCGACTTGAATGGCGCGATTGGCGGGTTGCGGCACGCGCACCTGCACGGTGTTGCTGGTGCGCGTGGCGGTGATTTGCCACGCCTCGGCGCTGTTGAGGGGTGAAGTGCCCGCGAGGTACTCGAGTGTGTTGGGCGCGCGGTCGTTGTCCGGGTCGGCGCCGGGAGCGGCGTTGGGCGCGTTGGTGCTGCCAAAGAAGCGGATTTGCCAGGCGGCGAAGCTTTCCCATGCGGGCAAATCGTTGGTGATCCAGGCGCTGAGCAGGGCGACGGCCTGCGGGTCGGGAACCGTCGAGCCAACGGGCGGCATCTGGCCGGGTCCGCGCGTGGCGATGCGCGTCAAGAGCACCGAGTTGCTCAGCGAGCCGGGGACAATCACGCGGCGGGCAGGATCAGGGTCGTAGGCGAGCGCGCCGTTGATGAGGCCCGCGTCGGCGGTGGGTGTGGTGATGCGGGCATCCCAGAGTGCGGCGTGGGCCGGACCGCCGGGCTGATGGCAGTTGGCACAGTTCGCCGCCAGCCAGGAGCGGACGCGGTATTCCAGGCTGACGGAGTCATTGGTCGGCGAGGCCAGTGCGCGCAGGGTGTGCAGGCCGGTGACGTTGGTGTGGAAATACCCCGCGAGGCTCAACGCGGCGAGCTGGTTGGTGATCACACCCTCGTAGTCGAAATCCCGGTTGAGCTGGGGCGTGTTGAAGCCCAGGGCGTAGCCGCCGGCGGCGGTGTGGCATTGGAGGCATTCAACACGTCCGGGGTAACGCCAGACCTGGGTTCGCAAAATGCCGCCGCCCTCGTTCACGACGAAGGTTTCGTTCATGCCTTCCTCGGGCACGAGCGTCGCGTTGGTCGTGGAGTTGCCCCAGCGATAGGTGATGCCATAGACGCCGTTGGTGGTGCGCACCAGAAAACGGGTTTCGAGGCGGCGACGCGAGGCCGGGACGCCGTTGGTCAGTTCCAGCTCAAAATGTTTGATCCAGACCGTGCCCGTTGGGAAAAGCCAGTTGGCGTCGCGATTGAACGTGATGACGCGGTTGGTGTCGGGCACGGAAAACCAGCGCCATTTCAGGGCGTAGTCCGACCAGAACGGCAGGTTCAGGTCGTAGGGCACAATGCCGGGTGCGGGGGCGAGCGTGGCGAGATTGGTGAAGGCGCCGGTGTCGGCAAGGGTGGGCGGTAACGACGGGCCGCTGGGGGCGGTGTTGTAGATAATCCGTTTGATGCGGCCGTTGGTGCCGTTCTGTTCGTCGGCATACAGCAGATCGTCGTTGGACGGGTCTCGACCGAACGCGGCGAGGCCGGACACGCCCATGCTGTTGAGGTCGTCCACCAGCAGCAAGGTGTGTTCGGTGACGTTGGAGCCGGAGTGTCGCAGCGCCCAGATGCGACCGGAGCCGTAGTCGCCATAAACGTAAGCGCCGTAGAGCTGGGAAAAACGCAAGCCACGGTACACGCGCCCGCCAATGACCGACAGGCCGTCGCTGCGCGGATAATCGCGCAAGGGCGGTGTGTGGACGAAGCCCGCCGGCACCTGATTGGACTTGGGGCCGGGCACGTTGCCCTCCCAGTAGGCCCAACCGTAGTTGCGACCGCGCTCGACGATGTCCACTTCCTCGCGCAGGCTCTGGCCCACGTCGCCGCAATAAAGCGTCCAGGTTTCCGGGTCGAACGCCATCCGCCAGGGGTTGCGAAACCCGACGGCCCAAAACTCGGTGCGAACGGTGGCGGGATTGACGGGTAAACCGTTGAAATTGGTCGCGCCCACGAACGGATTGTCCGGGGGTACGGCGTAATTGGTCGTGGCCGCCGGGTGCGGATTGGGTGGCAGGCTGCCGGGCCGCTTGTCCACGTCAATGCGCAGAATGGCGGAGAAGAAATCGTTGGTGATGATCTGGCTGTTGTTGAAGGCGTCGTTCTGGCCGCCCTCGTCGCCGAGCGAGACGTAGAGGTAGCCGTCGGGGCCAAAGTGCAAATCGCCGCCGTTGTGATTGGAGGCGTCGTCGCGTTGGCGCAGCAGTTTGAGTTCGCTGGCGGGCAGGGCCAGGTTGGCGTTGGTTTCCGAGGTCGTGAAGCGCGAAAGAATGTCGTGCCGCGTGAGACCGCTGCCGGTGTTGTCGTTGCCGGTGTAGAAGACGTAAAAGAACCGGTTCGTGGCGTAACCGGGATGAAAGGCCAGGCCGAGCAACCCCTCCTCGCTCGAAACGGTGTCGGAAGTTGAAACCCGGTCGGTGATGTCCAAAAAGACCGTGCGCGTCGGGGCGGCCAGGTTGGTGATGACGATGATGCGACCACGTTTTTCGACGATGAAGAGGCGGTTGGTTTCACCGGGCGGCGAGGCGATGCAGACCGGATTGGTGAAGACCAGCGTTGGAAAGGCGTTGGTGGCGGTGAAACCAAATGTCGGCGTGGCCGGGGGCAGTTGGAGGGTGGTGTTGGCCACGCGCTGCAAAGGACCGGCGGCGGCGGACACCTCCAAGGCGAGAACCGTCACCGCAGTGTTCCAGAACAACCCAAATCTACGGCTCATGAGTGACGGGCGAAAATGGCTTTCGATCCGGCTCGTGTCAATCGGGCCAAACCCGGACGCCCGCTGAACTGCCGGATTGGGCGGGAGACGGCGATCCAAAGGGTTAGTTCCCGGGCGGCGGGGTGGCGAAGAGCTCGGCCACGACCAGTTCAAACTCCGGCAACTCCGCTTCGGTGAGCACTTCGCGTCCGGCCAGAATGCCCATCAGTTTGAGGCCATACTCGGTGTTGTGATAGACCTCGATGTTGTCGTAGCGCGGGTCAATCATCCAGAGCCGGGGCACGCGGATGTCCTCGTAAATCTGCTTTTTGACCACCGTGTCGGTGCGGTGGTCGTCGGCGCTGACGATTTCGACCGCCAGCCAGAGCTGGCCGGTGGCGGCATTGACCAGGGCCAGGTCCGGGCACAGGTGCGTGTCCGGGGCCACGCGCACCAGGGTGCGGGCGGGCAAAAGGCGCGTGCCGGGCCGCCCGGCCACGCAGGCGGCCATCGCCGCGTGCAATCGGGAACAAATCAACTCGTGCCGCCGTCCGGGCGCGCGTCGGGGCGTGATCTCGCCGCTCAGGATCTCGTGGTAGTCCTCGCTCATGCCACGGCCAGCAGCTTACGCAGGAAGCGGCCGGTGTGCGAGCGTTTGTTGCGCGCCACCGCTTCGGGCGGGCCTTCCGCGACAATGCGCCCGCCGTCCTCGCCGCCTTCGGGGCCGAGGTCAATGATCCAATCGGCTTCGGCAATCAGGTCGAGGTTGTGCTCAATCACGATGACCGTATGGCCGGCGTCCACAAGCCGGTGGAGCACGTCCACCAGCCGCCGCACATCGGCCATGTGCAGGCCGATGGTCGGCTCTTCCAGGATGAAGAGGTTTTTCTTCCCGCGCCCCAGATCAGTCGGATCAGTCAGATCAATGGGATCCGTCGGATCCGGTTGGGCCTTCAGGCCGGCGAGCAGGTGCGTCACCAGTTTCACGCGCTGGGCTTCCCCGCCACTCAGCGTGGGACTGGTCTGCCCGAGCTTCAGATAGTCCAGGCCGGTGTCGTGCAGGGCTTCGAGCGCGCGCCGGATGCGCGGCACGTGGGTGAAAAACTCCAGCGCCTCCTCCACAGTCATGTCGAGCACCTGCGCAATGTTTTTGCCGCGATACTCGATGTCGAGGGTTTCGGCATTGAATCGGGTGCCGCGGCAGGTTTCGCAGGGCACAAAGGCCGGCGGCAGGAAATTCATTTCGAGTTTGATCTGACCCGCCCCGGCGCATTCGGGGCAACGGCCCTGCGAGCTGTTGAACGAGAAACGGCTGGCGGTGTAGCCGCGCATCCGCGCCTCGGGCACTTGGGCGAACAGTGTGCGGATGTCATCGAAAAAGCCCACATACGTGGCGGGCACTGAACGCGGCGTCCGCCCGATGGGCGACTGGTCCACTTCGTAAACGGCGCGGAGTGTTTCAAAACCGCTCACACTTGGGCGTCCCGGCGACCGATCAGACGAATCCGACCGACCTGACTGATCCACTGCACGGCCTGTCGCCAGGCGCCGGGCGCCGCCCCGGAGCGCTTCACTCAACGCGGGCAACAGGCACTCGCGCACCAGCGTGCTTTTGCCCGAACCGCTCACGCCCGTGACCAGGACCAGTCGCCCCAGCGGAAAGCGCACGGTGAGGTTTTTGAGGTTGTTCAGGGCCGCGCCGCGCAGCGTGAGCCAGCGCACAGGGCTCTCAGACCGATCGGAATTGCTTGCCAGCACAGGGCGCCGTGCCCCGCGCGAGGGGAAACTTCGTTTCTGGCGGAGGCATTGGCCGGTGACCGACTCCGGGTGCCGCACCAGCTCGCGCAGCGTTCCGGCGGCCACCAGTTGACCGCCGTGCACGCCGGCCCCCGGACCCAGGTCAATGATCCAGTCGGCGCGCCGCATCGTCGCCTCGTCGTGCTCGACGACGAGCACCGAATTGCCGCGCGCGCGCAACCGCTCCAGCGCGGCGAGCAGGCGCTCGTTGTCGCGCGCGTGCAGGCCGATGGTCGGTTCGTCCAGGATGTACAGCACGCCGCTGAGGTTGGAGCCGAGCTGCGCCGCCAGCCGGATGCGTTGGGCCTCGCCACCCGAAAGCGTCGGCACCGCACGGCCCAGTTGAAGGTAACCGAGGCCGACTTCAACGAGGAATTTCAGCCGCTCGCGGATTTCGGGCAGGATGTCGCGGGCGATGATCGCCGCGCGCCCGCTGAAACGCAGTGCGCGGAACAGCTCGAATGCGTCCTCGACGGCGAGCCGCGAGAAATCGTCAATCGTCGGCCCGCCGTCGCGCGCGGCGTTCCCGAACCGGCGCGCCACCGTTGCGGGCAACGGCAGGCGCACGGCGCGGGCGATGGAATTGAGGCGCGAGCCCCCGCAGTCGGGACAGACCTCGCGCTCGGTGGCCCAGCTCCACCAGCTTTCCTCAATGGCGTCGGCGTTCGCGCCGCGTTCGACCTCCGGCAGGTAAAACAGTTCGCCAAAGCCGCGGCATTTGGGACACCAGCCGGCGGGCGAGTTGTAGCTGAAGTTCTTGGGGTCGAGCGGTTCGAACGACCGGCCGCAACGACGACAGGCGCGCTCGGTCGAATGCACGGTTTGCACGCCGTGGTTGTCGAGGGCGAGCAACGTGCCGTTGCCCAGCCGCAACGCGGTGTCCACAAGCTCCTGCACCCGCGTGCCGCCCGGTTGAGCGACGCCGACGACGATTTCGATGTGGTGCTCGCGAAAGCGGTCGAGCCGGAAGGGTCGGCTGGTGTCGTAGATTTTGCCGTCGGCGCGGATTTCCCCAAAACCGTGGCGTGCGGCCCATTCGGCGACGTCGGAGTGAAAGCCCTTGCGGCCCTTGACGACGGGCGCCAGCAGGAGCAGATCGCCGCGTTGGCGCAACTCGGCGCGGAGCTGGCGGGTGACCTGGTCGCGCGTTTGCGGTTCGACGGGCAGTTGGCAGTCCGGGCAGTGCTGCGTGCCCAGGCGCGTGAAGAGCAGGCGCAGGAAGTGGAAGATTTCGGTGACGGTCGCCACAGTGCTTTTCCCGCCGCCGCGACTGATGCGTTGCTCGATGC
>JAOAIM010000170.1 GCA_026414705.1 Verrucomicrobiia bacterium | reverse complement strand
GGCAATTCCCTCTCCCTCGAGGGAGAGGGACAGGGTGAGGGTGAGCGCACCGCACAGCGGGGAACATCGAACAACGAACACTCAACATCGAACATCGAGTGAGCGTGGGCAGCCTGGCGGAGCCGCGCGTCCGGCTGTCCCGAAATGCGCGGGTTGAGCGGCGCTTTTCATTGCGCCCGATGCGCGGGCCGGGGAATACTTTCTTCGTGGTCGGCCGAGATTGGCATCGGAGCGTAACGCGGCGTTGTTGGGTGGCCCGTCTCCTTGCGGCGCTGGGTTTGCTGGCGCAAGTCGGCCCGGCCCAGGTCGCCTCGCCCTGGCGTGCGTTCAAGGTCGCCGATGGCCTGCCGGAGGCCGGATGCACCAGCGTGACAGTCTCGCCGCAGGGGACGGTGCTCGTGCGACATCTGCTGTCGCCGTGGGTGACGCGCCTGGATGGATACACGGTGACGAATCTGCCGGCGCCGCCGACGCGGTCGGGGCGCATCTACGAAACGCGCGCCGGCCAACTCTGGGCGGCCGCGACCAACGGACTTTACGAGTTCAAGGACGGCCAATGGGTGTTCTATGCGCTGCCGGAAATCGCGGCGGATTCAGCGGCTGGGGGTTCATCGGCGGGGCCGACATTGTTGCCGGTGCGGCAGGGGCGGTTGCTGGTGTTGGTGCGGGATGCGTTGCTGGCGGTGAACGTTCCGGCCCGTGGCCCGCTCACGCGCGAGGTGCTGCGGCGCGCAGAGCAGGAACGGCTTGGCCCGTTCGTGGGCATGGTTCCGGCGCGCGATGGAGGGGTGTGGGTCAGCGGCACGTTGGGACTGGCGAAACTGCCCGGCCCGGTTCGGCAACTGGATTCGCAAACGCCGTGGACAACGTTCCTGCCGCCGGCGGAATGGGGCGTGTCGCTGTTGCGCGAGCCGAGAGAGGACATCGAGGGCGGGGTGACGGTGGTGGTCACCTTGACCAACGGCAACCCGGCCGTGGCGCGGTTTGACGGGGTGTCCTGGGCGCTGTGGCCACCGCCGGAAGGTGAGCGCCCGCGCATCGGCTGGCGCAGCGCCGATGGAACCGACTGGTTGCTGACAGGCAGCGCCCTGTGGATGCGCCCGATCGGCGCCACGAACTGGGTCGCCAATCAGGATTGTGGCACGCACAAGTATTTCGATGTCGCGCTGGAGCCGGGCGGGGCGTTCTGGCTGGCCACGGTGGACGGCGTTTTCCGCTACAGCCCCTTGCCCTGGCGCGCGCCGGCCCAGAGCATTCGGGAACTCGGCGGGCCGGTGCACGGCTTGACGCGCGATGCGGCGGGTCGGATGTGGTTTCTGATCGGCGGGGAGCTTTGCAGTTGGAACGAGACACGGCTGCGACGGTTCACGCCCCCGCCGGAGTTGCGGCGCGCGGTGCAAACGGCGCACGCGGTGTTCCCGTTCTCCAACGGCCGATTGTTGCTCTACGGCGGAGAGGGACTGGTGGAATTCCTGCCCCTCAGAGGCGCATTTCGCTGGCTGGAGACGCCGCGCCCGGCGCGCGTGCTCGGCACGCGATACCCCGGGGTGCTGTTGCTGCGCGAACTGACCGACTCCAACGCCCCTCCGGAATATTTCACCTATGACGGCGCGCGGTTTGGCCCGGCGAACTTGTCCCTGCCTCCGGCCCTGGCCGAGAGCGAACCGGTCGCGGTGTTTGCGGCGCGGAGCGGTCCGTTGTGGTGGAGCACCACCAACGGGATTGCCCGCTGGTATGAAGAGCACTGGGATGTGTTCCTCGAAGGCGAGAAACCCGTCCCGCGCGCGGCCGAATTGTTTCTGGACATCGGCGAGGAGGGCGTCATTTGCGCCACCGCGCGCGAGTTGTGGATTTTTGAAAATCGAGTCTGGACGCCGATGCGGGTGGGGTTTGATCGCATCAACGCACTGGCGCGGGGGCCGGATGGATTCCTCTGGGTGGGATCGAACAGCGGACTGCACCGTCAAACGCCCGCCGGCTGGCTCGACAACGGCGTCGAAGACGGCCTGCCGGGCAACGTGGTTCGTGCCTTTTGTCGTGACCGGCGGGGGCGGCTCTGGGTGGGCACCGCCCAGGGCCTGAGTGTGACGCATTTGGAGACCGACACCGAGCCGCCGCGCACCGAGGTGTTCATGGCGCCCGAACCGGCGCTGAGCGAAGGCGCGTCTCTGACGGTGCTGTTCGGCGCGCGGGACAAATGGAAATTCACGCCGCGCAACCGGATTCTCTACGCGTGGCGGCTGGATGAACGGGACTGGATGCCACTGCAGGAAAACAGTTCGGCCACGCTCTCGGACCTGAGGGCCGGCTCGCACGTGTTCCAGGTGCGCGCCGTGGACCGCAACGGCAACATCGAACGACCCGCGGCGACCTACAGTTTTGTGGTGGCCCTGCCGTGGTATCGGGACACGCGGCTGGTGCTGATTGCGGCGCTGGGCGCGGCGGCGGCGTTGTTCTTCGCCGTGCTGGCCTTCATCCGACACCGCCAGTTGCGTCGCAGCTACGCCGAGGTCGAACGCAAGGTGGCCGAGCGCACGCGCGAGCTGGAGCGCGCGCATCAGGAGTTGCTCCTGAGCCAGAAGATGCAGGCGCTGGGCACGCTGGCCGCCGGCATCGCCCACGACTTCAACAGCATCCTCTCCATCATCAAGGGCTCGGCGCAGCTCATCGAGGAAAACCTCACCGACCCGACCAGGGTTCGGATTCGACTCGAACGGATCAAGGCCGTGGTCGAACAGGGCAGTGGCGTTGTGCAGGCGCTGCTCGGTTTCAGTCGCAATTCGCACGGGGCACTGCAGGCGTGCGACGTCAACGAGGTGCTGCGCGACACCGTGAAACTGCTGGGCGACCGTTTTGTGCGGGACGTGGAAATCACCATTCGGCCCGCGCCCGATCTGCCGCCGCTGGCCCTGGCGCGCGACCTGGTTCAGCAAATCCTGCTCAACTTCATCTTCAACGCCGCCGAGTCCATGACCGGGCAGAAGCGAATTCTGCTGAGCGCCGCGCGACTGGAGCGGTTGCCCGAACGGCTGGTGCTTGCGCCCGTGGGCGCGCCCACCTACGTCGCGCTCTCGGTGCAGGATTTCGGGTGCGGCATTCCACCGGAAAACCTGCCACGCATCTTTGAGCCGTTTTTCACCACGAAAGCTTTTTCGACACGGCGCGGCACCGGTTTGGGGCTTTCGATGGTTTATGAACTGGCGCGGCGTCTTGGCGCCGGGCTGGCCGTTGAATCGCAGGTTGGCGTTGGCAGCACCTTCACGTTGCTGTTGCCGGTTTCGGCGACCGCGCAGGCCGCCGGCGTGGCGATGACAGCGCCCGCACCCCCGGCCCGGAGCGGCACCGCCGCCGCCGGGTCGTCCGAGACGCCCGCGCCGCAATCCGCTCCCGCGTCATGACCCCGGCGACGATTCTGATCATCGAGGACGACGACCTCCAATACGAGATTTACGAGGAGGCGCTGGGCCAATACCGGCTGGCGCGCGCGCGCACCGGCAGCGAGGCGCTGGCGCGGATGCCGGAGATTTTGCCCGACCTGGTGATTCTCGATCACGTGCTGGAAGGCGGCGAACAGGGGCTGGATTTTTTGCCCGAATTCAAAGACCTGCTGCCGCATGTGCCGATCATCATCGTGTCGGGCGCGCTGGCGGTGCAGCAGCAGTTGCGCGCGTTGCAGGGGCCGCGCCGTGCGCACTACTGCCTGCCCAAGCCGGTGGACGTGCATGAGTTGCGGCGCACGGTGGAAACCGCGCTCGTGGAGTGCGGACGGAACGAAATCGTGCGCCAGTTCGAGGCGTTGGAACGGGCGCAGCGGGTGGACGCGCTGGAATTGTTCAGCCGCTCGACCGACCGGCTCAGTCGGCAGATTCACATCTTTCAGTTGCTCCGCGGCTCGCATCAACGCGCGAACATCTCCGCGCTGGCGCGGCAGTTTCGCGTCGCCCGCCGCACGATCATGCGGGATTTGCACGAGCTGATTCGACGCGGCCAGTTGCCGCCGGAGGTGTATCCGGAATGGGACAAACCGCCGCCGGAAGGTTGAGCGCGACCGGGCCGCTCAGCTTTTGAGTCCGCGCAGATTCGGGCGCAGGCGTTTGCCCGCGCGCAACAATTCCGCCAGGGTCAGTTCGCCCTGCCGATACGCCGCTTCGCGGCCCAGAATCGCCGTGAGGTTCGAGCGCACCGAGGGGGCAACCGTGGGGTTGTCAAAGCGCCCCTGCGTGATGGCCTCGTGAAACTCGCGAATGTTCACCTTTGTGCCGCTGGTGTAGAGGTCGGGATTGCTGCCGCGATAAAACTCTTTGCCGCGCAGGACCACGTCGCTGTAGTAATCGGTCTGGATGTAACCCTCCGAGCCGTAAACGCGCGCGCTGATTTCGTCCTTCATTTCAGGAATGGACTGGATGCACGTGAACGACAGCGCCACGTCGCCGGGAAACCAGTAGGTGACCGCGAAGTGATCCCAAATGCTGCCCTTGGGGCGGAGCTTGCGTCCGCCCGTGCCGCGCGCGCGCACCGGGTCGGCATCCAGAATCCAGGTGGCCACATCCAGCGCGTGGATGCTTTGCTCGACGATGAAATCGCCCGAGAGCGGCAGCACGTAATACCAGGAACGCAACTGTTCCTCCGGGCTGGCGGGCGGCGCGCCGCGCCCGCCCCCGCGCCACGGATAATGCGCCTCGGCCAGAATCGGTTGCCCGATATCGCCCTTGCGCACCATTTGGATGGCGCGGCGATAGTGCTCGTTGGCGCGCGTCTGAAAATCCACCAGAAACACAAGCCGTTTGGCCGTGGCGCGGCGACCGGCTTCGGCAACGGTCAGACAACCGGGCGCGTCCACCGCGACCGGCTTCGCCAGGAACACATGTTTGCCGGCGTCCACGGCTTCCGCAGCCTGTTGCGGATGAAAATACGGGGGCGTCTCGATGACCACCGCGTCCAGAGGCGATTCGAGCAACCGCTTGTAGCCCGACAAGCCGGTGAAGCGGCGTTCGGGCGGCACACCAAATTTTTCGCCAAAGGCGTCCACGCGATCCTGGAAATAATCGGCGCAGGCGACCCAGCGATAGAGACCGGTTTCCTGAAAGAGCGGGCCGAGCCAGCGCCCGCGCCCGCCGCAGCCGATCAGACCCAGAGTGATTTGCGAGTTGGCGCTGGAGCCGAACACCAGAGAGGGTTTCAGGGCGGTGAGGACGGTGACGGAGGCGGCGCCGGCCAGGAACGCGCGGCGCGGCAGTTGAGGCGATGAACGGGTTTTCATGGTTACGGTTGTTGTGTGGCTTGGGGTTTTTCTTGTGGGACGACGGCGTTTTCCGAACCGATGAAAAGCGCCAGCCGACGGGGGGTCAGGGGAGGTGAGCCGGCGGCACTTTTCATTCGATGAACAATGACGTCCGGAGTGTGCCGCTGCCCGCCGTGACGTGTCCATTGCCAAATCGGGACGAAGCGGGCAGGGCAGTTGCGGTTTCAGGCTGTGCGAGCAGCCGGTGACGCGCTTCGACGGTGGCGTTCCAACCGGGCTGATCAAGTCTCGCGGCGTGCAGTTTTGGGACGTGGCGACTTTGCGGTGAACATGATGTTTTCGGCGAGACACCGAAAACGGCAGGCGCGACGCGCGCGCTCAGACGACTTCACGATACACGTCGGGGTGCGGGCGGGAGATCACCACCGCGTTGACGAGGACGCCGGCTTCGGCAATGACCGCGCGGCCGGCAGCCACGGCGGCCTGCACGGAGGCGACGTCGCCGGTTAGCGTGCAAAACGCCTTGCCGCCCAGCGCCATGGCGAGCCGGATTTCCAGCAATTGCACGGCGGCGGCCTTTGCGGCGGCGTCGGCGGCGCGAATCAGGGTGGCGACGTTGAACGATTCCAGAATGCCCAGTGCGCCGTCGGGCTGGAGGGGCTGGGTGCGCCCGAGCGCGAGGAACACGTCCGGGTGCACGTTGGGGATGGTGAAGCTGTCAATGAGGCAGCCGTTGGCGGCTTCGGCGCCGGCGGCCACGGCGGCCTCCACGGCGGCCGTCTCGCCACCGATGAGCACCATGTATTTGCCCGAACAAATCGAGCGCGACAGCAGCAGATGCACGTTGCCCGCTTTGAGCATCGTGTCCGCCACGGCGAAACCTGACGCCACGCTCGACAGCTCAATCAGTCCGATGGATTTCTCTGGCATGGCCCAAAAAGTTCGATTCGTTCTGCCAACCGGTGAGCGCTGCGCGACGGCTCGCCCGAAGCCGCGGCCGCGACCGATTCAGTCGTCATTTTCCAATCTCCGCTTGCCAATTTCCAACCTCCGATTCGGCCCGCCTGACGCTCCGCGCTTTCGCGCCTGACTTTCCAATGCCTCAACGGGCCAACACAATCTCGCGCTCGGTTACGGCGCGCACCACCGCATCCACTGGCGCGTGCAGGAGTGCGCCGAGCGCGTTGGCGGGCGGTTCGCCGATGACCTGGCCGGCGCGGACGCGCTCGCCGGGGCGCACCGTGGGTTGGCACGGGGCGCCCGCGCTTTGTTTGAGCGGCAGAATCAGCCGTGTCGGCTCAAGGCTTTCCGTGTGCAACGGCGCGGGCTGGTCGTAATCGGCCACATGGAGTCTTCGGATGAGCGCCTGGATGGGCACGCGGCGTCCGTCGCGCATCGGATGCGGTTTGACGGCGGTCGGGCCCGACCATTGGATCCCGGCGCGGCGCAACGCGGCTTTGGCGTCGTCGCAGGCTTCCTTGGGGAAGAGTTCTTCCGGGCAGGCAAAGAGGGTGCAGAGACCGCAGGCGCAACAGAGCACGGCCCATTGACTGAAGCGCTCCGCGCCGGTGGCCGTGAAAGCGAGGGTGCGCATGACCTGATGCGGCTCGACGGCGTAACCCAGCAGGTAGCGCGGGCAGTACTCGGTGCAGTAGCGACACTGGTCGCAGGCGGATTTGCCAATGGCGGCCTGCGCCTTGTCGGGCTTGAGCTTGCGTTGAATGACGGGATGGGCGCGGGGAAGGATGACGACGCCCGTGGCGGTTTTGGTGACCGGGGTGTCAAGGTTGTCGGTGGTCTCGCCCATCATCAGGCCGCCGATGACCAGCACCGGATCGTCGGTCGTCAACCCGCCCGCCGCGGCGATGCAGTCGCGATAGCTCGTGCCCACGGGCACGCGTAACGTGACCGGCGAGCGCACCGCCCCGGCAATGGTGAGCGTCTTGTGCGTAACGGGTTTGTTCTCGGCGGCGGCGGCGACGTTGATGAACGTCTCGACGTTGTTGACGACGACCCCGACGTGCAGGGGCAGGCCTTGGGGAGGAATGAGCCGGCCCGTGACGGTATAGACCAGGTCGAACTCGTCGCCCGCCGGGTAGTAATCGCCCAACAGTTCCACGCGCAGATTTGTGCCCCGACAGGCTGCGGTGACGGCTTCGACGGCGTGTTTGCGCTTGGCTTTGATGCCGATGACACCCTCGCGGGCGCCGACCGCCTTCATGGCCAGTTGCAGGCCGCGCACGAGCGCGGCGGCCTGCGTTTCCATGAGCGCGGCGTCTTTGTGCAGCAGCGGTTCGCACTCGGCGCCGTTGGCAATGACGATGTCCGCGCGCGCGGCCAGTTTCACGTGCGTGGGAAAACCGCCGCCGCCTGCGCCCACGACGCCCGCGCGCCGAACCTGTTCGACCAGATTCATAGCCGAATCCCGACCGAGTGTGCGCCCGGACCGCGCGAAATGCCAAAGGAAATTACGATTCAAGCGCCCAGCGCCCGCGGCGGCGTGATGGTTTCGACGGCCGCTTCGCGCAAATCTCCCCCGCCGGAAGCGGCTCAATTCGCCTCGCGCCTGCTCTCAAGCCGGTTGCCCGGAGGAGATGCCGCATCAAGGCGCAGTGACCGGGTGCGCAAGGAGGCCGAGGCGATTTTGAGGCAGCGGGTTTAATCTGGCTTGAGCGGCGGCCAGCGGTGTCCGAGTCAACCGGCGGGGAGGGGGCCATGGTTGGATGCGGCTATTGACCGGCGTCGAAGCGGCGGTTAGCGTGCGGCATGGCGAACGCAGGCCCGAAAAAGAAGCGCAAGGCCATGTTGCTGGGTGTGGGGCTGGATTCCGACGGCCACAAGCGCATCACCACCGGCCCGAATTTCGCGCTGGTCGGCGGCAGCGAAGAAACGCACGAGCGCATGACGGAGACGGCCATCAAGATCAACGAAAAGCTCAAAGCGCGCGGCAAGGCGCTTGAGACCGTGAGCCGAGAAGAGTTTGACGACATCGCGCACGAGGTCGGTCTTAAGCCGCTGCGCGAGCCGTTGAAATGACGCCACCGCGCTGACCGCCCGCATATCACATGGC
>JAOAIM010000169.1 GCA_026414705.1 Verrucomicrobiia bacterium | reverse complement strand
AAATAAAGCCGAACGATAAAAGCATGAAGACGAACCGGAATGGAAACTGGACATAAGAAATAATCAAAGCCCACTTCTTCGCAAGACACAGACCAACAGCCGATGCAGCCAGTGACACGAAGAAAAGCAGGCGCAAGATAAAGACCAATGCGGCTGGAAAACTCATCTGGCTCAATCCACCAAGCAACGCAAACTCTGCCGGACCAAACCGAATGGCCAGCACAGCATCCAGAACTCCGAACGACAAAAACACGCATCGCCGAATCATAAATGTGCTCCGAGGACGCCTAACAGTTGTATTGGGACAAAGCGGGTTGGCCAAAGACAAACTGTTGTCCCTTCAGTCTCATGGTGGCATTTTGGCGCTTTCGGGTTCGATATCAACGGCGTTGTGGCTCTTGTGGGGGCTGTTTTGGCAGTTGGTCTGAACCGGGCGGCTCTCGGCACGGCGCGAATCGTCGCCGATGGGAACGTTCAAGAAGTGGAGGATTAGAGCAGCGTCTCCGGCATCAGCCGGCATATTTCACACTCGACGAGTCTGATTTCGTTAGCACCGGGCTTCAGCCCGGTGAACCGGGGCAACCCGCCTCGCAAGCCGTTTCAACGGCTTGGAACACGCTGCAAAAAGCCGCTGAAGCAGCTTCAAGCGGTTGGTCGGCGTTTGTCATCGGGCTGACAGCCCGGTGTTCATGAGCGGTTTGTGAAAGCTGCAGGTTAGGAGCTTGAGTGCGACGGCCCGGTCGAGTTGCGGAAATTCCAAATGGGAAATCGCAAATCGCCAGTTGCAGATGGGTCTTGGGGCGCGGCGGTGTGGCGGGGCGCTTTTGATGCCGTGCCGATCAGGAGGCGAGTTTGGGGAAAAATTCGTGGGCGGTGGCGCAGGTCGAGTCGCCAAGCTGTTCCACGGTGCAGCCCTTGACCTGCGCGGCGGTTTGGGCGATTTCGCGCACGTGCGCCGGTTCGCAGCGTTTGCCGCGGTAGGGCATCGGCGCCAGAAACGGGCAGTCGGTCTCCAACATGAACTGGCCCGGCGGCGTGGCGGCGAGCGTTTCGCGCACGTTGCCGCCGTTTTTGAAGGTGAGGATGCCGGTGAAGCTGACCAACGAGTTGATCGCCAGCACGCGGCGCATCGCATCGGGGTCGTTGGCGAAGCAGTGAAAGACGCCGCGCACGCGCGGGGCAAACGGCGCGAGCATCGCCAGGGTCTCATCCAGCGCGTCGCGCTGATGGATGACGCAATTGAGGCCGGTTTCGGCGGCGACCTCCAGGTGCTGCCGGAACAGGTCGGACTGGCGTTGCTTGTAGCGGCGGTCGTCTTCGGGTGTGCCGCCTTCGCGGCTGCTGGGCAGACGATGGAAATCCAGGCCCGTTTCGCCAAGAGCGACGACCTTGGGGTGTTGGGCGAGTTCGCGCAGCGCCGGGCGCAAATCCTCCGGCGCGTTCAACGCTTCGCACGGGTGCCAGCCGACGACGGCGTAAACGCCGGGGAATTGCCCGGCCAGTTGAATCGCGCGGCGGCTGCTTTCGAGGTTGGTGCCGATGCAGATGATTTTGGTGATGCCGGCAGCGTGGGCGCGTTCGATGACCTGCGGCAGGTCGGCGGCGAAGTCCGGGTAATCCAGGTGCGCGTGGGTGTCGTAGAAGGTTGCCATGGGTGCGGAATTTGAATTTGCCTTGTGGCGGGTCGGTGCGTATCAGTGGCCCTGGAATCGGGCAGCGATTCGATCGTGACGCATCGGGAGATCAACACAACCGGATAAAGTTATGGCCAACATCTGTTACCATCCCAGCATTGAGGGCGCGCAGCACGGCGCCAAGACTCTGGCGCAGTTTCTGGATTGGGCGCGCAAGTCGGGCGCGGCGGGCGCGCAACCGTCCAACTACATGCTCCAAAACGAGGGCGGCTTCAAACGCGCCAAAGAAATCAAGGACACCTTCGTCCGGGCGAAGCTCACGCTCGACGGCGTTTCGGCGCACTGCCCGTTCTGGGTGCACACAACCGCCTGGACGGGCAGCCCGACCATCCGTCCGTTCATCCCGGCCGACGTGGCGAAAAAGTCGCCGGCCGAAATCGAGAAATGGGCCGAGGATTACCTGTTGCGATTGCTGGATTTGTGCGCCGAGCTGGGCGTCAAAATTGTGCCGATGTTCTGGGGCGTGGCCTTCGGCTGGGAGCTGGCCACGGGTTATCCGTGGGGCTTTTGGAAGGGCGGCGATTATGACCTGATCAAGGAGGGCGAGGAACGGTTCGTGAAGAAGACCGCAAAAATTCGCAAGCACGCGCGCTCGCTGGGCATTTATCTGGCGCACGAAATCCATCCCGGCACGGCGGCGATGTGCGCGGATGATTTCAACCGGCTGGTGGAGATTTGCGATGGCGACAAGTGCCTGGCGGTCAACGCCGATCCGTCGCACTGCTGGGAGGGTGAGGATTGGGAAACGCGCTTCCGGAAGGTGGGCTCGCGCATCTACGCCTGCCACGTCAAAAACCACGTCATCCGGCGCGGGTATCCGTTGCGCGCGATGGCGGCCAACTGGCCCGATCGCGCGATGCAGTTTGTGGACATCCCGAGCGGCGACATGAACATGGTGCGGTATGTGGAGATGCTGGTGAATGTGGGCTACCCGCAGCGCTATTGCGAGGTCATGGGCACCAAGACCGCCCCGCTGGTGGTCGAGGCCGAGAGCGCCTACCGCGATCTGGACGCCACCAGCGCCAACGGCATCGCCTACGTGCGCGATCACCTGTGCTTCCCGCTGGCGGCCGGGTCCTTCGAGGAAGGCATGGGCGCGTAAGTTCAAGAAGCGCCGCGCAGACGGGCCGCTGCAGTCGTGGCGGCCCGTTTCGTTAACAGCGCGGCAGGCGCGGAAAAATCACGCGCCGCGATTCACAACGGTTCGTCCGGGTGCTCGCGCAACCACTGGCTGAAGGCGGGCAGGGGAAACGACAGCAGCGCCTGCACCTTCGCGCAGTTCATCGAAACGTCCGGCGGTCGCGGCCCGCCGGGGAAGTCCTTGACCGACATCGCCTCGAACCTGGGGTTCAAGTGCGGCCAGCGGGCGGCGAGCAGTTGGCCGATTTGCAGGCGGGAGAGCCGCTCGCTGCCAGCGACGTGGTAGAGGCCGGTCACGCCGCGTTGCGCCAGTTCCCAAATCACCCGTGCCGTGACGACCGCGGGAATCGGGCAGCGAAATTCGTCGGTGAAAAATCGCAGCGTTTCGCCGCGTTCCCAGGCGCGACGGATTTGTTCGTTGAACGCGCGGTCGCCCGTGGGTGAAATCCCGGCATTGATTGAGAGCCGAACAATCAGCGCGCGCGGATGTCGCAACACGATCTGTTCGGCGGCGGCTTTGGTTTCGCCATACACGTTCAACGGCGAAACCGGGTCGGTCTCGACGTAGCCGCCACGCTGACCGTCAAAGACCAGGTCGGTCGAAAAAAACACAAACGGCACGTCGGCGGCCAGCTCGGCCAGATGTGCGGTGGCCTCGACGTTGATGCGGCGGGCGAGCGCGGGGTTGGCCTGCGCTTCGGGCGTTTTGCTCATGGCCGCGCAGTGCAGCAGCAGCGCGGGCCGTTGTTCGCGGAAGGCGCGTCGCACCGCGGGGAAATCCAGAATGTCCAGGTCCGCGCGCGACCAGCCCCTGACGCGGAATCCGGGCGCGAACCGGGGCGCGGTCTGGATGAGGTAATGACCGAGCAGTCCGGCCGCGCCGGTGATCCACGCGAGCGGTTTGTCGGCGGCGTCAGTCAAGGAAGCGTTCGGTCAGGCCGCCGTAGGCGTCAATGCGCCGGTCGCGCAGAAACGGCCAGTGCGTGCGCGTGGCTTCGACCTGCCCCAGGTCCACCGGCACAACGAGCACCTCTTCGCGGTCGGCAGCGGCCCGCGCCAGGATTTCACCCGACGGCCCGGCCACGAAACTCTGCCCCCAGAACTCCAGACCGTCCCCGGGCGCACCGGCAATTTTTTCGTGGCCGACTCGGTTGACGGCGGCAACGAAGCAGCCGTTGGCAACGGCGTGCGCGCGCTGGATCAGTTCCCAGGCGTCGTGTTGTTGGTCGCCCAGTTCGGCCTTCTCCGCCGGATGCCAGCCGATGGCCGTCGGATAGAACAGGATCTGCGCCCCGGCCAGCGCGGTCAACCGCGCGGCTTCCGGATACCACTGATCCCAGCAGATGAGCACGCCGATGGTGCCGAAGCGTGTCTGCCACGCGCGAAATCCCAGATCGCCCGGCGTGAAATAAAATTTCTCGTAGTAAAGCGGGTCGTCAGGAATGTGCATTTTGCGGTAGCGCCCCAGCAGGCGCCCGTCGGCGTCAATCACGACCGCGGTGTTGTGAAACAGGCCCGGTGCGCGCCGCTCAAAGAGCGACGCCACGACCACCACGCCGTGTCGGCGCGCCAACCGGCTGAAGGCGTCGGTGCTCGGGCCGGGAATCGGTTCGGCCAGTTCAAAGTGCCGGTAATCCTCGTGCTGGCAAAAGTATTGCGAGCGGAAAAGTTCCTGCGTGCAAACGATGTTCGCCCCGCGCCGTGCGGCTTGCTCCGCGCGCGCGAGGGTTTTCCGCAGATTCGCTTCGGGGTCGGGGCCGCAGCTTGTCTGGATCAACCCCAGGCGCACGACCGGGCCGGGGCGCGAGCGCTCGGGGGGCGGCGTTTTCGCGCGGGCCTTCAAGCCGGAAGCCGGGCGGCTCATGATGCGGCGGGCGGCGCAGCGCCGGTGCGCGCGCGCAAGCGGGCGGTTTGTTCGAGGATTTCGGTGCTGCCGCGGGCCACGGGCGGCGGCGGGATTTCCTGGCCGAAGAGTTCGCGGATGAACCGGCCCAGCGTTTCGTTCGTCGGCCCGTAACCGTCGCGGTAAATATAGTATTCGAGCGCGGTGAGCAGCTCGTCAGCGGTTGGGTAACGTTTGTTGGGATCGCGCGCCAGGCAGCGTTGAAGGATGTCGTTGAGCGGCGTGTCAATCCGCTCATCGAGCGTGCGGAAGTCCGGGATCGGTTGCTTGAGGATGCGCTGGCGCGATTCCTCCGGCGTGGCGCCCTTGAAGATGTTTCGCCCCAGCAACAAATGCGCAAGCACCACGCCCACCGAGAAAATGTCCGAGCGCTTGTCGGTGATCTGAAAATCCGCCTGTTCCGGGCTCATGTAATCGGCCTTGCCCGCCACAACTTCGCCCTCCTGGTCAATGAGGAAGCCGCGCGCCTTGGCGATGCCGAAGTCGGTCAGTTTCACGTCGCCCTCGAAGGCGATCATGATGTTTTTGAAACTCACGTCCCGGTGCACGATGCCCAGGGGTTTGCCGTCCTTGTCGGTTTTCGCGTGCGCGTAGGCCAGGCCGCGCGCGACGCGGCTGGCGATGAAAACAGCGAGCTCCTTGGGCAGGGTGCGGCGCTTGTCCTGCAACTGTTGCATGAACTGCTCCAGGTTCACGCCCCGGATCAGTTCCATGCAGATGAAATACATCCCGTTGGTTTCGCCCAGGTGATAGGTCTGGACGATGTTGGTGTGGATGAGGTCGGCCACCAGCTTGGCCTCGCCGATGAAATTTTCGATGAACAGCTTCTGGCTGGCGTAGTGGGGGCGGATGACCTTGATGGCGACGCGTTTGATGAAGCCCCGCGCCCCGTGTTGTTCGGCCTCATAGACCACGCCCATGCCTCCCTCGAAAATCTTGCGAACGATTTCGTAGTGGAACTCGTTTTGAATTGTGAACAGGGCCACGGGCGGATGTTGCGAAGTGCGCTTGCGCGGAGTCAAGCGTGCCGTGGGCGGTCGGACGCGGCATCGCGCGGATTCACGCGAAAAAAACGCGATTTTTCCTTGCGCGCCCGGGGCGATGCTCTTTAATAGGCCGCAAGTCGGCTGACTTTTGACAAACGCAACACCGAACACAAAACCAACAACAACGGAACACACCTATGGCAAACGCAATGACCAAATCCCAACTTGCCGCGGCCATCGCCGAGCGGGCAGGTCTCAAGAAAAAACAAGCCGTCGCGATCCTCGACCACATCGCCGAACTGGCTTACAAGCACGCCAAGAACACCTTCACCCTGCCGGGCATCGGCAAGCTGGTGCTGGTCAATCGCAAGGCCCGCATCGGACGCAACCCGGCCACCGGCGAGCAGATTCAGATCCCGGCCAAGCGCGTCGTCAAATTCCGCGTCTCCAAAGCCTGCAAAGACGCCATCCTGGGCGGTAAATAACCGTCGGCTTTCCCAAAGCGGGCGCTCCGATCCCGGATCGGAGCGCCCGTTTCGCTGTTGCTCGATTCCGGCACGCGGACGCGAAGGCTCCACAGCCCGGGCACGGCACTCGAGCGTCGAGCCGGTTGTCCCACCGTCCCTCAGCCCGCCTTTTCGCAAGGCGGCAGACTGTAAGTCTTCCGGCCTCGCGTGCGGACCGTCGCCCTGCCAGTGCCCGCCGCGCGCGGCGCAACAGCTTCGCGTCGGACCCGCGAAAAGGCGGTTTGCAACCGGCCTGCCTTTTGTTACTTTGGCGGCGGTTGCCGGCGTGGCGGAATTGGCAGACGCGCTAGACTCAAAATCTGGTATCCGAAAGGATGTGTGGGTTCGAGTCCCTCCGCCGGCACCAGATTGTTTTCCGGCCAAATCGCCCTTCCCCCAAAGTCGGGAGCGACGTTCCCTCTGGCGCGACGCGGCCGCGGTTCGCGCTTAGGAGCGTCTGCCGTTGGCCAACTCGCGCCACAGCAACGCGCTCATGCGCTGACCGCGCGCGAACACGTCCAGGTCAAACTTCTCGTTGGGCGAATGCGCGTTGTCGTCGGGCAGAGCCAGCCCGACCAGCAACGTGTCCAGGCCGAGGACTTTTTTGAACTGGTGGACGATGGGGATTGAGCCGCCTTCGCGTAGCAGCAACGGCTCGGCCTCGAAGGCTTCGCGCAGCGCGCGCAGGGCGGCTTGCGCGTCGGCGCTCCGGGGCGAGACGTAATAGGCGTCCGAACCGTGCCCGTTGCGGATTTCGAGCCGCACGGTGGGCGGACAATGCTTTTTGAGAAACGCACAAATTTTTTTCAGGACGCGTTCGGGGCGCTGCCGGGGCACCAACCGGGCAGTGATTTTGGCGCGCGCCCAGGCCGGCACGATGGTCTTGCTGCCCTCGCCCTGATAACCGCTGGTCAGGCCGTTGATCTCAAAGGTCGGGCGCGCCGTGCGCTGTTCGTTGGGCGTAAAGCCGCATTCGCCGAAGAGCCTTGGCACGCCCAAAAACCGGCGATACCGCTCAGCGTCGAACGGCACACGCGCGAGCTGTTCGCGCTCGAATTTCGAGAGCGGCAACACCGGATCGTAGAAACCCGGAATGGTGATGCGCCCTTGCGCATCGCGCACCTTGGCCAGCAATTGACACAACGCCATCGCCGGATTTTCCACCGAACCGCCGAAAATGCCCGAATGCAAATCGCGCGACGGCCCGTGCACAATGATCTCCAGCCCCACAATGCCCCGCAGCGCGTAGGTCAGCGCCGGATGACGCGGCCCGGGCATCCCGGTGTCCGAGACCACCACGCCATCGCACCGGCTCAGCAACGAACGGTGTGCCTTCAGAAACGCCTCCAAACTGCGGCTGCCGACCTCCTCCTCGCCTTCGATGACGAACGTCAGGTCCACCGGCAGCGGCTGACCGGTTTTGAGAAACGCTTCAACGGCTTTCAGATGGGCAAAGTGCTGGCCCTTGTTGTCGCTGGCCCCTCGCCCGAACAACGCCCCGTTGCGCACCACCGGTTCAAACGGCGGCGTCTGCCACAACTCAAACGGCTCGGGCGGTTGCACGTCGTAGTGCCCGTACACCATGAAATGACGCCGGGACGGCTGACCCCGGCGGCGCGACACCGGGGGCGTTGATGCCAGCACAACCGGATGGCCGGCGGTGGGGCACAGCCGCGCGCGCAAGCCGATTTGCTGGCAGTGCTTCACCAGCCACGTCGCGCATCGGCTCATGTCCCCGTTGTGCGCCGTCTGCGCCGACACGCTCGCGAAACGCACGTATTCGGCCAGTTCCGCCACAAAGCGCTTCTGATGCTGCTCGAGATAATTCAGGACAGCGTCCATGCGCGGAGTATCGAGAGCGAACTGACCGAAAGCAAAAGCAAATCGTGCGCGGGGCTGCGGCCCGTGCGCGGCGCAAGCGCGCCCGACAATCCCAATGAGTCTGGTGGGCGCTGAGGGATTCGAACCCCCGACCTGCTCGGTGTAAACGAGACGCGCTAACCACTGCGCCAAGCGCCCACCGCCCATTCAATAAACCGGCTCGCGCCGGGGATTTCAATGTTCAAGGCCCGGCCGCACGCCCGCCGCGCGCCCATCTCGGTCTCTTGCAACAC
>JAOAIM010000168.1 GCA_026414705.1 Verrucomicrobiia bacterium | reverse complement strand
CTGCCGCAGTGTCCCCCCTTGCCCCCTCCTCGCGGTAAGCACCACAAGATACAAACCCTGCGACAACGGGATCCCTTCATCATTCCTGCCGTCATACTCCGCCACCAGCCGCCAGCGGTCGTCGTAGTAATACCGCACCACCGCTGTCCCGGCCACCCGCTCCACCAGCCGGTTGAAGGCGTCGTAGCGGTAGTTGATCGTCATCTGGTCGTTGGCCGCCTGCACCAGCCGGTTCTCCCGGTCGTAGCTGTATGACCAGCGCCCGTCCCAGGTCAGGTTGCCATTGGCGTCATAGGTCGGCGTCACGTTTCCAACGGCGGTGTATTGGTTGAGCGCGTTGGCGGTGTAATGGACCGTGCCGGAGTTGGTGAGCGTCACGCTGGTGCGGTTGCCGGCCGGGTCGAAGGCGTAGCGGGCCTCGGTGGTCCAGACGGTCGGGCTGCCGTGGGGGTTGAGCGCCTCGTAGAGCACGTTGGTCAACTGATCGGTCGCGTCGTAACGGTAAACGTCGCCCCGTCCGTTGGCGCGGAGCACCCAGATGCGCCGTCCGGCGTTGTCGTAGCCGTAGGCGTAACGGCTGATCATGCTCTGGTCGTTGCGGCGATGGAGGATGTCGGTCATCTGAACAGCGTTATTATCCTCATAGCGGGTTTGGAACCGTTGTCAACAGTGCGTTGGGCGCCGGCCGGCGGCGTCGTATTAAAGCGGATGGCGTTGGTGGTATCCCACAAAGGCTTTTAGGCGGGCTGTGGTTCGACCTCTCGGTTCAGAGCGTCGCTCCGCGTCTCGAAGTCGAACGCCGCCTGGCGCGGTAGGTGACGGGGCGCGCGGCCGCGACGCGGTCGGCAAGGACCTTCGGCGGTTGCGAGCCGTCGAGCATCCGCTTGAGTTCGCGAATCTGGTCGCGCAGCAACGCGGCTTTCTCGAATTCGAGGTTGTTCGCCGCCGCGAGCATTTCCTCCTCCAGCTCGCGAATCGTTTCGGTCAGGTCCACGTCCATGCCCGCCTCGCGCAACACGCTGGCGGCCTGCTCGCGCGTGTCCTCGCGCACGACGAGGCTTTCCTCAACGGCGCGCCGGACGCTGCGCGGGGTGATGCCGTGGCGGGCATTGTATTCGAGCTGTTTTTTGCGGCGATACTCCGTGACGGCGAGGAAGCGTTGGATGCTCTCGGTCATCACATCGGCATACAGGATGACCTCACCGTTGATGTGGCGCGCGGCGCGTCCGGCGGTTTGAATCAGGCTCGTTTCGCTGCGCAAAAATCCTTCCTTGTCCGCGTCGAGGATTGCCACGAGCGAAACCTCGGGCAGGTCGAGTCCCTCGCGGAGCAGGTTGATGCCGACCAGCACGTCGAACTCGCCCTTGCGCAGCGCACGGAGGATTTCGACGCGCTCGATCGCGTCAATTTCGCTGTGAAGATACTGCACGTTGATGCCGATCTCGCGCAGGTAATCGGTCAGTTCCTCGGCGGTACGTTTGGTGAGGGTGGTGACGAGGACGCGTTCCTTGCGTTCGGCACGTTTGCGACATTCCTCGATCAGGTCGTCAATCTGGCCCTTGAGGGGTTTGACCGTGACCTTGGGGTCCACCAGCCCCGTCGGGCGGACGACCAGTTCGACCACGCCCGGCGGCGGGCCGTGGGCCGCCTCCGGCGCGGCGCTGGTTTCGGTGCGCGCGCCGGCTGAAGCCGTGTGCGCCCGCAAACGCAGGGCGTCCTGGCGCGCCCATTCCAGCTCGCGCGGGCCGGGTGTGGCACTCACGTAAATGGTCTGGCCCTGGACCGCCTGGAATTCGTCGAAGCGCAGCGGGCGGTTGTCCAGCGCGCTGGGCAGGCGGAAACCGTAGTCCACGAGCACCTGTTTGCGGGAGCGGTCGCCCTCATACATGCCGCCCAGTTGCGGGATGGTCGCGTGCGACTCGTCAATGACCAGCAGGTAATCCGGCGGCAGGAAGTCGAGCAACGTGCACGGGCGCGAACCGGGCGGGCGACCGGCAATGTGCCGCGAGTAATTCTCGATGCCCGGACAAAAGCCCATTTCTTCCATCATTTCGAGATCGAACTCGGTGCGCATTTTCAGGCGCTGGGCTTCGAGCAACTTGCCACGCTTCTCGAACCACACGATGCGCTCGGCCAACTCTTCGCGGATGCTCTGGATGGCGCGCTTGAGCTTGTCCTGGGTCGTGACGAACTGTTTGCCCGGAAAAATCGTCACGGTTTCCAGTTCCTCCAACCGGCGGCCGGTCAGCGGATCAAAGCGCGTGATGCGCTCAAGCTCCTCGCCGAAAAACTCGATCCGCAGCGCGTCTTCGCGGTAGGCCGGGCACACCTCCACCACGTCACCGCGCACGCGGAAACGCCCGCGCTCGAAGGCCACGTCGTTGCGGTCGTATTGGAGGGCGACCAGCTTTTCGAGAAGCTGCTCGCGACTGAAGGGCTGGCCCACGCGCAGGTGGATGAGCATCGCCTCGTAGTCGTCCTTGCTGCCGATGCCGTAGATGCAGGAAACGCTCGCCACCACGATTACGTCGCGCCGGGCGAAGAGGCTGCTCATCGCCGAAAGGCGCATCCGCTCGATGTCCTCGTTGGTCGCGGAATCCTTCTCGATGTAGGTGTCGGTCTGCGGGATGTAGGCCTCGGGCTGGTAGTAGTCGAAATAGCTGATGAAATATTCGACGGCGTTGTGGGGGAAAAAGCCCTTGAACTCGGCGTAGAGCTGGGCGGCGAGGGTTTTGTTGTGGGAGATGACGAGCGTGGGCCGCTGCACGCGGGCGATGACGTTGGCGATGGTGAAGGTTTTGCCCGAGCCGGTGACGCCGAGCAACACCTGATGCCGCGCGCCGGCCCGCAGCCCTTCGGTCAACAGCTCGATCGCCTGCGGCTGATCGCCGGCGGGTTTGTAAGGCGCGACAAGCTCGAACATGCCATCGCAACCTACCGGCCTGCTCCCGGAGCGTCAACGCGGCGCGTCGGTGCGAAGCGGCGAAACGGCTGGAAGTTCAATCCACAAAAGCGCGAATTCGAGGCGACGCGATCGCGACGGGCGATGCTTTCGCCGGTCTTGGCACCTTTGCGGCGCGTCGGCAGATGCGCTAGACTCGGGCCGTATATGGACTACCGCAGCATCATCACGATCGAGCCGGGCAAGCGCGGCGGGCAACCGTGCATTCGGGGAATGCGGATTGCCGTGGCCGACGTGCTGGGTTGGCTGGCGGCCGGGATGACGCCCGAACAAATTCTGGCCGACTTCCCCGAACTGACCCAGGAGGACATCCGCGCATGCCTGGCTTACGCCGCTGATCGGGAACGCCGCGTGGTGACCGTCTCATGAAGCTCCTGTTCGATCAGAACTTGAGCTTCCGGCTGTGCGGCATGTTGGCGGATTTGTTTCCAGGGTCCGAGCAGGTGCGCCGCGCCGGCTTGCATTTGGCTGGCGACCGGGCCATTTGGCAATTCGCGAAAGAACACGAATTCACGATTGTGACGCACGACGCGGACTTTGCTGAAATGGCAGCGCTTTTCGGCGCTCCGCCCAAAGTCATCTGGTTGCGCTGTGGCAACCAACCGACCGGGGTCATCGCGAAACTGCTACGCCAACACGCGGGAACTTTGCTCGCTTTTGAACAGGATCCCGAGGCCGCCTGCTGGACGATTTATTGATCGCAAAGGGCCCCCGGCCTTGGGTGTGAACGTTTCAATGCTGGCGGACGGGCGGAGTGCGACAAGCTCGAACATGGCATCGCAACCTACCGGCCCGCTCCCGGAGCGTCAACGCGACCCGGGGGCGGCGTCTGAACCGGACACGTGTCCG
Organism: Verrucomicrobiia bacterium; assembly: GCA_026414705.1. GTDB lineage: Bacteria > Verrucomicrobiota > Verrucomicrobiia > Limisphaerales > JAOAIM01 > JAOAIM01. The sequence continues at coordinate 4,569 of JAOAIM010000168.1, read as the reverse complement.
GGAGCGCCAGCCGGTCGCCGAACCCGTGCGCGATCAGGCGTCGTTGCCGAAGGGCGTCAGCAGGAACACCGCGTCGCGTTTGACCCAGGCCGGACGCCCGCGCCCGTCGCTGACCTGCAACCAGTCGTCTTTGCGATCGAGCACGCGCAGCTCGGCGCCGTCGTGCAGCCGAAACGCTTCGGGGGATTCCTCGAAGGGGCCGTTACGAGCGATTGTTTCCTGCACGGTTACCACCGCCAGCAGGGCGCGTGAGGCGCGCGTCCAAACCACCGCCAGCGCAAGGCCCAGGAGCAACGTGGCCACCAACGCCAGGCGAACGGGCCATCGAAGCGGCGGGCGTAGTCTCGGCCACACCTGACCCGCAGCCAGCAGCACGAGCAGCGTCCACAACGCACCCGTGGCCAGGCCGGTCCACTCGTTCAGGCTCAAGCGGCTCAACCACCGGTCGAGTGGTCCGGGTCGGAGCGTCGGGCCGCTCACGCGCTCGCGGGCAAACCGCAGATTCGCCAGCACGTCCGGATCGCGCGGCGCCCGTTCGGCCGCGCGGCGATAGGCCACCAGCGCGCGCCCGACCTGCCCGGCTTTGAACCGCGCGTTGCCCAGATTGAAGTACAGCGCCGGAGACGCGCGCCCACCGGCCAGAATCGCCTCATAGGCGCTCGCCGCTTCGGCAAAACGCCCCTGTTCGTAGAGCCGGTTGGCCGCTTCAAATTGCGCTGTAGCGCTTTCCGCCGCGCGAACAACCGGCAGCGGTTGCAAGAACACGCACGCGACGGCCAGCACGACAACGCTCCGGGCGCCAAGGCTCTTCATCGCGGAAAAAACCGTTTCATCAAACCAGCCGGCCAACGCTCGCTCAAACGGGCACGACCTCGACCGAGTCGTGCCCCGACTTGAAAAGAATCCCGCCGGGTCATCCCAAACTGTTGCCGCAGGCGCGTGCATGCTTTTCAAGCGATTGGTGGATTCTGAACTGCCGATTTCAGTTCGCATCGTCAAGAGCCGACGCGCGCGGGTTGAGTTGGCAGCCATGACAGCGCGCCTCGCGGGCGTCTGGATCGGTGCGCCAAGCCGCCAGCCCGAAAGGCGCAATCCCTTCGGCACATCTCAACCTGTCGGATCCCTGCTTCATGGCGCGGATCGCTCCCGGTAAGGGGACTTTTGGTTTTTCCGTCGGAAAGTGCGGCAAATACCGCGCCTCTTCGTGAGCTGTGAAATCCAAGCTCATTTGGCGGGTTATCGCCGTGGCTCACTGCCGGGTTTTTTTGAGAAGTTCCGAAACGGGAGCGCGGGCAAAATTTTCCGCAGCCACGGCGTTCCGGCAAAAATTTCAGTGTGCTTCCGGTTGTGGGGTTTCTCGTCCTGCCCGGTTTTATGGCGAAAAGGCGCGAATTGGCTGGATGAAGATCGCGGCCCAGGGCGTGGCAAATGCCGTGCTTGAGAGGGGGTCGAAGGGATCAAGTGATGCCACCAACCGTCGCGCCTTGTGAAAGGGTGACCGGGGAGTGGGGACGCAAGGTCGCGGCGGCTGGGGGCAGGGCGACGGTGTCCGGGCGTTTCGACGCCGAACAAGGAGTCGGTTCACCGTTCCCGGTTTCGTGATGAGGCCGGGCCATGAAACCAACCACACTGCGAGGCTTGGAGATCAACCCCAAAATGGTGGGGGCGATTTTCACAGACGCCTCCGAAGACGCGCTGCGGGTCTTTTGCATCTACATCAACGGCGACACCCACGAGTTCGAGCTACCGATCGAAGACAACCGCGAGAGCCTCCACGCGCTCTACGCTCAACTCGACATGCTGGACAAATGCGACAGCGCGATCGTCGAATCGGTCGTTCAGGGCCGCGTCTATGCGCAAGACGACAAAACCTGCTGGATGTACACCGTCCTGGCCACCAGTGGCAGTTGCGCACCCGACGTTCGCTCCAACATTCATCATCTGCCCTGGAAACGTCTCTGGACAGCCAAAGGAACCGAGGTTCTTCAACTCGGTCGGCGCGGGCGCGGCAACTATTGCTATGCCGTGCGGACAGAAATCACCGATGAGGACCTGCGGCAGACCCTCAAACGCGCCCGCGCTTTTCTCAATCCCGTGCCGCCCTCCATCCGATCGCCAGCGCCCACCGTCACCCTGGCCGCCCTGCTGGCCCTGGCCGCAATTCTGGCCGGCGGCACGCTCTGGTATCACCTGCGGAATGACCGACCGGCAGAAATCCGCGCCCGCGCCGCCCCGGCAGCCCAACCCACGGCCCCCGCGGCTCAAAACCACGAAGCGCGTTACTACTGGCTCGACAACGGCCAAATTCAAGGACCATTGAGCTGGAGCACGCTGCGAGAATGGCAGCGCACCGGACGGCTCAAGCCCGACTCGCTTCTACGGGCCGAGGGCGAGTTGGACTGGCGGCGATTCGAAGACCTGTGGCGTGACCGGGAAGCGTCTGCGACGGCGCCAGTTCGGGGTCAGGAGGCGCGTGCAGCAGCCATCCCTCTCAAACCATGAGCCTGCGAACCCTGCACCGTTTGGGGACGATGGCCATCCTCGGTCTTTCGATGGCGGTTGCCGGAGTCGTCACCGGCGCTCCGGGCAAAGGCGAAGCATCCTCGGCGCGACCTGGCGGCCCGGCGGCGCCGACTTCGGCACAGCGCCCGGTCGCCTCCGCCCCAAAAGCCGCCGACGAACTCCTCGCGGCGGGCCTCGCGGCCTGTGAAGCGCGTCGGCCAGCCGAGGGTTTGGTTTGGTTGCGCCAGGCGGCGGCCGCCGGTTCGATCGAAGCGGTTTATCGCGTGGGATTGATGCTGCTTGGCGGCGCGTCTGTGGAAGTATCCGGTCAGGCCGTGGCGGCAGACGTGCCCGAGGGCGTGCGCTGGATTTTCCGGGCGGCCACCAACCGGCATCCGGCGGCCTGCCGCCAGATGGCCGCGATTTACCTCCATGGTCAGGGCGTTAAAACCAACCTCCTTCAGGCCTATGCCTGGTTGCGCGTGAGCGCGGCGCTGGCTCCGGAGTTTGCATCCGAACTCGACGCCCTGGCATTGAAGCTGGACGCGGTGCGACTGCTCGAAGCCCAGGAACTCGCCGCCCGGTATCTCCGGGGTCAATGGCCGCCTCCGCCCTGCAAACCCGTGCTAACGGGCGACTCCCGATTCACCATTAACGGCATGACCCTCGCCCAAAACCGCCCCTCGGTCGTCATCAACCATCGCACCTTTGTGGAAGGAGAAACGTCCGAAGTGCCTGTTCGCGGCGGCCAGCTCGTTGTAACCTGCCTCGAAATCCGCCCTGACGGCGTGTTGTTGGAAATCGCCGGCGAAAACGAAGCGCGGCTGTTGCCACTGCGGTGAGCACCGCTTCCGGCTTTCCCGCGACCGGACGCACTTGCAGAATCTGTCGCGTGTGGGGTGGCGGTCGCGGCGCACCCGTCCCGGCGCAGCCCGTCCGATCTTGCGCCCGACGGTCGGCCATTCAAACCCCGCCCCAACGCTCACGGCAGCGGCATGAGTCCCACCGCAACCATCACGCGGGATTGTCCGCTCTGCGGCGCCTCCGGCGCGGCGGCTTCGCCCTTCTGGCAAAAAGCCGATTTGCGCGTTGTGCGCTGTCCGGATTGCGGCTTGCTTTTCGTCAACCCGGCCCCCGCCGCGATGGCGGAGGGCGCGTTTTATGATTCAGACGCCGCTGCCTACTATCTCTCACCCGCCAAACTGGAGAGCGACTATGCCGGGGTGCGGTTCGAGCGGGAGTTGCGGTTGTTCCGACGTTATTGTCAGCGCGGCGCGGTGCTCGACGTGGGTTGCTCGACCGGCGCATTTTTGTTCCAGCTCCAGCAACGTTGGCCGGGCCAATACACCGTTCTGGGCACCGATGTCAGCGGGCCCGCCCTCGATTATGCGGCCTCGCGGGGCGTGCCGGTTGCGCGCGGCGCGTTTCTGGAATTGGACTTCGGCGGACGGCGGTTCGACGCAATCACGTTCTGGGCGGTGTTGGAGCATCTGGCCGAGCCGCGTCGCTTCCTGGAACGCGCGCGCGCGTTGCTGGCGGCGGGCGGCTGGTGCTTCGCGCTCGTACCGAACCGGCGCTCGCTGGCCCTGCGATGTTTGGGCGCTCGCAGCCGCACCGTGTATCCGCAACACCTGAATTACTTCGACGCCGATGCGCTGCGCGAGCTGGGCCGACGCGCCGGTTTGGAGCCGCGCGCAACTCATTTCACGCATTTCAATCCGCTCGCCCACTGGCAGGACTGGAGGCGCGGAGGACGGCCCGTGCCCGAACCGGAACGGGCTGCCCTGCTCCAGCGCACCACGGCGTGGAAACAGAATCCCCGCTTGCAACCGGTCGGTTGGCTCTACCGATGTGTCGAGACGTTGCTCGCCGCCGCCAGCCTGGCTGATAACGTGACGATCGTTTTCCAGAAAACCCGGTCCGACTCCGGCCCGTGATCAACCGCCCGGCCGTTCGGGTTGCCCTCGAATCGGACGCCGGCCTGTGCGCGGGGAGCGTTGATGCGCCGCGACGTCGGAGCGTGGGAGCTTCGGTGCGTAGCGCAGGCTTCCAGCCTGCTGGTTCGCC
>JAOAIM010000167.1 GCA_026414705.1 Verrucomicrobiia bacterium | reverse complement strand
CACCCTCACCCTGTCCCTCTCCCTCGAGGGAGAGGGGATTCCCCACGCCGCCTTTCACGCGCAGGTTGGCCCGGCGCCGCGCAGCGTCGTGTTCAAAGTTCAAAGTTCGAGGATCAAAGTTCAGGGTCTTGAGCGTCGGTGGCGCTGACATTGGCCGGTTGCATCGGGCAACTGCCTGACGCAAAAAGAAGGCAAGCGAAGCGTTGACGGTTGAAGAACCATGTGGGTGCGCCGTCCAACTGACGTGAAAATGCGAACGGGTTTTTGTTTGTTGGTGCTGTGCATCGCCGGGTGCGCAACGACCAATCCCATCGAGGCGCGCAAGCAGGAGCGTGCCGCCGCCTACGCTGCGTTGCCGCCGGAGACGCGCGCGCTGGTGGACGCCGGCCAAATCCGCACCGGCATGAGCGAGGACGCCGTCTATATCGCCTGGGGGCGGCCGCATCAGATCGCGCAGCAGCAGGACGCCAACGGGCTGGTGACGGTCTGGATTTACGAGGGCGGCTGGATGCAGGAGACCCGTTACTGGAGCGGCTGGCGACGCCCGCGCCTGGAGCGGGATTATTTTCCCCGCACCTACGTGCGGGCGGAGGTGGTGTTTCGGGACGGGCGCGTGGTTTCGTGGCGCACCCTGCCCCAACCGGTGGAATGAAGCGCGCGCCGCCGTTCGCGTGCCCAACCGCCCTCAACGCTCCCGGCGCACCGCCAACAACTCGGCCGGCGCGACCTGAATTTGATCCGCGATGAGTTTGGGGATGGGCGTGGCGCGCATCCGCCCCTGACGCTGGGTGACGCACACCACGGTGATGCGTCCCCGCGCCACCTCGACCGGCGGCGCAGCGTTGAGCTTGCGGAAGCGAAACTGGTAGGTGAGCGACCTGGGTTTTTTTTCCGCCACCAGCAGGTGCACTTCGACCTCGTCCTCAAAGCGCAGCGGCTCGAGGAAATCACATTCAGCATGAACGCGCGGCCAGCCGACGGGCGGCTCAACCTGCCGCGTCACAATCGAAAGCCCCAGCGATCGGAAAAACGCGTGTTCGGCCGCCTCCATGTACCGAAAGAAATTTGAGTAGTGCACGATGCCCGCCATGTCGGTGTCGCTGAACTCCACGCGCCGGACGATTCGGAATTCATAGGCCATGCGCGGACTGTAGCGGGCACGTGCCCGCGCGGCGAAGTGAAAAATCCACGGGCGGCAACACCGCGGTGGGAAGGGCCGGAGGTGGACGTTTCACGCGCGGTCGGACGCGAGTTCCGGCGGCCCGGACTTTCTGCCCGGCATGACCCGGATTTTCAATCCGCCGCCCGGCGCCGTGGTTTCTTGCGGTTCAGGCCGGCTGTTGCTGCGTGAGGCAGTGCAGCGAGCCGAAGCCGAGCACCAAATCCACGGCGTGAATGCCGATGACCGGCCGGTCGCGCACCAGTTCGGCGATCGTGCCCAGGGCGATGCGGTCGTTGGGGTCGTTGAACGTGGGCACCAGCACCGCCGCGTTGCAGATGTAAAAGTTCGCGTAGCTGGCCGGCAGCCGCCAGCGCCCGAACCACAGCGGCCCGGGCATCGGCAGCGGCACGACTTCCGGCCGCGAGCCGTCCTCCAGCCGCAGGTCACGGATGCGTTCCCAATTCTCGGCCAGCGGACGGTAATTGGCATCGCGCCGGTTGGTCTCGCGCACCAACACGAGCGTGCGGCGGTTCACGAAACGGCAGATGTCGTCAATGTGCCCGTGGGTGTCGTCGCCCACCGGCCCGGCAGCGAGCCAGAAGACGTTCGTCACGCCCAGATACCGGCGAAACGCGGCCTCGTAATCGGCGCGCGTCAGCCCGGGATTGCGCACCTGAATCGTCGGATGGAGGTAACATTCCTCGGTGGTGAGCAGGGTGCCGTGGCCGTTGACCTCGATGCCGCCGCCTTCGAGCACGAAGGGCCGGCCGTTCACGCGGGCGTCGAACAGCGTTTTGCCCAACAGCCGCGCGGCGGTTTCCGGCACGCGGGTGTCGCGTCGCCAGTTGCGATACTTGGCCCACGCGTTGAAGTGAAAATGCACGATGGCGGTCTCACCGCGCACGCCGCCACGCCCGCGCCGCTTCACAAAGATCGGTCCGCTGTCGCGCGTCCAACTGCGGTCGGTCGGATGCACAATGAACTCGACGCGACGCAGATCGCAATGGGCCGCGGCGAGGTGGCGGCGCGCGAGCTGCGCCTCGGCGCGGTCGCGCACGAGCAGACGCACGCGTTCGGCGAGGGCGATTTTGCGCGCGATTTCCGCGTAGGCCCAGCGGATGGTGTCGAGCTTGCCGGGCCAGTCGCTTTCCTGGTGCGGCCAGGCGAGCCATGTCGCCTCGTGGGCTTCCCACTCGGCGGGCATCGCATAGCCCAAATCAGCCGGCGTTGCTGTCGGCGTTGGCGTCGTGTTCGATGGCGCGAGCATTGGAAAAATTTTTCCCGGCGAGCATAGGAAACGCAACGGGGTTGTCCACCGGCAGCGCTCAAAAATTTTTGTCCAACGGCGCGTTTGGTGTTGGCAAGGTGACAAACGCGTTTATGCTGGGCGCGGAATCAGACTCGGACACGGTCATGCGCGCAACGCAAGCCCAACCCGTCAATCAAAGAGTGCGACCTGCGGAACCGACCGTGCGACCGGTCGTGAGCGCTTCGCGCGGAGCGGTGAGCCGGTTTCTGGAACGGCACTTCCGGCATTTCAACGCGCGGGAACTGCTCGAGGCCGCGCGCGCCTACGTTGCGCACCTGGAGCAGGGCGGGCAGATGATGATTTCGCTGGCCGGCGCGATGAGCACCGCCGAGCTGGGCGTCTCGCTCGCGGAAATGATCCGGCGCGAGAAGGTGCATCTGATCACCTGCACCGGGGCGAACCTGGAAGAGGACGTGTTCAATCTGGTGGCGCACGACCATTACGTGCCGGTGCCGCATTACCGGCATCTCTCCCCGCAGCAGGAGGAGGAGCTGTTCAAGCGCAAGCTCAACCGTGTCACCGACGTGTGCATCCCGGAAAACGAGGCGATCAAGCGGGTTGAGCGCGTGCTGCTCGATCTGTGGGTGGAGGCGGAGCGGAACGGGGAACGGCTGTTTCCGCACGAGTTTTTCTTTCGGTTGCTGCGCGAGGGCCGGCTCAAGGAGCATTACCAGATTGACCCGGCGGACTCCTGGGTGCTGGCGGCGGCGGAACGCGACGTGCCGATTGTCGTGCCGGGCTGGGAGGACTCGTCCATCGGGAATTTGTTTGCGGCGGCGCTGATTCGAGGCGACGTCAAATCACCGCACACCGTGCGCAGCGGTATCGAATACATGACCTGGCTGGCGGAGTTTTATTTGGAAACCACGCGCGAGCATTCGCTGGGCATGTTCCAGATCGGCGGCGGCATCGCGGGCGATTTCCCCATCTGCGTCGTGCCCATGCTGCATCAGGACCTCAAGCGCAAGGACGTCCCGCTGTGGGGTTACTTCTGTCAGATCAGCGACTCGACGACGAGCTACGGGAGCTATTCGGGCGCGGTGCCGAACGAAAAAATCACCTGGGGCAAGCTGGGCGTGGACACGCCAAAATTCATCATCGAATCTGACGCCACGATTGTCGCGCCGCTGATCTTCGCTTACGTGTTGGGGTGGTGAGCGAGCGCGTTTGGCCTCCGGTGAAGCGCCCGGTGTCTTGACGGCAGGTGTGGCGGCAGTAGTTTTAGATTCCAGAGGCCCGAAAGTGACGGCCGCGAGGTTCATTCGAGAGCGCGGTTCACAGGGCTTGACCGGCCTCCCGGCCCGCCTGGCGCTGGCGCTGTGTTTCTTGTTTCCCCCGGTGGCGCGCCCGCTGGCTCAGGAAACGCCCTACATCTACGGGGTGTTTGATCACGATCCCGATCCGCAGGAATTCTTCAACCGCGCCGGCGTGCCGGGCTGGATCACCGCCACGGTCGCCATCGGCGCCAACACCAATGAAACCTGGGGCGTGGATTTTTCCCATCTGGCCAACCGCGGCCACACGGTGATCTGCCGGATCAACCACGGTTACTTTCCCTTCGGCACGATTCCGTTGCCGAACAAATACGACGATTTCGCGGCGCGCTGCGCGAGTTTTGTGGCCAACTCGCGCGGCTGTCGCATCTGGACCATCGGCAACGAGCTGAACATCGCCGGCGAATGGCCCGTCAACTTCACCAACAACCACGCGGCCTACGTGTCCCCGGCCAGTTACGCGACGTGTTTCCGCAAGGTGTACAACGCGATCAAGGCGGTGCAACCGGACGCGCGCATTTTGCCCGCCGCGCCAGCGTGTTTTTCCGGGCCGTTCGCTGCCAACTCGCAAAACCTCACCTGGTGGGGCACCAACTACACCCACGACGCCAATCCGCTCACCTGGGTCGCGCATCTGCGCTCGCTGCTGACGAACATCGCCAACACCGGCCCGCTCGACGGGATTGCGCTGCACGTCAACTCGCGCGGTTACACCTGCGCGGCGGTGCACAGCACGGCCAAGTTTTCCGGCGCAGCCGCCGGGCTTTACAACAGCTTTTACGTGTACAAGGACTGGATCAACCTGGGCATCCCGACCAACTTCTACCACCTGCCGCTCTACGCGACCGAGTGCAACGGTTATTACTACTGGAAGGGCGGTCATCCCGAATCGCCCCCCGCGCACTACGAACCGGGCTGGATGCAGGCGGTCTATGAGGAAATCAACCGCTACAACCAGAACGCGTTCCTGACGGGCAAACCGATTTTCCGCTGCTTCAACATGTATCGTTGGGGGCCGCACGACGACTGGGGCATTGACCGCGGCGACAACATGTTCAAGGCGGACATTCTCGACGATCTGGAAGACGCCGGTTCGCGTCGCTATCGGTGGCCGACCAGCCACGCCGAGCTGCTGGCCCCGGTGGGGATCAACTTTCTCTATCAGGCGCCGACGGTGAACGCCTGCGACACCGCGGGCGTGGTGCCGCAGCGCGGTTGGTATAACAATGTGCAGGGCGGCGGCCCGTGGACCAACGTCATGGACGGCGGGATCACCGTGGCCTGGGCCTCGCCCGGTGGCGGCGTGCACACCTTCCCGCGTTCGCCCACCTCGCCCAATGACGCGCTCATGATCGGTTACCTCGACACCAGCAGCACCTCCACCAACTGGGTCACCGTCTCCGGCATCAAGTTCCCGCTCTACGACGTAATCGTTTATTGTGACGGCAACAATGGCGGCGCGGTGCGCGTGGGCCGCTACACGCTCACCACACCCACCGGCTCGATCACCAAATACGTCAAGGACGATGCCTGGACGGATTTCAACGGCGTCTTCATCGAGGCCGATTCGCTCACCGGCGGGCCGGGCGCGCCGGCGGGCAACTACTGCCGCTTCCGCAACCTGCGGGCTTCGACCTTCACCGTGCGCGGCTCGGGCGAATACAGCAGCGACCCGCACCCGCGCGGCCCGCTCAACGCCATCCAGATCGTGCCCATCCCTTCGGTGCCGGTGCTCACCGACCCGGAGCACACCGGCGCGGACTTTCAATTCACGCTTCAGGGCGCGACCAACGCCGCCTACGTGATCCTGGCTTCGACCAATCTGAGCCAGTGGTCGGCGATTCAAACCAGCACCGCCCCGGCGCGCATCAGCGACCCGGCGCCGCCGTCCCCGCGCCGCTTTTACCGGGCGCGCCTGCAATAAATTCTGCCATGCGCGCGGTGCGTCCAACGCGCCCGAATCCTCCGAATCGCCACCCCGCCGCCGCGAGCGGATTCAATGCGCGATCTTTGAGTGAGCTCTCCACGCCGTTGCACTCGCGCGCCCGGGCGCATCCGACGGCCTTCACGCTCATCGAATTGCTCGTGGTCATCGCCATCATTGCGACGCTGGCAGCGATGCTTCTGCCCGCGCTGGTTCGCGCGAAGGTGCGCGCCCAGGCCGTCCAGTGCATGAGCAACACCCGTCAGATCATGCTCGCCTGGCATCTGTATGCGGGCGACCACGAGGAATGGTTTCCCCCGAACGAGGACAACTACAACCCCGGCAATTGGGTGGCCGGGTTGATGAACTTCAACGGCGGCAACGTCGCCAATTACAGCACCGACATGCTCCTGAATCCGCGTTACGCGAAGCTCGGGCCTTACACGAAAGCCGCCGGCATTTACAAGTGCCCCGCCGACCGCAGCGTCGTGCGCGTCGGAGCGCAAACCTACCCGCGCGTGCGCAGCGTGGCCATGAACCAGGCCGTCGGCACGATGGTCAGCCCGCCGTTGCGCTCGGTGGACGGGCCGTGGCTCGACGGCATCCACGACAACCCGCGCAACGACCTCTGGCACACCTACGGCAAATCCAGCCACATCGTCCGCCCGCCGCCCGCGATGCTCTGGGTCATCCTCGATGAGCACCCTGACAGCATCAACGACGGCGCGTTCGCCGTCCAATGCGCCTTTACCAACGAGGCGGCCCGCATCGTGGATTTCCCCGCCAGCTACCACGACGGCGCCTGCGGCCTGGCGTTCGCCGACGGGCACTCTGAAATCAAACGCTGGAAAGACCCGCGCACCAAACCGCCCATCACCTATACCGGCCAACTGGCCCTGAACGTGCCCTCGCCCAACAACCCCGACGTGGCCTGGATCCAGGAACGCACCTCCGCGCCAAACCGCTGAACCTTGAGACGACGGGTCCCCCGAGCCGTCCTCCCCGGCCAGGGAAGCAACACTCATTCAACACGGATTTTTCCGGAAAAACGCGTTCTCCTGCCGGGGGAACGGTGGTTTCTGTGCGACGACTTCCGATTGCGTTTCTTGCCGGGTTTCAGCCGTGGCCAACCCCCCGTTTTCAGGTTGAAAACGTGCGGGCCGGGTGGCTCGCCGAGCCGGCGCCCGGCAGGTCCCCGGCCCGCAGTCGGACACGTTGGGTGACGAGCTCCGGGTCAGGGCAGCGGCACCTGGCGCACGCGGCGAGCACGGCGTCGGGAGACCGGTTGGCGGCGACGTTCCAGTTGCCGCCGGCGGTGTGGGGGTGCAGACCAGCGTGGCAGCGTCGAGGGACGGGCTGACCAAGACCAGGTTCAATGCCCGCAGTGCGGAGCGCCCAAGCCCAGGCTGACGAGAGCCGCAACCGATTGGCGGGGGATCGGTTGCGCGAACCGCGGTTTTAAGGATTGATGTTTACGGTTTGAACAGGCGGTAGAACTTCGTCGGCATCGTGGCCGGCACCGTCACGGGGTTGGTCCAGCCGCTGGAGGAATTGCTCCAACTGCCCGGGCTGAGGCTCGGGCGCTCCTGAAGAATCCAGTTGGTGCCGGTCGGGGGCGTCCACCACAGCGTGATCCAACCCGCTGTCGAAAGCGTCGCGTGGAGGGTCGGGGGCGCGGGCGTGACAAAGGGCGTGTCCGTGGACCAGGCCGGGCCGGGCGTGCCTCCACCGCCAAAGCGACGGACGCCCGGACTCGCTCCGCTCGGGGACGAATCCCCAATCGTGTCGCCCGCCCCCTCGTCGAAGTGATACAATGCGACCGTGGCGGCATCCGGCGTGAACGGGCTGGTGGGCGGGGTGAAGTTGTTGGTGTAGCGGACGATGTTGGAGATGCGCACCTCATCGAGCCACCCGCTGTAACTGGGGTATTCCGGCCCGGCATCATGCTTCTCAGCGCCCAGCACCAGATACGGATCGGAGTTGGGCCAGGCCGTGGCGCGTCCGTCGCGGTAGCTGATGTCGCCGCCCGGCCCGCTGCCCTGCGCGTCCAACACTCCGTCCACGAAAATGCGCAGGACGCTGCCCCCGGACACCAGTTGGCGCGTGACCGCGACATGATGCCACTGGGAGTCGGCCACCAGGTTGGTGCCAACGATCGTCGTGCCCCAGGACCCGTTGTGAATGCCAAAGGCGAGTCGCCCACCGCCCATTGCAATCCCCCAGTCGCCATAATCGCCGCCGCCGTAAACGTCCCGGTCGAAAATGATGTTACCCGTGATCCAGCCGTCGTTGCCGGTGGTGACCGTGCCGGTGTTTTCGGCCACAGCCGCCTTCATCCAGAACTCGACGGTGAAACTGCCGCCCACGTCCACCGGTCGGTTGGTTTGAAGCGGGATTTTGACGCGGTCCAGGTCGGGCGCGCTCACGCCGTGTCCGTAAAAACGCAGGGAGGTGCCGCTGGCCAGCAGGCCGGAGGCGGCGCAAAGCAACCAAACGGCAGCAACAACGCCCCGACTGGTGAGCCGGAATCTCAAACCCCGCGCATCAAGCCGGGCCCGGCCGCGAGCGAAGCGCGTCGGCCGTTCGGGGCGCGAAAACTCGCGGCGCGTCGGGGAACGGAGACGTGCTGGCGAATGACATCCGCGGCGGTCGAGCCCAATGCTCGGCCCGCGACTGTTCACTCCATCCAACCGCAGGTTGCCAGCCCGCGTCCCCGTTCCCGTTTCAAACATCCGTGCTCCTTGTTTTGCGTGCTTCGGCCGCCTAGGGCGTCGGGCCGTCTG
>JAOAIM010000166.1 GCA_026414705.1 Verrucomicrobiia bacterium | reverse complement strand
ATCGAGGCGGCGTTCTGGAGCGCCGTGCGCGTGACCTTCTTCGGGTCCACGATGCCCGCCTTGACCAGGTCGCAATACACGCCTGCGGCCACATCGTAACCCTCGTTGCCCTTGCGGCGCTTGACTTCTTCAACGACGACCGAGCCTTCCACGCCGGCGTTGTCAGCCAGGGCGCGGGTGGGGTATTCGATCGCGCGTTTGACGATGTCAATGCCGATGCGCTCATCGTCGTTGGCCGGTTTGACTTTCTCGATGGCCTCCAGGCAACGGATGAGCGCCACGCCACCGCCGGGCACGATGCCTTCCTCAACCGCAGCGCGGGTGGCGTGCAGGGCGTCTTCGACGCGGGCCTTCTTCTCCTTCATTTCGGTTTCGGTCGCCGCGCCCACGTTGATGACCGCGACGCCGCCGGCGAGCTTGGCCAGGCGTTCCTGGAGTTTCTCCCGGTCGTAGTCGCTGGTCGTCTCCTCGATCTGACGGCGGATCTGGTTGACGCGGCCCTGGATGTCAGCGCTCTTGCCGGCGCCCTCCACGATCGTGGTGTTTTCCTTGTCCACGACCACGCTCTTGGCGCGACCCAGGTCGGCCAGCTCGACATTTTCGAGTTTGATGCCGAGGTCTTCGCTGATGAACTTGCCGCCGGTGAGGATGGCGATGTCCTCGCACATGGCCTTGCGGCGATCGCCGAAGCCGGGCGCCTTGACGGCACAGCAGTTGAGCGTGCCACGGAGTTTGTTGACCACCAGCGTGGCCAGCGCCTCGCCTTCGACCTCTTCGGCGATGATCAGCAGAGGCTTGCCGGCCTTGGCCACCTTCTCCAGCAGCGGCAGGATGTCCTTGAGGCTGCTGATCTTCTTCTCATAAACGAGGATGTAGGCATCCTCCAGCTTGCACTCCATCGTCTCGGCGTTCGTAACGAAATAGGGCGAGAGATACCCCTTGTCGAACTGCATGCCCTCGACCACTTCGAGCGTGGTCTCGATGGACTTGGCCTCTTCGACGGTGATGGTGCCGTCTTTGCCGACCTTGTCCATCGCGTCGGCGATGATGTCGCCGATCTTGGTGTCCCAGTTGGCCGAGACGGTGGCGACCTGTTTGATTTCCTCCTTGTCCTTGACCTTCTTGGCGATCTTGTCCAGGTGCGCCACGGCAGCCTCAACGGCCTTGTGGATGCCGCGTTGGATGCCGATGGGGTTGGCGCCGGAGGTGACGAATTTGAGGCCCTCGCGGTAGATCGCCTCGGCCAGGATCGTGGCGGTGGTGGTGCCATCGCCCGCGGCGTCGCTGGTCTTGCTGGCGACTTCGCGGACCATCTGGGCGCCCATGTTCTCGTAGGGGTCTTCGAGTTCGATCTCCTTGGCGACCGTGACGCCGTCCTTGGTCACGGTCGGGGAGCCGAATTTCTTGTCGAGGACGACGTTGCGGCCTTTGGGGCCAAGGGTCGCGGTCACGGCCTTGGAGAGCTTGGAGACGCCCCGCAAAATGGCCTGACGCGCGGCTTCATCGAACAGGAGTTGTTTCGCTGCCATAGGTTGTTCCGACGGTTAAGGGTTGAGGGTTGATTTACTCGATGATCGCCAGGATGTCATCGGAGCTCATGATCTTGTACTCCTTGCCATCCAGCTTGATCTCCGTGCCGCCGTATTTGCTGACGAGCACGCGATCCCCGACCTTGACCTCAAACGGGATTTTCTTCCCGTTCTCATCGGTCTTGCCCGTGCCGAGGGCGCGAACAATGCCCTCCTGGGGCTTCTCCTTGGCGGTGTCGGGGATGATGATCCCGCCTTTTTTGACTTCCTTCTCTTCGATCGGCTCGATCAAGAGCCGGTCACCGAGAGGTTTGATGTTCAGTGCCATAGTTGCGTTTGCTTTCTTTGTTTTGGGTTTGGTTTGGAATCAAATCCCGCCGCCCGAGCGGACGGGAAAAGCCATGTCCCGCGGTCGCAGCTTCATTTCTTTTCGTCCACGACCTCCGCGTCAATGACCGGGCCTTCGTCTTTTTTGTCCTTGCGTTCCCCACCCCCGGGCTCGCTGCCGGACGCGTGCGTGCGACCGGCCCGAGCCTTCTCCGCCGCGGCCTTGTAGAGTTCGGCCGAGACCGCCTGCCAGACCTCGTTGAGTTTTTCCTGCGCGTTGCGGATGGCGTTGATGTCGCTGCCCTTGAGGGCGTCCTTGACCTCCGCAATGGCGCGCTCGATGCGGCTGCGGTCGCTCTCGGAGATTTTGTCCTTGTTCTCGCGCAGCAGTTTCTCGGAGCGGTAAACCGCGTTGTCGGCCTCGTTACGCAGTTCGGCCTCCTCGCGGCGTTTGCGGTCTTCCTCGGCGTGCAACTCCGCTTCCTTGCGCATCCGCTCGACCTCCTCCTTGGTCAGTCCGCTGCTGGCGGTGATGGTGATTTTCTGTTCCTTGCCGGTGCCGAGGTCCTTGGCGCTGACGTGCAGGATGCCGTTGGCGTCAATGTCGAAGGTGACCTCGATTTGGGGCACGCCGCGCGGCGCGGGCGGAATGTCGGTCAGATGAAACCGGCCAATGGTCTTGTTGTCCCGCGCCATCGGGCGCTCGCCCTGGAGCACGTGAATTTCGACGGCGGGCTGGTTGTCGCTGGCCGTCGAGAAGATTTCCGATTTGCGCGTCGGGATCGTCGTGTTGCGCTCAATCAGTTTGGTGAACACGCCGCCCAGCGTTTCAATGCCCAGCGACAACGGCGTCACGTCCAGCAACAAGACGTCCTTCACCTCGCCTTTGAGCACGCCGCCCTGAATGGCCGCACCCACGGCCACGACCTCGTCGGGGTTGACGCCCTGGTGCGGCTGTTTGTTGACCAGGCTGCGAGCGGTTTCAACCACCCGGGGCATGCGCGTCATGCCGCCAACCAGCACCAGCTCGTCAATTTGATCCGGCGTGACGCCCGCATCCTTGAGGCAGGCCTTAACCGGCCCGACCGTGCGCTCAAACAGGTCTTCGCAAAGCTGCTCCATCTTGGCCCGGGTGAGCTTCATCTGGATGTGCTTCGGGCCGGAGGCGTCGGCGGTGATGAAGGGCAGGTTGATTTCATAAACCTGCGTGCTCGAAAGCGCGATCTTGGCCTTTTCAGCCTCCTCCTTGATCCGCTGCATCGCGTCGGGCTGTTTGCGCAAATCCATCCCGTGCTCCTTGCGGAACTCTTCAGTGATCCAATCCATGATGCGCGCGTCCCAATCGTCGCCGCCCAGATGCGTGTCGCCGTTGGTCGCTTTGACCTCAAAGACCCCGTCGCCGATTTCGAGCACCGAAATGTCAAACGTGCCGCCGCCCAGGTCATAGACGGCGATCTTCTCGTCCTTCTTTTTGTCCAGGCCGTAGGCCAGCGACGCCGCCGTCGGCTCGTTGATGATGCGGAGCACTTCCAGCCCGGCGATGCGGCCGGCGTCCTTGGTGGCGGGACGTTGCGAGTCATTGAAATAGGCGGGCACGGTGATGACAGCGTGCGTGATCTTTTCGCCCAGACGCATCTCGGCGTCAGCTTTGAGCTTGCCCAGGATCATCGCCGAGATTTCCGGCGGCGAGAACTGGCGTGGCCGGCCGTCCACTTCCACCTCCACGTGCGCGTCGCCGTTGGCCGCGCGAACCACCTTGTAGGGCACGCGTTTGATTTCTTCGGTGACCTCGTCGTATTTGCGCCCCATGAAGCGTTTGATGGAGTAAATCGTGTTGCGCGGGTTGGTGATCGCCTGCCGCTTGGCGGCGTCGCCCACCAGCCGCTCGCCACTCTTGGTGAACGCCACCACCGACGGCGTGGTGCGCTTGCCTTCGGAGTTCTCCAGCACGACCGGCTCGCCCCCCTCCATGATGGCCATGCACGAATTGGTCGTGCCCAGGTCAATTCCAAGAACCTTTGCCATAAAAAAGCCGCTTATTGGTTACGTTTGCGAAATCCACCCAACTCCCAAGCTACGCCGATGCCAACCCCGGCCCCGCTTCGGAAACATCCCGATTTTCTTGGAAAAACGCTCCTTTTCGCAGCTCTTGCCCTGGCCGCGCGGTGTGCCACCCGTGCCGCATCGGCACACCGCCAGACGCCCACGCACCAAAACTGTCGCACGCTGCCGGGCGGCCTTCCCGGGCTGTCTCGAACTCCCCGGTTACGCGCTACCCGGCTTAACAGCCGGGACAGCCGCCAGGTCGGGCGGCAACTGATCGGGCGGGTAGGTTTCCACGTGCAATCGCAACAAACTGAACTGCGGCCCCCCAAAATCCGCCGCGCCGCCGGAGCGGTCCACAATCATCGCCACCCCAACCACCTCACCGCCGGCCCCGCGCACAATGTCCATGGTCTCGTGCACCCGCCCACCCCGGGTCACCACGTCCTCCACCACCAGCACCTTTTCGCCGGGGGCGATTTTGAAACCACGACGGAGCACCAGTCGGCCCTGTTCCTTTTCGGCGAAGAGGAATCGCGCGCCCAGTTGTCGCGCCACTTCCTGTCCGATGACCAACCCTCCCATCGCCGGCGCGATCACCGTGGCCGCACCCAGACCCCGCACCTGCTCGGCCAGCGCGCGGCCGAGCCGCTCCACCACGGGCATGTGCTGAAGCGCCAGCGCGCACTGGAAATACTGCCGACTGTGCAGACCGCTGCGCAGGATGAAATGCCCCTCCAACAACGCGCCCGTCTCCCGAAAAATCTGCAACACCTCGTCCGCTGTCATCGCGCCGCAGCATGGGCAAGGCAGAATGACGACACAAGGTTTCAGCGCCGTGATGCCGACAGCCGGGCGTCGGCGCGAAATTGGCTTGTCGCGCGCGCCGCGGGCGGTTTACTGACGACGCAAATGGCCCGGCGGGCACGCGCGCCGCCGCGAGCCGGGCCAACGGGCCGTTGACCATCAACACCTCGATTCCATGAAAGCACCTCGGCAGTCGCGCCAGGCAGCGTTGCGCGGGTTTGTCGCCCTGGGACTGGCGGTCGCATTGGCCGGTTGCAAGCCCCAGCAACCTTCCGGCGCAAGCGCGGGGGCCGCCTCCAAGCCCCGCATCGCGCTCATCATGAAATCCCTCGCCAACGAGTTTTTCCTGACGATGGAAAACGGCGCCAGGGCACACCAGCGCGCCCACGCCGACCAATACGACCTCATCGCCAACGGCATCAAGGACGAGCTCGACGTCAGCCGCCAGATTGACCTCGTCGAGCAAATGATCGCCCAGCGTGTCAACGCCATCGTCATCGCGCCCGCCGATTCCAGGGCGCTTGTGCCGGTCTGCAAGAAGGCTCAGGCCGCGGGGATCATCGTCGTGAACATTGACAACAAGTTCGACGACGCGGTGCTGGCCGCCAGCGGGGTGAAGTTCCCGTTCGTCGGCCCGGACAATCGCAAGGGTGCGCGCAAGGTCGGCGAATACCTGGCCAAAAAACTCAAACCCGGCGACAAGGTCGCGATCATCGAGGGCGCGCCCAACGCCTTCAACGCCATCCAGCGCAAGCTCGGTTTCGAGGACGCGATGCGCGCCGCCGGCGTGGTCATCGCCAGTTCACAATCCGGCTATTGGGAAACTGACAAAGCCAACCAGGTCGTCGCCGCGCTCCTCACCGAGCATCCCGACCTCAAAGCGGTGCTGTGCGCCAACGACAGCATGGCGCTCGGCGCCGTGGCGGCGTTGCGCGCCGCCGGCAAGCTCGGTCAGGTGCTCGTCGTCGGCTACGACAACATCGCCGCCGTTCAGCAACTGCTCAAAGAGGGCCGAATTCTGGCCACCGCCGATCAACACGCCGACCAACTCGCCGTCTTCGGCATCGAATACGCCCTGGAGATGCTCAAGACCGGCCAACCGCCCGCCGACCGCGAAACACCCGTGGATTTGATCACCGCCGAGTCGCTGGGCCGTGAATAACCTCCATGAACGCACGCCCTCGCCCTGGGGCAAGAACGCCGCCCTGAGCGTGCAACAAAATCCGGGTTGGGAGCGCGCGCGTCTTGCATGCCGTTTTCGGCGTCCCGCCGAAAACATCGTTCCACCTGCGGCACTGAGCGCCGAAGGCGCGACCACAACGTTAGCCCAGGGCAACGCCCTGGGTTGGCCACGCCCAAATCCTCTCAAGCCCCGAAGGGGCGCAACAGCCTTGAGCACTGCGTCGAAGCGTCAGAGCGTGGCGCGTTGGAGCGTAGCGCCGGCTTCCAGCCCGCTGGCTCGCCGGCTTCCAGTCGGCGGAGCGACCCAAGTGGCGACAAGCCGCCGCACTCCGAAATGCTCTCGCCCAAGCGGAGCGCGGCTTGGGGAATTCCCTCTCCCTCGAGGGAGAGGGCCAGGGTGAGGGTGAGCGCCCCGCAGAGCGGTGAACATCGAACAACCAACACTGAACATCGAACATCGAATGGCGAAGGGGAGCGCACCCGTCTTGCCTGCCGTTTTTGGCGTCCCGCCGAAAACACCGTTTCAGCGGAGAGATGCAGCAGCGCGGAGCGCGTGGAGCGTGAAGCGTTGGAGCGTAGCGCAGGCTTCCAGCCTGCTGTATCGCCGACTTCCAGTCGGCGAACCCAAAGCGGCGACAAGTCACCGCACTCCAAAACGCTCTCGCGCGCGCGGTGCGCGACTTGGGCAATGCCCTCTCCCTCAAGGGAGCGGGAGCGCACGTGCCTGCCCCGGCAACACCGAACCTCGAAGCCTTGACCTGCCCCATGCCTGAGCCCGTTCCAACTTCTGTCCGCCGCGCCGCCTGGCTGCGCGCCGGCGCCGACTATCTCGGTCTGATCGGCGCGCTGGTGTTGTTGATCCTCATCTTCGGTTTGGCGACGCGCCATTTCCTGAGCGCCGACACCTTTCGCACCATCGCGAATCAGATTCCGGCGATGATGCTCATCGCCACCGGCATGACGCTGGTGCTCATCGTCGCGGAGATTGATTTGTCGGTCGGTTCGGTGCTGGGCCTCTGCGGGGCGGTGACGGGCGTGGCGCTGACACAGTGGGGCTGGCCGTTGGGGGCGGCGTTGACGGCGGCGCTGGTCACGGGCGCGCTCTGCGGCGCGTTCAACGGGCTGGTGTCGGTGCGCTGGCGGCTGCCTTCTTTCATCGTCACGCTCGGCATGTTGGAAATGGCGCGCGGCGCGGCCCACGCGCTCACGCAATCGCAAACCCAGTATATCGGCCCGAGCATCGGCGGCATTGCAGAGGCGCACGTGCTGGGGCTGTCCCTGCCGTTTTTGCTGGCGCTGGCGGTGGTCGTTCTGGCCCAGGCGGCGCTGTCTCATTCGGTTTTCGGTCGGCACATGCTGGCCGTCGGCGCGAACGAGGCGGCCGCACGACTTAACGGCATTGATCCGCGCCGAATCAAAGCAACCGTGTTTGTGTTGAGCGGCCTGCTGGTGGCCCTGGCGGCGATCGTGGACACGTCGCGCTTTCAATCGGCCAATCCGAACGCGGGCACAGGCTTTGAATTGCAGGCGATTGCGGCAGCGGTCATCGGCGGCACCAGCCTGATGGGCGGGCGCGGCTCGGTCGCCCGCACCTTCCTGGGCGTGCTGATCATCGCCGTGCTCAACTCCGGCCTGGCGTCGGTCGGCGCCAGGGACGAGATGAAACGACTCGTCACCGGCGCGGTCATCGTCGCCGCCGTGATTCTGGACCACTACCGCCATCGGCTGGCGCAGAAGGAGCGAACATGAAACCGCACATCGTCGTCGTGGGCAGTTCAAACACCGACCTGATCGTGCGCGTGCCGCGAATCCCGCGGCCGGGCGAAACGATCCTGGGCGGGCGCTTTACGACCGCGCCCGGCGGCAAGGGCGCCAACCAGGCCGTCGCAGCGGCGCGTGCGGGCGCGCGCGTCACCCTCATCGCGCGCGTGGGCCGCGACGCCTTCGGCTCGCAGGCGCTGGCCGGGTTTGTGCGGGACGGGATTGACGTGCGGTTTGTGCGCCGCGACCCGGACGCGCCCTCCGGCGTGGCGCTGATTTTTGTCGCGGCTGACGGCCAGAACAGCATCGCCGTGGCCGGCGGCGCGAACGCAAATCTCTCGGTCGCCGACGTGCGGCGGGCGCAGCGCGCGTTTGCCCACGCGCGCGTGCTGCTGCTCCAGTTGGAAACGCCGCTGCCGACGGTCAAAGCGGCCGCGCAACTGGCCGCGCGACACGGCGTGCGCGTGGTTTTGAATCCCGCTCCCGCGCGCGACCTCCCGGATGAGCTGCTCCGGCGCGTGTCGGTGCTCACGCCCAACGAAATCGAGGCCGCAGCGCTGAGCGGGGTGAAGGTGCGCGATTTGGCCAGCGCCGAGAAGGCCGCGCGCCGCCTGCTCCAGCGCGGCGTCGAGGCCGTCATCATCACGCTTGGCGCGCGCGGCGCTCTGGTCTCAAGCGCCGCCGGCACCGAACGGGTCAAGGGCTTCCGCGTGCGCGCGGTGGACACGACCGCTGCGGGGGACGTGTTCAACGGGGCGCTGGCCGTGGCGCTGAGCGAGGGGCGACCGCTGCGCGAGGCGGTGCGCTTTGCCAACGCGGCGGCGGCGATTTCGGTCACGCGCATGGG
>JAOAIM010000165.1 GCA_026414705.1 Verrucomicrobiia bacterium | reverse complement strand
GGTTGGTGAGGCCCTGCACGGTGTAGCGGACGCCGGGCAGCGAGGTCCACGTCAGGCAGAACGCGTTGCTCGTTGCCGTGGCGGCGGGGATGTAAATGGGCCGACCCGTCAGCGGCCATTCGGTTGCCCGGATGGCGTAGGTCACCGGCCCGCCGGAGACGTTCACGGCGGTCAGATACCAGTCGCCGGGCGAAAGGCCGACCGGCGTGGAGTTGGTGAAGAGCACGATCAACTCATCGCTCGTGCCGGGGTTGGCGCTGCGATAATCGAAGGAGGTATCGCCGGGCAGCGGCAGTCCCTTGCGCGCGACGAGCGTGACGTCGGCACCGGGCGAGAGGATTTCAAAGTGCGCCCGGAGGGCGTTGCTGGTGACGGTATAGCGGTAGTAGTCGTTGGTGCCGGCGGTGGCGGAGTTGGTGTTGAAATACGGCACGCCGTTGACCAACGGAATGATCACGAGCGGATGATCGAAGTCCACGCGCAGGGCGTAGGTGGCGGTGGTCGTGCCCGGATTTTGGAGGCCCAGGTAGTAGCGCTGGCCGGGCAGCAGCGGCGGGGGCCCGAAGGGCGGCACGCCGTTGGTCACCAGCACGCGGCTGGCGCTGGTGACCGGCCCGAAGAGGAGCGCGTCGCCGAAATTCGTGCCGGTGGGCGCGGCGTTCTGGTTGAACCACAGGTTCAGCGGCGCACTCGCCGTCAGGAGCCGGTTGGTGGCGAAGCTCGTGCCGGGCGGCACGTCCACGACGAACCAGGCGATCAGGCCCGGCGGGATGCTGTTGCTGTAACTGAGGCCGTCGGTGAGCGCGCGCGGCAGCGGCGCCACGTTTTCAAATATGAAGCTCAACTGCCAACTGACGAGGCTGACCAGGTTGCTGGCGCCGGTGCGGCTGTCCCACACCTCCAGTCGCCACTCGCCCCAGGCGTTTTTGCCAGTGAGCTTTTCGAGCGATTCCTCGGGCAGGTAATAGACCGCCGAGGGCGTAACGTCGCTGAGGGTGAAGTTGTCCAGCAGCACGCCGGGCGTCAGCCCCTCCAACCGCAACGGCGTGTTGGTCTGCGTGGCCACGAACGTGAGCGAGATGGTCTCCCAGTTCGTGTTGTTGGCATAAAAGACATTCGTGAGGAGGTGAACGACTGAAACACGGGCCTTGGCAAGGCTTGCCGGGGGCGCGGCAGCCGGGTCGAATTTTCCGGCGGACGCAGCCTGCCAAATTGCAACAACTTCGCTCGCGCTCAATGGGCGCCGATACAGCGAGATTTCATCTATATCCCCGTCGAACGGGAAATTGTTGATGCAGTCCGCAACATTCGCGATCCCCACCGCCGGGCACGTGCCAGTCAAAACGCCAAGCGGTCGCACAGGGGTGTTGGTTTGCGAGACCAAAACGCCGTTGGTGAACAACCGCATCGAGCCGTTCAGGAACGTGCCCGCCACATGGATCCATTGGTTGAAGGGAACCGGCGTTTCGACCCGGGCGGAGTTTGCCGAATCGTCAGTGACGATAAATTGAAGAACGTTGGCGCCGTTCATCGAAAGGACATACGGATCCAGCCCTGTGCGATTGTCGCCGCGATAGAAAACGCAATAACTCGGAGAGCGCGGCCGAATCCAACCCTCGATCGAAAGGGCATTGGTGAGAATGAAAACTGGGTTGTCTGGTATTCTGATCCCGTGGTAGCCGCCGGTGGGGTTATTTCTGAAGGCCCGACCGACCACGCCGTTGGTGAAACCCGTGTTGAAAATGTTGCCGTTGTTTCCTGCGATAAAGTCCAGCGCGTTGTCCTCCCCGCGCCACATGCCCACAATCCCCGGCCCGCGGGTGTGGAAGCGGAGGGTGTAGGTGCGGCCGGGTGTGGTCGGCAGGTTGCGGGTGATGGTGCCGGCAGCCAGCGCCAGGAAATTGCTGCTGAGCGCGGTGGTGGGGTCGTTGACGACGCTGACCTGGCCGCCGCCCACGGCCCAGCCGTCAACCAGTGAGGGCACGGCGTATTCGCCCGGCGTGGCGGGGTCGAAGGTGCTGATCGTGACGGTGACCGGCCCGCCCGGGCCGGTGGCGGCAAACGGCGGCGTGGCGAATTTGATCGGCGTGGTCGTGCGGCGCGTGTCCTCGGTGAAGATCAGGTAGGTGTGATTGGTTTGGACGCTGCTGACGGTGTAGCGGTAGGCGGTGATGGGGTTTGGGTTGCCGCCCTCGTTCATGACGATGACGATGTCGGTGGCCGTGCCGGGCCCAAAGCTCAGGTTGAACTGGCCCGTGCCGTTGATGAAGCCCGTGTCGAGCAGGCGCGTGTTCTCGTAATAAATCGTCATCCGGTCGGGCACGTCAAAGAAGTTGTAGTCCACCGTGAACGAGCCCGCGTTCATGCCCATGGGGATGACGTTGGTGACAGCCTGCGGGCCGCTGTTGCTGACGGTAACGGGCACGACGTTGGTGACGAAGGTGCTGCTGCCGATGCCGGCCTCGTTGGTGCGCCCGCGATTCTCCATGAGCAATACGCGCGTGCCATCGGGTGCGACCAGCGTGAAGGCCAGGTCCGAAACGCGCGGATGATCCACGCGCAGGCCAACCTCAACCGACACGATGCGGCTGGGGTTGGGCACGTTGGTGACCCAGAGGCTCGAATACGTGACCGCGTCGTCGCGCAAGGGTTCGTTGCCGACCGAAACGCGGTTCAGCGGCGTGACCCCGGCGATGTCGAGGCCCAGCGTGGCAAAGAGCCGGAAAGTTTGAGCCGAGGGGCCGGGGTTATAGACGCCGATGAACCAGCGGCCCGCCGAAAGCGGCGGCAGGTCGAAGCGCGTGATCGAGAGCGAGCCGCCGGGCGCGACGATGCCGGTGAGCGCCTTGTCATAGACGTTGGTTGTGGGGAAGTCGCCCTTGCGCAGGTAAAGGTTCAACGGCCCGGCGCTTGGGGCGATGAAGCTGATGGTGACCGTGAGGTTCGTGGCCTCCACCGGCACGTCAATCGAGTCATACGTCCAGGTGTTCGGCGCGAGGGTGCGGGTGTTGGTCGAGGCCGAGTCCAGATCGCGCGGCTCGATGCGGAGGGAGAAGCCGGTGACGGCGCCGGTGGAAGCGTTCAGGACATTGTCGAGCATCGTCAGGAGCCACACTCCGGCGGCTTCTTCGCCGACGAAATCGCGGAGGCTGCCCGGGCCGTCGGTGGGGATGGCGTTGGGGGGATTGCCCTCGCCGTTGTCCTCGTAAATGAACTGGTAAGCGCCGGGGTTGAGCGGGCGATGGTTGTTGAGGACGGCGAAGCGGTTGTTGTGGCTCAAGTTCCCGAACAGGTCGTCAAAGGCGTCGTGCACGATGGAATTGGTCACGACGACGCGGCGGATTTTCATGGGCTCGAGCGCCAGCCCGAAGAGGAACGTTGCGCCGGGTGCAGCGGGGTTGCCGTCCACCGTGGCGGTGGGCACCGGAAAACCGCGCACGATGAGGTTGCCGTTTTCGCGTTCGCTGAACGGACGCAGGCTGAAGGCGACGACCAGTCCGTATTCAGCGGCCTGGTAATCCTCCGATTTGACGCCGATGTAATAGACGGCGTTTTGCGTGGCGTTGCTGAGAGCGACCACCTCGGTGCCGCCGCGTCCGCGCGATTTGGTTGCCGCCGCGATGGCCGCCGGGTTGAGGTTGGTGAGGGAGGGGTCCTGGGAGACATACAGGTCAATGTCGGCTTCGAGGCGTGTGGCGTTTTCGTTGGTGTGCTCGCGGGTGCCCATGCGCGGGAGGGCGAGCGTCGGCGGCGTGAAGGTGACGAACGCGGCGTTGGTGAAGGCCGTGGTGTTGGTGATGACGTAGAAATGCCACTGATTGGTCATGCCGTTGGTCGTGCCCAGCAGGGGCGTGTTGGCGCCGACCCGCTGGCCCAGGAGCAACGTGCCGGCAACGTCAGAGGTCTCAAACAGATTGGAGGTGATGAGATCCACCAGGGGCGCGGGCGGTGGCATGAACACCGGTTGCTCGCTCACGCTCAACCCATTGGTCAGGTCGCCGTCGCCGCTGGCGATGACCAGAGCGTAGTCCTGCACCACGTCGTTGGTGTGGGCGGTGACGGCGTTGACGTGGACACGGCGGGCCAGCACGGTCACGTCGTAACCATTGGTCGGGAACGGCGGCGGCAGGAAGACGTTTTCGACGTTGTTGACGGCGTCGCGGTTGGGCGGGCCGTTGGTGTCCCAGGGCTGGGTGAAGAGGCTGTTGGCCGGGAAGTCGTTGCCGAAGAAGACCTGCGCGGTGTCGCGGTTGGTGACGATGAGGTCGAGGTCGTTGACGAGCTTGAGGCCGGCGACGGGGTTGCCGGGCGGGTCGGTCCAGGCCAGCGTGATGCGCAGGACCTCGTTGGTGGCGAAGCCGGTGGCGGTGATGCGCCGGGTCTGGCTCTGGCCGGTGGCGAGCGCGTTGGTGGGGCTTTGGTCGGTCATCCAGATGCCGGAGGGCTGGCCGAGGGCGAAGTTGGTGAGGCCGCGGGCGATGGTGTTGCGCACGCGCACGAGGCCCCAGCCCTGGTAATTGATCGTGCTGCGCACGGCCAGGTCGTAGGGCGGCGTTTGCACCGAGCGCGCGCCGTTGATGAGCAGGGCTTTCATGAGGGCCGGGCTGTTGGTGCGTTGAAGCCGTTGCTCGAACAATTCCTGCATGAGCGCCAGCACGCCCGAAACGTCCGCCGCGGCGAGGCTCGTGCCGGATTCGTAACGGTAGAACGGGCCGAGCTGGTTGTTCATGTTGCTGAGCACCTCGAAGTAGTTGCCCAGGTCGTTGGTGGTGACGATTCGAATGAACAGGTCGTAGAGCGCGTTGCTCTCGGTGCTGGGATTGCCGACAGCGCACCACCAGCCGACGCCCCGGGGCGAGAGCGGCGCGTCCGGCGGCAGGGAAACCGAGTTGGTGCCGAGCGCGTCATATTGCGAGGGCGTGGGCGGGCCGGCCTGACGCACAAACACCGGCAGGCTGGAGGTCGTGGCGAGCCAGAGGTGCAACTGCACCGCGTTGTTGGGAACAAACAGGAAATACGAAACCAGATTGGTCGGGCCGACGCTCTGCCCCGGGAACGGCGTGGTGACCTCATTGGTGGGGTTGTAATACTGCCGCTGGTCCCAGTGGGTGGAACGGGTTGAAATGACGAACGTGCCGGGCGCGACCAGGTCGGGCTTGAACCGTCCGAAATCGCCCTCGATGCCGATGCCGACGTTGCCCCGGCTGGAGAAGGAGGCGACCTGATTGTTGGCGTCGGTCATGCCCTGCCAGGGGATGTTCGTGGTGCAAAGGGTCACGTTGGTGCCGTTGATGTTGGTCTCGACGCAATCGGTCACGACGACGTTGGTAATGTTGCGGAGTTGTTCGATGGCGCCGACGGTGATGACGTTTTTGGCCGTACCGGGGGAGTGGATGCGGTCGGGTTCGCCGCCCAGGCCGCCGTCATCGCCGCTGCCCGCGTTGCCCGCCGGGAAGACGAAGAGAACCGGCTGCGAACCGGTGCGTTCGGGCAGGGCATCGCGCACGGCGGCGTCGTAGCTGGCCGCGTGCAGGTCGTAGGCGTTGGCGCCGGCGTAATACCAACTGTTGTTCGAGATGAAGGCGTTGGTGCGGGCCGGAGCTTCCTGCAAGAGCGTGTCGGAAGGCACACTGCCAAGGTCATTGAAGGGACGCGCGCCCAGCCCGATGGGCACAACGAACAGGCGCGCGCCGGGCGCCTTGCCGCGGTATTGCGTGTTGGTGCCGGGGTTGATGGAGCCGCTGGCGTTGGTGACGGTGGGCGACTGGCCGCCGCTGCTGGCAATGACGCCCGCCACGTGGGTGCCGTGCCCGTTGGAGTCGCTCAACGCGAGGGTGGTGTAGCCCCACACGCGGGATGCCAGGTCGGGATGCGTCGCGTCCACGCCCGAATCGTTCACGTTGACCAGCACGTTGGTGCCCGTGAGGTTGAAGTGATTGGTGGTGGTGATGGTATCGGTGGCGATACCCAGCCGGACGCGGCTCAGGTCGTTGGCGGCCACGCGTGGTCGCCACGGCTCGATGACCTGCACGCCGGGCAGACGCGCCAGCGCCGCGAGGCTGTCGGGTTCGGGTCGCACGCGCACCTGCAGCACCGGGCCGAAGGGGGAGCGGTCTTCGGCCAACACGTCGGCGCCGAGTTGTTTGAGCGCCGCGCGCGTGCTGTCTCTGGCATCCGGGAACAACGCCACGTTCAGCGGCGCGTCCGAGGGCGGGATTTCGCCCTTCACGGCCAGTTCGAGCAACGGCCATTTGAGTTTGTAGTAAGGCTCGTAGGGCAGGATGGCCTGAGCAATGTCCGCGAGGCCCGCGACCGCCGAGGCCGAAGCGCGCACGAGATACGCGTTGTTGGGGATGTAGGAAATGATGCTCGCGCCGGCGGCACGGAGGCGTTCGCGGAAAGCGTTGTCTGCGAGGCCGCGCGCCTGAACGATGTACGCGCCCGGGTCGCCCTCGGCGCGAAGGTGCTGCGGGATGGGCAGAGACACGGGCGATTCGGTGTCGAGCAGGGCGTTTTCGAGCAGGATGGCATGGTCGCGGTGGATCAACTCGCCGAGGGGCCGGCGGGTATTCGAGAGGCGATAAGCGAGGCGGTTGGTGCGGGCGGTTGTGGTGGGGATGGACGTGGGTTGAGTCAACAGCGGCCAGGTGGCCGACGAAGTTTGGAGGGCGGGCAACAGGGCGCGGCTGAGGTTGGTTGCGGTGGCGGCGACCGGGGTGGCCGGGGTGGGTGACGGCGCGGTGCGATGGCGGTGGCGCTCGGCCAGATGCCACGTGACGAATGCGCCGGTGAGACAGAGCAAACTGATCAACGACCAGAGAATGGGACGGGGGCGCATGGGATCAAAACTCGGTTGGGGTCAGAGGGACGCCGCAGCGCGGTGCGGTCTTTGTGGCTGAGATTCGCCATCGGCCGCCTCGCTCACAGACTGCCGGCAGCGGCTCGCGGATTGCCAATCCGCGATACGGCAGGCTGCCAGCCTGCGCTACCCACGGCAGATGGGGAGTCTGCGCGACGGTGTTGTGAAAATTGCCGGGCGCGTTCATTTCACTCCGGGGGCAAAGGGTTGAAGGTTTCCAGGACCACGCGCGGGCTGGCGGGCGCACCTTCGACGCGGAAGACCGCACGCACGGCGGCTTCGGCGGTGATCTGGTAATTGGTGCACAGGCCGGCGAGCGGGCCGGAGGGGATGACGCTGCCGGGCGCGGGCCGGAGCGTCTGGCCATAAGCATAGACGACATAGCGCGGCGGGCGCACGTCGAGCAGCGACAAAATCTGTTGCGGCAGCCATTCATAAACGGCGTCGTTGAACCCCCACACCTTGTCGGCCGCGTCGGCGTTGAGGAACGGCGAGCGGTCGGTCAGCTCCGGCACCGCCAAAATATCGCCCAAATGCTGGAAGACGCCACCGGGGAAGTTGGTGGCGCGCACGTCATTGATGGCGGTGACCAACCGGCGCAGCGGCGCGTCGAGGTCGGCCCCGGCGGGCGGGATCGGGTAGGCGAAATAGTTGCCGCCCCGGACGTAGCGGTTGGCGTTGGTGTCGGCCTGCAAGACGATGACGCCGCTGAGCACGGCCGACCAGGCGGCCAGGCCGGATTGGTTGATGGAAAGACGTCCGCGCGCGGCGTTGTCGCTCAGGGCGGTGGTGAACAATTCGATCATGCGCCAGTCGTTGGTGGGCGCGCTGCCGAGGGCATCGAGGGGGTCGGCATTGCCGGTCCAGCGTTGCCAGTTGACGATGTTGCCACCGGCCAGGGCGTTGGTGGATTTAAGGAAGATGGTTTGCCACGGGGTGCCGCGATGGACGCGGCCGATCCAACCGAGGGTGGGCAGCTTGTTGGTCGGGAATTGCCAGTCGTCGGAGCGCAACACGAGCGGGTCTTTGACCGCCGGGTTGACGGAGTTGACGTCGCTGTCCGGCTCGACGAAGGCCCAAGGTTGATAACGGTTGTTGCGCAAGCCGATGTTGTTGCCGGCGGGGCTGACGTTGAGGTTTTTCAAGTCCCAATAGACGGGTGTCTGGGCTTTTTCCAGATAAAGCATGTCGCCGGGCATGTAATGAACGAGCGGGTCGTTGGCCTGCCAGGAGAGATAAAGGGAGAACTTGCGCGAGGGGTTGAAGGGCGTGGTGGCTTCCAGGGCAGTGTTGGTGCCGTAAAAGACGCGTCCGGAGCCCGGGTCGCGGTATTGGGCGGTGTGCGAGTCGGCGAAGAAGGCCATGAAGTTGGCGATTTCCTTGGCGCGGGAGGCGCCCTGGGCGGCGCCGATGCCGTAATCGCGCCAGTCGGTGCGCGGATCGCCGTAGCCGAGGGAGACGAGGATTTGCTGGAGGACGCCGGGGGCGTCGCTGAGCAGGTTGCCCCAGGCGTTGGTGGCCCAGACGCCCTGGAAATACAAGCCGTCGGGGGACTGACCCAACGCGCGGGCGATGTCGAGGTGGCCGTTGAGGCCGCTCATGAGCACGCAGTCGAGGATGCGGCGGGTGGCCTGGTCCACCACCAGACCGAAGATGCG
>JAOAIM010000164.1 GCA_026414705.1 Verrucomicrobiia bacterium | reverse complement strand
GCTCCCCCTTTCATTGCCAATTTCCAATTGCCAATTTGAAATTTGCAATTTGCAATCCCCCACACTCCGACGCTCCACGATCCATTCGATGTTCGATGTTGGATGTTCGTTGTTCGATGTTCACCGCTCTGCGGTGCCTCACCCTCACCCTGTCCCTCTCCCTCGAGGGAGAGGGAATTGCCCAAGCCGCACAAGGGCGACGCGATGACCCGTGACGCACGCACGGCCCTGTTCAAAGTTCAGAGTTCAAGGTTCAAAGTTCAGAGTTTTGCAGGCTGGTGTCGCCGCTTTGGCTTTGCCGACTACCAGTCGGCGGCACAGCAGATTGCCAATCTGCGCTACGCTCCGACGCTCCCCACGCTCCGCCATCGCAACGCGCGGCTCAGGGTTGGTGGAAGGGACGTTGCTGGCGGTAAAGGGCGAGCCGTTGCTCTTCGGCATGAACAAATGCGCTGTCGCCCTCGGCACGGGCGAGTTGAAGGCTGTGCTCGGAGGTTTGGACGGCTTCATCGTAACGGCCGGTTTCAGCCAGGGCGGCGGCGAGTGTGGCCAACAGCAGGGCGTTGGTGCGGGGGCTGAGGGCGCAGGCGCGTTCGGCCAACTGGAGCGCCTCGGCGCCGTTGCGGATGTCGGGCGAGCCGTGCGTGGCCAGCAGCCAGGCGAGTCGTTGGAGGATGTCGGGCCGGTCCGGTTCCAATTGCAGGGCCAGCCGGTAGTGTTCGCGGGCGCCGGCGGGGTCGTGAAGCAGCACCAGGGCGCCGGCCAGGTGCGCGTGCCGGGTGGCATCCGCGGCCAGGCGCACGGCGTGGCGAAAATGTTCGGCGGCACCGGCGAAATCCTCCAGGCGCACCAGCGCCAGACCGAGTTGCGTGTGGGCTTCGGCGAAGTCGGGCCGTTGCTGGAGGACGGCGCGGAAATGTTCGGCGGCTGCGGCGGCGTCGCCTTCAGCGGCCAGAGCCAGGCCGAGGTTGAAGTGGGCTTCGGGATAATCGGGTTTGAGCGCGAGCGCCTCGCGGTAACAGTCCATCGCCAGCGCGCGTCGGCCCAGCCGGGCCACGCACAGGCCCAGGTTGTTCCAGGCCCCGGCGTGATCGGGGTCGAGTTCGACCGCCTTGAGGAACTGCACGCGGGCGGCTTCGAGTTGTTCGCGCGCGGCCAGTTCGATGCCGAGGTTGTACCGGGCGAAGGCGTTGTCGGGGGTCACGGCCAGGGCGCGCTCGAACAACGTCACGCCGTTGCGCCAGTGCCGCAGTTGCGCGAGCGTGCCTGCGGCGCATCCAAGTGCCAGTGCGACGGCCAGCGCCGCGAACAGGTTGCGTCGCCACGGCGCGCGGTCGGCGAACTCGCCCGCCGCCCAGACCAGGGCAATGCCCAGGCCGATGTGCGGCAGGTAGGTGTAACGGTCGGCGAGCGCCTGCGAACCGGCCTGCACCAGGCCCAGCACCGGCAGCAGCATGATCAAAAACCACAGCCAACCGGTCAGCAGATACGGTCGGCGGCGACGCAGTTGCACGGCCACAAAGGTCAGGGCGATCAACAACCCGGCAGCGGCAACCAACGCGGGAAGTTTCATGCCGCCCGTGTAGGGATAGAACACGGCCAGGTCGGTGGGCCAGAAGGTCTTTCGCAGGTAGATCAGCACGGCGGAGAGGGCGTTGGCCGCACGGGCGTCCGCCGGCAACACGTCCACACCGGCCAGGGCGCCTGCGCGCGACTGTGTCCACAGCGCCACTGCGCCCGCAAGCAACGCGATGGCAAAGAAGGGAATTTTTTCCAGCCAGACGCGCCGGGTCGGCCCCGCCGCCGGCGACACCTCCGCAACCGCGTCGTTTCGGCCAAGCCTCCCCAAGGGCCAGAAGTCCAGCAACCCCAACACCAGCGGCAGGGTTACGAGCATCGGCTTGCTCATCAGTCCGAGGGCGAAAAAAATCAGGGCCAGAATGAGGCCGAGGGTCGAGGGTCGAGGGTCGAGCGGCGAGGGTTGAGGCTTGTGGGCGGGTGTGCCGTTGGCGGTTTTGGACGCCGGGCGCGCGGCTTGAGATGCTTTTTCCGCGTAACGGACATACGCGCCGAGGGCCAGCAGGAAGAACAATCCGCTGAGCACGTCTTTGCGCTCGGCGACCCAGGCGACCGACTCGACACGGAGTGGATGCCAGGCGAACAACAGCGCGACCAGCGCGCTGCGGCCCGGTTGGCGGGTCAGGCGCTGGAGCAGCAGGAACAGGAGCGCGGCGTTGGCCGCGTGCAACAGCACGCTGGTGAGGTGATGCCCCCAGGGCCGGAGGCCGAACAGTTGCGCGTCGAGCAGGTGCGAACACCACGTGATCGGATGCCAGTTGCCGGTTTGGGTGTGGGTGAAGGCGTGGCGCAGGCTGTTGAAGCTCAGTCCCTCGCGCACCCAGGGGTTGTCGGTCACGTAATCCGGGTCGTCAAAGCGCAGGAAGTCGCACCACAGCGCCGGCGCAAAAACCAGCGTCGTGCCCAGGGCAAGGGTTGCGGCAATGACGCCGGGCCGTTGCCACAGGGGTGTTGGCGGCGGGGTGCGTTTCACAACGTCTCAAACCGGCACCTGGCCGGAGCGATGAACGGACCGGCGCTCATTCGCCGATGATTTTGACCAGGACGCGTTTGCGGCGGCGTCCGTCAAATTCGCCGTAGAAAATTTGTTCCCACGGGCCGAGGTCGAGTCGGCCCCGGGTGATGGCGACGACGACTTCGCGGCCCATGATCTGGCGCTTGAGGTGGGCGTCGGCGTTGTC
Organism: Verrucomicrobiia bacterium; assembly: GCA_026414705.1. Classification (GTDB taxonomy): domain Bacteria; phylum Verrucomicrobiota; class Verrucomicrobiia; order Limisphaerales; family JAOAIM01; genus JAOAIM01. The sequence continues at coordinate 5,769 of JAOAIM010000164.1, read as the reverse complement.
CTCGCCGGTGCGGTTGTGGTGGTATTGGCTGACCGGCTCGTGCGGCGCGAGTTTTTCGAGCCACACATCGTAGTCGTGAATCAGGCCGTCCTCGGCGTCGTTGATATAGACGCTGGCGGTGATGTGCATGGCGTTGACCAGGCACAGGCCCTCCTGCACGCCGCTTTTGCGCACCAGTTGCTGCACGGTGTCGGTGATGTTGATGTAGTCCCGCCGGTGCGGGGTTTCGAACCAAAGATATTCGGTCAGGCTTTTCATGGTTGCGAACCGTGGTTGTGCGACCGCAAAGATGCGCGCCAACGGCGACGGCAATCAAATCCGAACGCGGCGCGGCCGTGGCGCGGTGCGGCGGCGCGGGCGGCGTTTGACATTGGCCGGACGCAGGATTGAATGAGCCGGATGCGCGGGGGCGTGATGATTGCGAGGCTCCGAAGCCCGGCGGTGGCGGGGATGTTTCTGGCGGGGGCGTGGTGGGTTCAGAGCAGCCCGCTCTGCCGCATCGAAATCGTCGAAAAGGGCAGCGGTTGGCCGGTGCCGCTGGTTGAGCTGCGCACAACGCATCAGGTTCGATTTGTGAGCGACAACGCCGGGGTGATCGCATTTGACCTGCCGGAGTTGATGGGGCGCGAGACCTGGTTCGACGTGATCGGGCACGGCTACGAGGTGACGGCGGACGGGTTTGGGTATCGCGGGGTGCGATGGGTGCCGCAGCGGGGCCGGACGTTGCGCCTGGAGGTGACGCGCACCAGCGTGGCGCGGCGTCTGGGCCGGATCACCGGCGCCGGGCTGTTCGCTGAAAGTCAGAAGCTGGGCGAGCGACGCCGCTGGCGCGAGTCCGGTGTGCTGGGCTGCGACAGCGTCCAAAACGCCGTGCATCGCGGGCGGTTGTTCTGGCTCTGGGGCGACACGACGCTGGCGCGGTATCCGCTGGGCATTTTCCACTGCACCGGCGCGACAACTCCGGTCCAACCGCTCAAACGCTTCGAGCCGCCTGTGGAACTGGTCTTCGAGTATTTCACCGACACCAACCGCTAGCCGCGCGCCCTGGCGCCCATGCCGGGCGAGGGTCCGACCTGGTTGAGCGGCCTCACCAGCCTGCGCGACTCCAATGGCGTGCCCCGGCTCGTCGCGGCCTACGTCAAGGTCAACCCACCGCTGGAGGGTTACCGGTGGGGCCTGTGCGTGTGGAACGAAGCCCGCGCCGAGTTCGAATCGCTGCGGGTGCTCTGGAGCAAATCCGACGCGGAGGCGCGACCCCCGCCGCTGCCCGACGGCCACGCGGTGCTGTGGAAGGACGCCGACGGTCGGGAGTGGGTTTTGTTCGGCAATCCGTTGCCCACGCTGCGGTGTCCGGCGACCTTTGAAGCGTGGTGCGATCCGGCCCGGTGGGAGGTGCTCACGCCGCAAGAAACGCTGGTTTCAGCCGCTGATGGCCAGCCGGTGAAACCGCACAGCGGCTCAATTGCGTGGAATCCGTGGCGGAAACGTTGGGTGACGGTTTTCGTGCAGGCGTTTGGCAAACCCTCGGCACTGGGCGAGGTGTGGTATGCGGAGGCCGACGCGCCCACCGGCCCCTGGGGCAAAGCCGTCAAAATCCTCAGCCACGAAAACTACACCTTCTACAATCCGCGCCTGCATCCGGAGTTCACCGCGCCGAATTCGCCGATGGTGATCTTCGAGGGCACCTTCAGCCAGATGTTCGCCGACCGCCCGCCGCCGACGCCGCGCTACGATTACAATCAGGTGCTCTACCGGTTGGATTTGGACGACCCGGCGTTGGCACCCGCGCGCGAAAGGTGAGCGCGTCCGCCCGCGCGGGCGACCCGCGTGCGACCTCCGGTCATTCGTTCAGTCCGAAGCTCGGCGGGCGGGGCGGCTGGTTGAGGATTTCATCCAGGATCGAGGAATGCAGGTTTGCCCGCCGCTCGGCTTCTTCAAATGAGGCCGGCAGTTCGCCCTCGTCCGCAGCCGATGGCGTCAAATAGTCCAGCAACGCGCGGCGGGCGATCTCGCGCAGGAACTGCTCGTTGCGCCAGCCGGGGCCGAAGGCGGGCCATCCGCTGGTCAGGTGCAGCAGGGCGCCATCGCGTCCGCCGCGGCGGCGCGCGGCCCAGTTCTCAAACCACTGCTTGAGAGCGGGGGAAAACTCGGTGTGCGGATCGCAACCCACGATTACGAAATCGGCGTTCGCGGCCTGCTGCGCCGCCAGTTCGGCCATTGTCTCGTCGGCCAGGAAGTCCGTCCGCCACCAGTGGAAATCAAACTCCACCTCCGCCCAGCACTGTTGGATCAAACAATCACAGGCTGCCATGGCACGGGCCCGGGTCGCCGCGTCTTCATACACAATCACGACGTGGCACGAGTCCCGGTGTGCGAGCGGTCCCCCGACTGGCACCGTCGGTGTCATGGTTTGGTCGTGCCCGAGGCCTCTTCGTTTCCGCGCCCCCGCGAACGACGCTGGATCGAGCACTAACGCAACTTCCACCGAAAAGGCGGCGGTGCAAGCGTTTTTTTTGCACCGGCTGTTCACCAACAATTCACCGGATGCGCGCCGCGCCGATGGCGGCGATCGGACCGGGCCAGGAAGGTGGAAGCCACCCACACGGCCCGATCGGGCGGGGCAAAGAGTTTTCAGGGGGAGCAATTGGGCGCGCCGGTTGCCTGCCGCCGCTGCAGCTCCCGCCGCAGCGTGTCGTCCCGCAGGCCGATTTGCTTCACGGGGATGCGTCGGAAACCCAGCGCGAAGGCCGGGGAATCCCGGCGCAGAAGAAAATCAGACGCGGCCGATTCGTCAGTCAGGGCGCGGGCCAGGCTGTTGGTCGCGTTGGTGAGATTGTTCTCCAGCCGCAGCATCTCGGTTTTGGCGTGCCAACCGACCTCGAGCCATTTGCCCACGCACACGTTGCGGGCAATGACGTTGCCCTCCGGCGGCACGCCCTGGAAGGCGTCCCCCGTGATCGGCGGGCCGCCGGGCCGACCGTAGTAGCGGTCAAGCGATTTCAGTTCGGGATAGCGCGCGCGATACAACTCCGGGGGCACGTCCGCCAGCCGCTGGCGCATCGTGAGGTTGACCATGTCGCGCCAGACCGGTGACCGGTCCAGGCCGCGCCCGTCCACGCGGATGGCCGGGTCGCAGTCCACGAAGAGATTGTTCTCGACGCGATGGTCGCGTCCGCCGCCGATGAACATCGCCCAATGCACCTTGTAGAAGATGTTACCGAAGACCTCCGTGCCGCTGACGCAGTCGTCCATGTAAACGCCCATCGAACCCATGCCCACGCCGCCGGTGTGGTGGATGAAGTTGTGCCGGATGCGGTTGCCGCGAAACGTGTAGTCGCGCCCGGTGTAAATCGCGCCCACGTCGCCGGTCTCCAACGCGATGCGGTGGATTTCATTGAACTCGATGAGATGGTCGTTGCCCCAAAACAGAATTGCGCAATGCGGATGGTCGTGGATGAGGTTGTGCGCCGCGCGCGAGCCCACGCCCTGGAGATGAATCGCCGGGACGTAGCACTTCGACCAGCGGCCCTGGCGTTGGAAATGACAGTTCTCGACAAAGTGACCGCCGGGCGTGAGCGTCTGTCGGTCGCCGCCGGTCAGGTCCACCCCGCCGTCGCCGGTGTCGAAAATGTCGCACGCCACAACGCCGTGCCCGACACCGCCCGAGACAACGATGCCGTGGTTGCCGACGTTGCGGATGAGGCAGGCGAGGATGCGGTTGCTCGCGCCGCCGTGGATTTCAATGGCGCTGGCGCGCGTGGCCTCAAAGGCCAGCCCCCGGAAGGTGACGTTGGAAACGCCGGTGAGCTTGAGCAGCGGTTGGTCGAGGAGCGAGAGAAGCGTTTCGGCGGAGCGCGTTGCTGGTTTGCCCGATCCGGCTGATGCGTCAGATCCGTCGGATCTGGGGAACTCCTGCGGCCAGAAGTAAAGCACGCCGGCGCGGCGATCCAGAAACCACTCACCCGGCTGGTCGAGTTCCTCCAACACGTTGAGGAAATAAAACCGCTGGCCCTTGCGGAAACCGTAAAGGCCGTGAGGCGGCGCGGTCCTGACCAGCCGTCGCTCGCGGTCGAGCGACGCCACTTTCTCGTAAGAATTCGCCCAGTCGTAGGCCCAGTAACCGTGCACCCACAGGTCGCTGGTCCCCTGCCAGCGCGCGGGCCGGTCGCCGGCGTAGAAAAATCCGTTGGTCAACGCGCCCAGTTGACCGCCGTGCTCGTCGCGTTCGGTGGCCGGCGTGCCGGCGATTTGAGCGAACTCGCCTTCGTTGGGCCAGCGCGCCAACGTCATCGGTTTGCCCCCGTGAAAAAGCTCCGCGTGCGCCAACACGGTGGGATGGGAAAATCCGCGCGATTTCAACTCGCCGAAGTCCGCGATGCCGAGCGCGCGCAGGTCCAGTTCCACGACATGCTCGCGCGCAGTCAGGTCGAGCCGCGCCCGCACCGCCGGATCGCTCACCGGGCGAAATCCGGTCAACCGCTGCCCGCCCAGCAGTCGGGGCCATTCGTCTTTCCAGGCGCGCCAGACAACCGGCGACTGCGGCGTGCCCGAATCGGCGTCGGTCAGTTCCAGCGCGTTGGTGCGGCGGTAATCGCCGCCGCGCAGCCACACGGTCAGGCCGCCGGGGGGCAGCGGGCCGCGCGCTTTCAAAGCGCGAACGGCGTCGCGGGCCATTTCGAGCGTTGCGAAAGGCTTTGCCCACGTGCCCGGATTCGCATCCGAACCGTTGGGCGACACAAAAAAATCGGCGCGCGCCGCGACCAGACTCAGCGCCAGCACCGACACGGCGAATCGCGCTTGGCTTCTGGCAAATCCCCGTTGCGCGCAAGGCGCGTGGGCTCGGCGGTTCATGGGCAGAGTCGGTCAACGCGCCAGGTGCCATCGGGCTGACGCGAGTAGCGGAAGCGGTCGTGCAGGCGGTTGAGGCGACCCTGCCAGAATTCGATTTGCTCCGGGGCCAGCACGTATCCGCCCCAGTTTGGCGGCAGCGGCACGTCTGCGCCCTCAAAGCGCCTGGCCATTTCCTGCCAGCGCGCCTCGAGCGCCTCGCGGTTGGGGATGACGTCGCTCTGGTTCGATGCCCAGGCGGCCAGTTGGGCGCCGCGTGGGCGTGTCTTGAAATAGGCCTCCGACTCCTCGCGCGGCAGTTTGCTCACCGTGCCGGTGATGCAAACCTGTCGTTCCCAATCCGGCCAGTAGAACACCAGCGCGGCGCGGGGGTTGGCGGCAAGTTCCCGGCCCTTGCGGCTGTCGTAGTTGGTGAAAAACACAAAGCCGCGTGCGTCCACGCCCTTGAGCAACACCGTGCGCACCGAGGGTTGGCCCTCAACGCTGACGGTTGCCAGCGCCATGGCGTTGGCGTCGAGCGGCGGTCGGCCCAACAGCCCCTGCCAGAGCTTGTAGAGGGCGATGCCCACGCGCCGCCAACGGCCTTCGCGCGTGAGACCCGAAGCCTGCCGAAACCAGCCCTGGAACTGCGCAATCGGGTCGCCCGCCAGCTCCTGACGACGCAGGCTGCCCGTCCCGTAGTCCCGTCGGAAATGCCCCAGGCGCATATCGGCGCGCAGCTTAGCGGCGCGGTAAACCACGGCAAAGCTCGAAACCGGCAAACGCCCGTGCAATTTGCGCCCGCAAAAATGCGCGCTGGAGAACGATGCGCGATAGACCTGAAAGGCGACGCCCCCAAATCCTCTCAAGCCCCGAAGGGGCGGAACAGAGTCCCACGAACATGTGGACACCCTCACGCCCACGACGCGTTCTCCCTCACCC
>JAOAIM010000163.1 GCA_026414705.1 Verrucomicrobiia bacterium | reverse complement strand
GCAGGCTGGAAGCCTGCGCTACGGTCCGACGCTCTGACGCTCCACGCTTTACGTTCGGCTCGACGTTTGGAAGGGCCACCGGCCGGTTTGGACCACTCAACGGAGAGATCCGGTGACCACGCCCTGGATGAGCGGCTCGGGCCGGGGTCGGCACGGGGCGATTTGAAAGGCGGTGCGCAATCGCTCGTGGGCCGCGCTGGCCGCCTCGGAGTCGGCGGCGTGGATGCGGGCCAGGACATCGCCTTTGGCAACGCGCTCGCCGGGTTTGGCAAGGTGATCCACGCCCACGTCGGGGTTGATCGCCGACTCCTTGGTGAACCGCCCGCCGCCCAGGTCGCGCACGATCTCGCCCACGCAGCGGGCGTCGCAGCGGACGACCCAGCCGGCGCGGTCGGCTTTGAGTTCTCGCACGACCGGCGCGGTGTGGTCGAGCGCGAGTTTGCGATGAAATTCGCCGAGGTCGGCCCCCTGCGCGGCGAGCATTTCATCCCACTTGCGCCGGGGCGCGCCGGAGTCGAGGCAGGTTTGAGCGAGTTTGCGGGCAGCGGGGAGGGAAGGGGCTTTGCGGGTTTGCACCAGCAGGTGGGCGGCGCAGGTCAGCACCAATTCGCGCAAATCGTCCGGGCCGCGGCCCTCGAGGCAGGCAACGCTTTCGCGCACTTCAAGCCAGTTACCGGCGGCGCAGCCCAGCGGGGTGTTCATGTTGGTGAGCAGCGCGCGGGTGTTGACGCCGCAGGCGTTGCCCAACTCAACCATCGCGCGGGCGAGCTGGCGCGCCCGGGGCAGGGTTTGCATGAAGGCGGCGGTGCCGAATTTCACGTCGAGCACAAGCGCGCGAAGGTTTTCGGCGAGTTTTTTTGAAAGGATGGAGGCCACGATCAGCGGGATGCTGGGCACGGTGCCGGTGGCGTCGCGCAGCGCATACATTTTCTTGTCCGCCGGCACCATGCGCTCGGTCTGGCCGCAGATGACGCAGCCGACGCGCTGGACGATTTCGACGACGTCGGTGGCGGAGAGGGCCGTGCGGAAACCGGGGATGGATTCGAGCTTGTCGAGGGTGCCGCCGGTGATGCCCAGGCCGCGCCCGGAGATCATGGGCACGCGCAAGCCCAGGCAGGCGAGCAGGGGCGCCAGCGGCAGGGAAACCTTGTCGCCGACGCCGCCGGTGGAGTGTTTATCGGCGAGCGGGCGCGGGTCTTTGGGGAAGGCGAGGGTTTCGCCGGAGTCGCGCATGGCCAACGTGAGCGCCGTGGTCTCGGCGCGGTCCAGGCCGCGAAAGTAAACCGCCATCAAAAATGCGGCCATTTGGTAGTCGGGAATGCGTCCGGCGGTGAAGTCGGCCACAAGCTGGCGCAGTTCGTCGGGGGCCAGGCGTCCCCCCTCGCGTTTGCGCTCGATCAAGGGGAGGAAATTCATGGCGCGCGGCGGCGCGGGGTTGGGAGCGAACGCCGGAGGCCGGCGTCGCAAGGCTGGCTTAACCCACGAACTTGCGGGCGACGATGCTGGCGTTGTGGCCGCCGAAGCCGAAGGAGTTGTTGATGGCGGCGCGCACGGGCATTTCGCGCGCCACGTTCGGCACGTAGTCCAGGTCGCACTCGGGGTCGGGCACGGTGAGGTTGATGGTCGGGGGGACGACGTCGTGTTTGATGGCGAGGGCGCAGACGGCCATTTCGACGGCGCCGGCGGCGCCGAGCATGTGGCCGGTGGCGCCCTTGGTGGAACTGACGGCGAGCTTGCGCGCGTGCTCGCCGAAGACGGCCTTGATGGCCTGAGTTTCGGCGACGTCGCCCTGGGGCGTGGCGGTGCCGTGGGCGTTGATGTAGGAGATGTCCTCCGGGTTCATGCCGGCGGAGCGAAGGGCCATTTTCATGCAGCGTGCGGCGCCCTCGCCGCCGGGCGGTGGCGCGGTCAGGTGGTGGGCGTCGGCGGTGTTGCCGTAACCAACGATCTCGCAATAGATGTTGGCGCCGCGTTTTTTGGCGTGTTCGAGTTCTTCGAGCACGAGCACGCCCGCGCCCTCGCCCATGACGAAGCCGTCGCGTTCCTTGTCGAACGGTCGGGAGGCGTGCTGGGGGTCGTCGTTGCGGGTGCTCATGGCTTTCATGGCGCAGAAGCCGCCGATGCCGATGGGCACGATGGTGGCCTCGGCGCCGCCGGCGAACATCATTTGGGCGTCGCCCATTTTGATGGTGCGCCAGGCTTCGCCGATGGCGTGGTTGGCGGTGGCGCAGGCCGAGACGGTGCCGTAGTTGGGGCCGCGGAGGTTGTAGTAGATGGAGAACATGCCCGCCGCCATGTTGCTGATGAGCATCGGGATCATGAAGGGCGAGAGCTTGCGCGGGCCGCGCTCGAAAAGCACCCGCAACTGCTGGCTGGTGGTGTCAAGCCCGCCGATGCCCGAGCCGATGACCACGCCGATCTGGTCGCGGTCGAGCCGGTCGAGGTCGGCGCCGCTGTCCTTGAGGGCGGCCCAGGCGGCATAGACGCCGAACTGGGAGAAGCGGTCGGTGCGGCGGACTTCCTTGGCGGAGGGAAAGGCCGGGGCGGGATCGAAGTTGCGGACTTCGGCGGCGATTTGGGTGTCAAAAGCGCTGGGGTCAAAGGCGCTGATGCGGTCAATGCCGCAACGCCCGGCGAGGAGGTTGTTCCAGAACTCGCTCAGGTTGTGGCCCAGGGGCGTGACGACGCCCACGCCGGTGACGACGACCCTGCGTTCGGACCAGTTGCTCGCCATAGAAGCAGCGGGGCGGTTCAGCGCCGCCGTGCGACCGGAACCGCCCCGGAGATGAGCCGGTTCAGGTTACTTCTCCTGCAAATCCTCAATGTATTTGACCACGTCACCCACCGTGACGAGCTTCTCGGCTTCCTCGTCGGGGATTTCGTGGCCGAACTCCTCTTCCAGCGCCATGATCAACTCGACGATGTCCAGGGAGTCCGCGCCGAGGTCTTCGACGAACTTGGCATCGGGCGTGACCTGGTCGGGCTTCACGTCGAGTTGCTCGACGATGATTTTCCTGACTCGCTGTTCGATGCTGTTTTCAGCCATGTTGTTGCTCCGGGTTCGTTTTTGCCGTGTGTCTATGCCAGAGGTTCGAGAGCCGTCAAGACCGAATGAGATTTTTTTCCAGCGCGCGATTTTGGGGCGAATCTGAGCCGTTTTGCGTCGGCGTGCGGACTGTTGGTCGGCAGGCGGTTGCGCCGTTGGAGCGCCGCTACATGACCATGCCGCCGTCCACCACCAACACCTGGCCGGTGATGTAGGCGCCCGAAGGCCCGGCCAGGAACAGCGCCGCCGCGGCGATTTCCTCGGCCTGGCCGAAACGGCCCAACGGAATCCGCTTCAGCAACTCGGCGCGCACGGTTTCGTTGACGGCCGCGGTCATGTCGGTCTCGATGAATCCGGGGGCGATGGCGTTGACGGTGACGCCGCGGGAGGCGAACTCGCGGGCGGCGGCGCGGGTGAAGCCGATGAGGCCCGCCTTGCTGGCGGCGTAGTTGCACTGGCCGGCGTTGCCGATGAGACCGACGACCGAGGCGATGTTGATGATGCGGCCGGCCCGTTGTTTGAGCATCGGGCGGTGCAACGCGCGGGTCATGAGAAACGCCCCGCGCAAGTTGGTGTTGAGCACGGTGTCCCAGTCGGCGTCGCTCATGCGCATGAGCAGACCGTCGCGGGTGACGCCGGCGTTGTTCACCAGCACGTCCACCCGTCCGCAGTCAGCCAGAATTTTTTCGGCGGCGGCGGCCACGGCGGCGGCGTCGGCCACGTCGAGCGCGCAGGGCCAGGCTTTCCGGCCCAGGGCGCGGACTTCGGTGGCGACTTTCTCGGCGTTTTCAGCAGTGCGAGACACGCACACCACGTCGGCTCCGGCGGCGGCGAATTTCAGGGCGATGGCGCGCCCGATGCCGCGACCGGCGCCGGTGACAATGGCGACCTGGTTGAGGAGTTCGTTCATGGCCGGGGCTTGTTAAACCACGACGGCGTTGAGGGAAACTGTTTTTTGCGCTGTCTGGGCGCGCCCCCGGTTCAACGCGAGGCGGCCGATTGGGGAGGGGTGGCGGGCGCGGAGGCGGCGGCGGGCGGGGCGTTGGTGTTGGCGGCGGGCGGCGGTTCTTCGGGCGGCAGTCCCAGGCGCGCACGCAACGCCGCGCGCATTTCAAAGGGCACGCCCTCTTCGGGGTTGAGCATGCGATTGAGGATTTCTTTTTCGATCTCTTCGACGGGCGGGATTTGGAGTCGCTGTTCGGCGCCTTCGATCTGTTTGGTGTAGCTTTCCCAAATTTTGCGGGCGAGGTAGCGGGCGCCGGCGGCCATGCGGTCTTCGCCCAGCGCCAGGTAGCGGAAGGAGCGGACGATCTTGCCCTCGATGGCGGATTTGATCCGGTCGCGGGAGGTTTCGCCGACGTCCTCGACCTCGCGGGCGACGGCGTATTGATCGAGGGTGAGGTTGCGCGGGAGCGAGTTGGTATCGCCGGTGATGAGCGGCTGGTCGGGGAATTTTTCGATGAGGTAGCGATACCAGCGCGCGGCGTCGGCCAACCGGTCACCGGCGTAAAGGAAATAGACGGCGTCGCGCAGGAAATTGCGGTGCGCGCGGCGGATGCCGTCTTTTTGGTGCGGCTGGGTTTCCTCTTCAAACATCAGTTCGTAGGCGGCGTTGACTTTTTCGATGATGTCGAGGTTCGGACCGAACTCGAAGAGTTTCTCGTAGGGGTTGGCGATGAGGCGTCCGCGATAAAAGCTCAGTTGCATGGACTGATAGATGACGCGGCGCAACTGGATCAGTTCGTCGGGGTTGACCTTGGACTGGTTTTCGGCGGCGCGTTTGAGGCCGAGCGCGGCCCAGTAAATGGCGTGTGCTTCGGGCAGGCGCCATTCCAGCGGGCCGTAGGTCTGGTTGACCTCCTTCATGAAACGGGGGTCGAGCTTGAACTCGTTGGTGAGGAGGGCCAGGCGCTGGCGGGCCTCGTCGGTTTGCGGCTCGATCAACTCGTCGAGATTCGGGGCGCGGTTGGTGCCGAAGACGCGGGCCATTTCGTTGGCCCATTGCTGTTTGTAGTAGAGGTGGGCGTCGTCGAGGTTCTGGCCCATCTTGTGTTGAAAAATCCAGGCCAGCTCGCGATAGACCAGCGGCTGGTAGGGGTTGTAACGGATGCCCTGGTCGCGCAGCAGTTCAAAGCCCGCGCGCACCCAGCGCCAGCGGTCGGTGGCGTCCTTGAACTTCACCGAGATGTTGTAAGCCATGTTCCAGCCCAGGTAGGCCCAAACCTGCGGGTAGTGCGGCTCGAGCTTGGTGATCCAATCGGCCAGTTGCATCGCCTCGAAGAACTTGTCCTCGTCCTGGAGGTTGCTGGAACGGATCCAGAGGGCGTTGGCGATGAGGCCGCGGAAGCCGCCCAGCGCCACGGTGGTGAAGGCAAGCACCGGCGGGGCGTTTTCCAGGGGCGTGACGCGCGTCAGGCCGAGCCGTTCGCGGTCGCGGTTGAGCGCGGGCTGCACCTGCGCGACGGCGACCAGCAGCACCGCTGCCAGCGTGAGCAACAGGAATTTTTTGAGGCGCGGAGTCATTGCGTCTGGGCCGCCGCCAGTTCGCGCCGGTAAAATCCGGCGATCCCAATCAGCGCCAGGCCGCCGCCGAGCACCAGCACGATCTGACCGAACGCCCTGCCCAGTTGCGCCCAGGACACGCTCCGGCCCATGCTCAGCGCGTCAATTGGCGCGAAGCCCTTCGCCAGGTTGATCACCGTCAGCAGCGCCCGGAAAACCGGCACCACCACCACGTCCACCGGCGAGCGCCCCGGCCCGCCTTTCTCGGCGTCATAGCCCATGATCGTGCCCTCCGACACCACGGTGCTGAGCGTGCCGGTGGAGAGCGCCATCGTCAGCAGCGCCAGCGACGTGAAGGCGGCGACGGGGAAGGAAAGGAAACTGGCCGTGGCCAGCCCCAGCGCCGCCAGCGCCGCCATCCAGCAGAAAATGATGCCCAGACCCCGGGCGTAATTCAGCGCGAAGCCTCCCTCGGCGTACAGCACCTCAATGCCCTCCTCCAGCGGAAACAGGAGCGTCGTGTCGTTGAAGTTCAAAAACACCACCGTCAGCACGCCGTTGTCGTCGAACAGGTCGGGCGGAATTTCAAACTCGTGAAACGTGTCCGGCGCCAGGCTCATCGGTTCGCTGCGCCAGAAGCGAGGGGATTCGGGCTGGCCGACCTGCCAGAGCGCGGTGAAGGTGCCGCGAGCGGTGTATTGGGCGGTGTTGAACTTCACGCGCAGGTGCATGGGCTTGCCGCGCGCGCGGTGTCGCGCCGCTCCCAAGTCAATTTCCCAAATCCGCACATGGCCCGGCGGCACGATTTGCATCTCGCTCTTGAGGGATTCTCGGACCTGCTTGCGAAGCTCCTCGATGTTGGCGCGCGCTTCCGGCGAACGCTCCAGCACGGCCCGCAACTGGCGCGCCGTTTCCTCCTCCAGCTCGCGTTCGTAGGTGGGCGGTTTGACCGAGCCGCGCGCCACGAGCACCTCCTGGCGCAGTATCCGACGCTCGGCCTCCGGCAGTTTCGTGGCCCGCCACTGCAACAACGCGAACACCGCCGCGCCCGAAAGCGCCAGCAGCGCGGCATCGAGCGAAACGATGCCGAGCCATTTGCCGAGCCAGATTTTCCAACGCGGGATGGGTTTCACCGCCACGACCTGCATCTGACATTCCTCGATGTCGCGCGCCAGCGTGCCGCAGGCCAGCCAGACGGTGGACAGGCCCAGCAGCGCCGCGATCACGCTCAGCGTGTAGGTGAGCAGAATCTGCGTGAACCCCCGCGCGGTGCCGTCGTCTTTGATCAACACCGGCAGGGCCACGACCGACGTCAGCAGCAACACGGCAATGACGATAAAGAGGCGGAATCGGAAGGCCGCCTTCCACGTCAGCCACATCATCGCCAGCAGTTGTCGCATGGGCTGTTGCGCTTCAGCCGGGACGTGCGTCCCGATGCCAACCGGAGCTGTTCACAACTTCGGTTTGCCGAGCAGCGACGCGAGTTTTTCGTCGGCTTTGGCCAGTTCCTCGGCCTCCTTCGGCGCGGCCGGTTTTTCGACGGGTTTGGGCGGTTCGGTCGGCTGCGCCAGGGCGGCGAGCTTTTGCTCGTCCACGGCCGGCGTTGGCGGCGCTGCCGGCTGCGGCGGGGCGGCGGGCACGGTGGGCAAGGTGAGGCGTTCGAGGATTTTTTCCGGCGCGGGTTTTTCCTCAACCTCGCCGCGCAGGTAGGCGGCGACGCGCGCCCCGGCCTGTGCGCCGCTGGTTTGCTGCGCCTCGCGTCGCGCCTTCTCCACGACCTCCAGGAAGTAGCTTTCGAGGTTTTGAGTGGGATTGTCCACGCGCACCTCGCCGTCGCGCACGTCGTTGCGGATGATTTCGAGCACGCGGGCGAGGGTTTCGCGCGAGAGCACGGGCGTGGTGATGCGCAGCCGGTCGGGTTTGGTGAGCAGCTCCTTGAGCGGGCCCATGGCCTGGATGCGCCCGCCGTAAAGGATGGCGACGCGGTCGCACACGTCCTCGACATCAGCCAGCAGGTGGCTGCTGAGGATGACGGTTTTGCCGCGACGGGCCAGCGCCAGAATGAGGTCTTTCATCTCGCGGCAGCCGATGGGATCGAGGCCGGAGGTCGGCTCGTCGAGGATGACCAGGTCCGGGTCGTTGATGAGCGCCTGAGCCAGGCCGATGCGCCGTTGCATGCCCTTGGAAAACTCGCCCACCGGCCGGGTGTGCGTCTGGCTCAGGCCGACCATTTCGAGCAATTGCTCGATGCGATTGCGTCGCTCGCGCTCCTCCAGCTCGAACAGTCGCCCGAAGAAGTCGAGCGTCTCGCGGGAGTTGAGGTAGCGGTAAAGGTAGGATTCTTCGGGCAGATAACCGATGCGGGATTTGGTGGCGACATGGTTGGGCGCGTGGCCGAAGACTTCAATGTGCCCCTTGGTGGGGCGCAACAGGCCGAGGATGAGTTTGACGGTGGTGGACTTGCCCGAGCCGTTCGGGCCCAGCAGGCCAAAGACCTCGCCCCGGTGCACGTCGAAATCCACGTTGTCCACCGCGCGGGCCTTGGGTCGGCCCCAGAAATCCTTGAAAACCTTGGTCAGACCGCGCACGGCGACCACCACTTCGCGGTCGTGGTCTGCACGCAAGGTCGCTCCGGGAACTGTCGCCGCCGCGTTCACGGAACCACCTTAGCGACGGCGCGCCCGGCCAGCAAGCGCGCCAGCGTTTGGGAGCACGGCGGCTCGCCGCCGCTTTGGATCCGCCGACCGGAAGTCGGCGAACCGGCGAATTGGAAGCCCGCGCTACGCTCCACGCTCTGCGAACCATTCGATGTTCGATGTTCAGTGTTGGTTGTTCGATGTTTTACGGCGCCCGCCCGCGCCCCCTCTCCCAGCGGGAGAGGGTTGGGGTGAGGGAGAACGCGTCGTGGGCAAGAGGTCGTCCGCATGCTCGCGGGACTCTGTTGCGCCCCTTCGGGGCTTGAGAGGGTTGGGGGACGGCCAACCCAGGGCGTTGCCCTGGGCTACCATTGTGCTCGCG